>JAJZBH010000013.1 GCA_021799015.1 Pseudomonadota bacterium
GCACAGGACAGGGCGGACGCTGGTTCTGAGGCCGGCCGCAGAACGAGCGTCCGCCTGCTACTTTCTGCCATCAAGACGGGCTTTTACCGGCGTTGCGGCATCCCGGCCAGCCAATCCCGCAATTTTGACCAGCGTCGGCGGCCCGGAACGTTGCGGACCGCGACTGCGATCGCCTTGCGGTCGCCGACAAGAACGACGAGACGTTTTCCCCGGGTGATTGCGGTGTAGAGCAGATTGCGCTGGAGCATGGCATAGTGCTGGATCAGTACCGGGATGACTACTGCCGGATATTCCGAGCCCTGGGATTTATGGATCGTCACGGCATAGGCGGGGACGAGAGCATCAAGGTCGGCGGCGCCATACTCGACCTCTTTTCCGTCAAAGCGGACCCGGATCTCGCCCGCTTCTGCGTCCACCGCCTCAATGAAGCCGATGTCGCCGTTGTAGACGTCGCGATCATAGTCGTTTTCAATCTGCATGACCTTGTCGCGAGGCGCAAAACCCCATCCGAACTTCTCGACTTTCGGGGCGCCGGAAGGGTTGAGGACCGCCTGGAGATCGAGATTCAGGGAGCGGGTTCCGACTCGGCCACGTATCATCGGGCTGAGAATCTGGATGTCATGAACCGGGTCCAGGCCGAAACTTCGGGGGATTCGGTTTCGCACCAGTTCGACGATACGTGCAGCGGCCATTTCCGGATCTTCGGCTGGGACGAAATAAAAATCGCCTTGCGGGCCGGCGGGCGCAAGATCGGGTAAATCTCCCCGATTGACGCGATGCGCTGCGGCGACGATCTGGCTTGACGCGGCCTGGCGAAAAATTTCGGTCAGGCGGATGGTCCGTACGCGTTCGGAGTTGATCAGATCAGCAAGGACCTGACCAGGCCCGACGGAGGGCAGTTGGTCGACGTCGCCGACCACGAGCAGCGCTGCATGGTCCGGGACGGCCTTCGTCAGGGCGTGCATCAGCGGCACGTCGATCATGGACGCTTCGTCGACGACGAGAAGGTCGCACTCTAGGGGATGCTCGGCGTCCCGCCGGAAGCCACCGGTCCGCGGATTGATCTCCAGCAGTCGATGGATGGTTTTGGCTTCCAGCCCTGTCGTTTCGCTCAGCCGTTTGGCGGCCCGGCCGGTGGGGGCGGCCAGCAGGATCCGCGCTGTCCTGACGGCAAGAATCTGGAGAATGGCTTTCATGATCGTGGTCTTGCCGACCCCAGGGCCGCCAGTGATCACGAGAAGCTTTGTGGCCAACGCCAGCTGGACGGCGGTGCGTTGACTTTCGGCGAGGGTCAACCGGATGCGGTGCTCTACCCAGGGGATTGCCCGGCTTGCGTCGATATCGCGCCAAGGTAACCGCTGCGTGGCAATCATGTGCAGGCGTTCGGCGATTCCATGTTCGGCATGATACAGCCACGCAAGAAAGATGCAGTCTGTTTCGCCGACCCGGTCGGCCACCACCGACCCGTCCGCCAGTTCGAGATCGAGAGCTGCACGGACCAGCTCGACGGGAATTTCGAGCAGCCGCTCGGCGAGAGCCAGAAGTTCGTCGAGGGGCAGGCCACAATGGCCATCATCCGTTGCCTCTGACAGCGCGTAGCCAATACCGGCACGGGCGCGGAGCATGGCTTGCCGGTCGAAGCCCAGCTTCATCGCGATGGTGTCAGCTGTCTTGAACCCGATGCCGCGAATATCGCGCGCCAGGCGATAGGGGTTTTCACTCATCACCTGGATGGCATCGGTCCCGTATGTCTTGAAGATCCGCACGGACCGGGCCGTGCTGACACCGTGACCGTGGAGGAAGATCATGATGTCGCGGATCATTTTCTGATCGGACCAGGCGTCGGCGATGCGTCGGGCGCGAACCTCCCCGATACCCTCGATCTCGCGCAACCGGTGGGGGTGCGTCTCGATCACGTCGAAAACCTTGTCGGCAAAAGCCTGAACGAGTTTCCTGGCATAGATGGGACCGATGCCGCGGATCATCCCCGAGCCAAGATAGCGCTCTATTCCTTCCGGCGTGGCCGGTGCCGAGGTTTTCAGGAATTGAGCGCGGAATTGCTTGCCATGCGTGCGGTCAGTCACCCACTCACCGCTTGCCGTAACCCATTCGCCCGCGCTGATCGTGGCTGCGTGGCCGACCACGGTTGCCAGTTCACGCAAGCCGCGAACCGTGACCCGAAGAACGCAAAAGCCATTGTCGGGGTTATGGAAGGTGACGCGTTCCACGAGACCGGCAAGGATCTCGCGATCCATGCGTCCGCTGGGTGCCCGTGACGGGAAGGGATGACGATCCATCGGCACATGCGACGCCAGGAAAGCCGCCTGGTCAAGCCGCTGATGCGCGGATGACCACCTTTGTTCTGATGCTGGGGCTGACGGACAGACAGCATGGCTGCCAAAAAGTGAGATGGGGCGGCCCACAGAGCCAGCGCTGCCCTCACCTGCCCGCGCGGACGTTGATGCGGGGAGGTGCGAACTGCGTGACGACGCATCGTCGATTTGGGTTGGTGTGTTGGACGGTTGTGGAGGTGCTTCTGCCGACAGCGATCCGGCGGCGACGTTCGCTGCGGCGGCTGTTCGCCCCAAGCCGCGTTATGGCTCCGGCTTTGCCGCAAGGATTTCCAGTTCATCAAAGCGCTTCAGCCTGTATATGAGGATTGAAACAATCCAGCTCGCGGCAAACACGCCGATGATGAGAAAGCCGATCACGCCGAAATATCGGTCGTTGACGTTATTCATCGTGCTCCAGAAACTTCCGCGAAGCTTCAGTGCGCCCGAGAGCAGGGCCAACATTTCAATGCCGGCGACCGTAGAGGCTACGAAAATGGATGCGACTGTGATGGTCAGGTTATAATAAAGCTTGCGGACGGGTTTGACGAATGCCCAGCCATAGGCGCCCAGCATCAGGATGCCGTCTGTCGTGTCAACGAGCGACATTCCGGCCGCGAACAGGGCAGGCAGCAACATGATCGCCCACACGGATGTGCCCCTGGCGGCCTCAATTCCACCCATGCTGAGCAGACTCACCTCGGTTGCCGTATCCAGCCCAAGGCCGAACAGAAAGCCAATGAGCAGCATGTGCCAGCTTCTGGTCACGAGGCCGAACAACGGTCGCAGCAGGCGGGACATGATACCCCGCCGGTTCAGCAGGATGTCGAGGTCGTCGTCCGCGTAATGCCCCGTGAGGCGAGCTTCGCGGAAGGCCCGATAGACCGATATCGCCACCGCGGCATTGATCACTGCCATGGCGAACAGAAACAACGTTGACACCAGGGTGCCGATGACCCCCGCCATGTGATTCAGGGCGGCAAAGCGGGCATTGATCGTTACGGCGGCCAGAGCGATTGCCGCCGTCGCGATCACCAGCACCAGGCAGTGCCCCATCGAGAAAAAGAAGCCGACCATGGCCGGTCGGGCGTTTTTCTGCATCAGCTTTCGCGTTGCGCAGTCAATCGCCGCAATGTGATCAGCATCGACGGCGTGGCGCAGGCCGAAGGCGTAGGCAAGTACGGAAAAGCCGAGCAGCACGGCATTATGCCGAAACACGAGCAGCGTTGTGACCCAGGCGGCGCTATTGAGAAAAAAGAGAAAGGTATACGAGCCGGCAACCTTGCCCCGAACACCCGGATCCTGGTCGCTGAAAACGGATATCAAGGCCGAGAGCACCGGAAATCTCCATCATGGTCTGATGTTGCGAGGCCAGCCCAGCACTCCTCCCGCCGACAATGCAGGCGAATGAAGCCGGCTGGCCGGTCCTGGACAGCGCTTCGGCGTATAATCGGCGCGAGAGGCCTTCAGATCAACAGAATTCGTCGGTCCCCGAGGGGAAATAGCTGCCGCATGTCACGGATGCCGGTCATCCGGGAGGTGGCTGATCTCACGCCGGACCCCGGTCGTTTCACGTTCCGCGACTGCGGTTCCGGAGAAGCCGACAGGAGCAGGTATGCCGGGACCCAACATGGGTTGTCGGCATCGTCGCCATCACAAAAACATGAATTTTGTGTGTGCTGGCGAGCCGAAGAAGTTTGCGCCGGGAAAAGGCGAGGGTTCTCTGCACGTCTGCTCGATCATGCCGCCACGAGGAAGGCGCCGGCCGGCAATACGCCTGAATCCGAACATGGCCACCGCCTGTTCGACCTATGGCGTGGCATCGTCTGATGAGGCATGAGCGGTCCATGAACATTCGTATCGCCCCTCATTTGCCGCGATTGGCGGCGCAGCAGGATGTACTCAACAGGATGGCTGTCGTGGCCACCCTGCTGGTGCCCATCTTCCTCTTCTATGGTCGTGCTATCGCCGATGGGTTGATTTCAACGGTCGCAATCCTGTTCCTGCTTCACTCCTACGGGAGCAGCGAGTGGGAATGGACACGCCGGACCTGGGTACGGGTCGCAGTGGCATTCTGGCTGCTGGTCCTGGCGTCGTCAGCGCGCTCTGGCCCCGTGCATTCGATGCTTGAGGCGCTGGTGATGGTGCGGCTGCTGCTGTTCTGTGCAGCCCTCGAGGCGTGGGTGCTGGTGGATGCGCGCCACCGGCGATGGCTCGGATTCATGATGGCTGTTCTTGCTCTTTGGCTCGTGATCGAGTGCTGGCAGCAGTACTTCACCGGCCACAATTTCGAAGGTTTTCCTCGCTGGAGCGATGGGTCGCTTACGGGTCCATTCTTCAAGCCGCGTGCCGGCAGCACCTTTTTCAAGACGCTGTTTCCGGGGCTGATGCCGTTTCTGCTGCTGCTGATTCAGCATGATGACCGCCGGGCTCGTATCGCTGGCGGTTCAGCATTTATCTTCCTGGTGCTGACCATGGTGCTGATCGGGCAACGCATGCCAAACCTGTTGATGTTGCTCGGGCTTGTGCTTTCGGCGCTGATCGTCCGTCGCTTCCGCCTCCCGGCGATCGCGGCTCTCGTCATTGGGGCTGTTGTGATCGCCGCGCTGCCGGTGATTTCACCGCCGACGTACGGCAAGCTGGTCCTGGAATTTGCCCGGCAGATGTCGCACTTTGCAGCGAGCCCGTACGGGCAGATCTATACCCGCGCGGCGGTGATGGTGATCGCCCATCCGTGGCTGGGCCTAGGATTCGAGGGGTTTCGCGATTTTTGCTCCAACCCGCTCTATTTTCACGGTTTGCGCGCCTACGGCATTCCAACGGCTCCACATCCGGGCCTGGGAGGCTGCAATATTCACCCGCACAATTATTACCTGCAGACCGCGACAATGGGAGGCGTACCCGGGCTCATCCTGTTTGTAACGCTGGTGGCATTATGGTTCGCCAGGATCGTACGTGCAGTACGGCCACGGCACGCGCCCCAACAAACCGGCCTGTTCGTTGCCTTCTGCCTCCTCTTCTGGCCCATTGCTTCCACCAGCAGCATCTTCACCATTCCCACTGCCGGATGGGTTTTTCTCATCGTGGGCTGGGCTCTTGCCGCATCGGCTGTTCCCGGTGAGGCGGAAGACATTCTGGGTCCAACGGCTGTGAAGTTCTGGCATAACAGGGATAACATGCATGGATCCTAGGATCCGATTTTGGCTTCTCTTCCGTCTTTAACGGGGTCTGAGTCTCGCGTCATCGGCAGCATCAGCCAGGCGGTGGATTGCGATGCACCTTGCTGCGGGAAGCTGTACGCTCGCCGTTCGGCTGGACGTGATGTGTGGGAATGACGAACTGTTTGCGATTCTGGACGGGCCGGGTCGCGCACGAAAGCAAGGCTGATAAAACTCTCTGTTCTCGAATTTTCAGCGGTGAGAAACACACAAAAATTGAGGATGTCGGCGCGAACCCAACGAGCGCGCCGTCGGCAACGCTACCAGCGTCGTTAGTAGCCCTATCCGAAGAGATTCATGCTGATCGGGAGCCGTACCAGAATCTCCGAGGCAGGCGCGTTTGGTCCGACGCCGATGCTTACGCCGACATCAGCACTGATGTTGTGCGTTATCTGGTACCCCAAGCCGAAATCGAAGGCACCGAGGTCGTAGGCGGTGCCTTTTATCGGTGAACCGTTCTGTTTCTCATTGAAGAACTGATCCTCTTCGTACCCGATGCTGAACGACGTCCTGTCATTGAGGGAAAAACCCATACCAAAGGAAACGCCGATGCCGTTGCCCGGTTGCAGTTTGGCATATGTCGGTGCGCCCCCGGCAAGATTCTGAATCGGGACGTTTCTCTCAAAGTTGTAGATATACTGGACATTGGCAAAGAGAATAACCGGGCTCGTCGGGTAAAGAACGGTCAGGCTTGGCTGAATCTGATAAAAACCTGTCCCGGTGGGGAGTCTCTTGTCCACACCGGCAAGATAGATGCCGTCCGGGGTATTGCTGGTGAAAATGGGCACGCTGAACGGGCTGGTTCCTGTTGCCGTTTTGAAATTCAGGTTGGCAACGAAGATCGGCATGGTGGGGGAGCCTTCGTTGAGCTGGTAGCTGCCGCCCAATTGTATGTCTCCCAGGTTGAACGCATGCGCACTTGTGGAAAGCGGAGCAACCGTCTGACCGACCAGAACCGGGGAGGTGACGGTGGTGCTGTACCCTTCCTGAAACGGAATTCGCACGTAGACGTCGGACCGGTTCGTTAACCCATATCTTAACGTCAATTCCTGTTGGTAAAGATTTTCGTCGACTTTGTTTATGTTAATGTTTCCGAAGGTGATTCCGGGAACAATGGTGAAACCGTTCACGTTGATCTGGTTTGTATTGTAGTAGCTGTAACTGATCGACGGCTCGATCACGAGGGTTCCCTTGGGTGTGAGAACACCACCCGCCTGCGACAGGGCGCTGTTGGTTTGTAACACCAGTCTTGCCTGTTCTTTTCTGCTTTTTTCGGCCTGCGCCTGCTGAGTCTGGGCAACGTTTTCCTGTGCGGGTTGCGGGGCGGCTACCGCTGCCGCCGGTGACGCCGTTGGCTGAGCCGTCTGGGCGGGGGGCGGAACTGGTGCCGTCGTTGCAGCGGTAGCGGGGGCATACGGAGTGCTTGTTGGCCCGGGTGCTTGCGGACTACCTGTGAGAGTGGCGATCTGGTTGCGCTCGGCCTGGACCGCCTGGAGTTCAGACTGGATTTGCTGCAGCTGGGCGTTTAGTCGAGCCTGTTGCTTGGCAAGGACAGCGTCCTGATGTTTCAGTTTCTCCTTCAGAACAACAAGCTGGGTATCGGCAGCCGGAGAGGCAGCGTAAAGGGGAAGCGGAGCAGCAAGAAGCGGACCAAGCACAAGGAAAAGATTTCTACGATGCGTCATTACGCTCCTCCCTTCTTGGTAGCCGGCGGTCGTAGTCTCAGCTTCAGCAGCGGCCAGCATTGGCCCCAATGCTGGCATACAGGCCATGCTCGAACCATTTGTTTTCTGCTGCCACTGGTGTCAGCGGCGTTTTGCACAATCGAACGATATTCTATCCGCCCGCCGCGCAACGCGCGTTGTTATGACATAGGTCGAAGGGAAGATCCACTAGTTCCTAACAAGAGCCAGCAAGCAGGGCAGAAAGTTGAGGAACGATGTGGTGCATGGGCTGGGTTGGGTCCGGTAGCAATCGGAACTGGAGTTCGGATTTTGCGATCCGGTACAAGCGAAGCCGGCTTGGGACCTCGCGCGAAACCGGCGGACGCAGGGGCATAAGAAACTGGCCGGTCATCAGGTGAATGCCGGGGCAGAGGGTATTGGAGATCGGCCGAAAGGCTTGGAACTGTGAGGGGGAGAAGCGCCGGTCGCGATCAGGAGTTATGGGGAGATGGGGAAGCGGCAGGCGGTGGCAGGGCTGAAAACGTGCGTGGTGATCGGCGGACCGTTCGCTTGTTAAGAGAAGGGCCTTGCGGCGGCGCGGGAGGGGCGTGTATTTGTTGGGCGCCCCGGTTATGGCCGAACGGCATCCATCAGGTGAAGTGTGGGTTGGATCGACACCCATGGCGAGGCGGTTGTTTTGGAACGGAATAGCAATAGTGACCGACGTCAACATGCCCGGACACGGGCGCTTAAACGGGTGAAGCTGATCTTTGGCAATGGCCATAGTGCCATTGACTGTCTGGTCATCGATCAATCGTCGGACGGTCTGAGGGTTGAAACTGCCTTGCCGATGTCTATTCCGGAGCGGGTCGTTGTCCGCTCAGCCGACGGGGCGACTCTTGATGCGGAATGCCGCTGGGTGCGGGGTAGAGAAATCGGCCTCCAGTTCGTGAAGACGGCGACTCTCTCCGAGGAGGCCTCGGTGCGGGCAATGGCAATTCTGGAGACCTACAAAGCAGACGGTTTTCAGAAGGCGTATGAGATGCTGTGTGAAAGTCGGTTCTTTGGCGATCCCGAGCTTCAGCGGGGTGCAGAAGACGCCAGGGCGATTTTAAGGCGGTTTGAGCAGCTTCTGGGGCGCCACAGAATCGAATGAGCTGGTAGCGCGACGCTGTTGGAGGGCGGTTGTCGCTTTGAGACGCGATTGGCGTTTCGGGGACACGTTGGGCCAGCGGTCTTGAGAGCAGGCAACTTGCCGTGCCGCGCGCCCGGTCGGGAGGAGGTTCAGGCTACCAGGCGACGGCGATCAGGGAGCGCGTCAAGCGCTTTTAGCCTGGGTTCAGGTGCAAGACGTTGCCTTTGGATACGAGAAACTGCGCTGGCTCGACAACGCCGCCGAGAAATGAGAACGTCAGCAACCGCCCGTTTGAATACGGAACGAAGCAAAGTGGCTGCTTGGGTCCCTTGAGATGCCAGCAAATGTCGTTTCCGGAAACGGTCTGCAGTCCCGATTCTATCGTTTTCTGGCCCGTGGGACTGATGAGGAACATCGACAAGGTTTTGTTCGCAGCAATAAAGATGAACGTTTTTCCGCCGTCCGCGAGTGGGCGGAACAAGGTATTGCCCGTCGTCAACGCGAGGTAGTCAGCGGTCGGTAGCCGTTCGCCATAATTTGAGAGGCCGGACCCGCGGCCGGGAGCGCTGGCAGGAACGATTCCGGTCTTCGGCGGTGGAGGCGCGACGGTCGCAGCAGACGCCTGAGGAGAAGCAGTTGGCGCCGCAGGCGGCTGAGCCTGCTGCACGGAGCAGGCGGCAAGAGCGAGGGCGCAGGCAACGCTTGCGGCGCCCAGAAAAGACCCGCGTCGCCGTGGAGCGGCTGTATCGCCTTGATTCGGTTTCATAGACATGACCACCATTTTTCGGGGGTACTCTCCCAGGAATTGTAAAATTTCAGCTATCTCCCGTTTGTCGGACCCATCCATGCGGCGTGAATTGCGCCGGGCGCCCGAATAACACAGAGATCCGGAAGGCGCCACAGCCGATTACGACAACACAGGCGAAAACCGGCGAGCCCGTCCGGACAAAGTCGAGAGAACAGTTTTGGAACCGCGATCAATGCACGATGTTGAGAGTGACCGATCCGCCTGAACCTTCCTGTGAGACCGACTTCAAGACATTGATCTCGTCCCACAAAAGAACCGCGTTGGGTGCGGAACTTTGTGGCGCCAAAATCGGTCCGCGGACGGGGAGCCCCTCAGCCGTGGCGCCGGACATCTGTACGGGCGTCATCGGTGTTAGAGGAAAGCCGCTGCGACGCAGGCGAACTGTTGCGGCGTTGCCTTGCACAGGCCCGAAGAATATCGATGCCGGGCCGTTACCAGACGCGCTGGCGTACATCGGCACGACCATACATGCAGCAGCGACACTCAGAAAAAAGCGCCGATACTTTCTTGCTCTCGTGTCATTCAAGGAAGTTGATCCTCTCATATCTGCATTGCCCGTCATCGAGGTATCAGACTGCCAATTACGTGCGCTGCGTATGCGCTGTTTTGAATCTGCGTCTGTAACCCCGAAATGTCAATATTATAGGTACGGGTCATTTGAACAAGTTGATTATTGACGTTGTTCTGAACGACGGACGAGAATCCGGTTGTACTAATAGTATTCGCGATTGTTGTGGCAAGGTGAGGGTTCGTGGCGTCGGGGATTGTTGTGGTAAACGTTTTTGTGTCGCCAGTCGGCGACGTCGTTTCGGAATTTGTGCCGCCAGGCACGGACGTAACAGTGTTCTGGACGTTCGAGACGGCGTTTTCAGGATTATAGGCATCAAAGGTCAAAGTCGGTTCGACGATGTTCTGGACAGTGTTATGATTCACCATGGTTTCTATAGCGAACCCGAATGTAACCATGACATTGTTTGAACCCGGAAAGGAAAACCCTCCCCTGATTTCACCAAGAGTTCGGTTGCTCAGTGGCTGAAGGCGGGGACTTCGCAAGAGCGCGGAGCGTTGAAAGGCCGGAAGAGCCAGAGGTGTGGAGGTGGCTCCGCTGCCGTCATTGGCAAGGGCGCAAGCGGTGGCGCCCAATGATACACCGACGCTGAGAAGGAGGATCCGGTGGAAAGCCGACATGACACACTCCTTTTTAAAAGGCCGATTGATTACGCATACCGCTGGCGGGAAGAGCGAGGTCGTTTAGCTGGAATTTGGCGAGGTCGATTGGCGGTTCCGGGACAGCGCGCCAGACGGATGGACTGTTGAAGGCGACACGAGCCTGCTTCAGGTCCGCCGTTATTACAAAGAAAATTCCGCTCCATTGACGCTTGAACGCGCTGATCGGTTGGGTTCGCAGGCCAAGGCTCGGGTCCGAGATAAGGACCTGGCCGTTCTTGATACCCCTGACGACGACGAAATGATGATAGCCGCGGTAGTTGATAAGAACGATGGCCGGGACCCGAAGTTCGGCCAGCGTTGCAAGATTGTTCCGAAAGCCGTCGGCCGGTACCCCATGGCGGGCCAGATAGTTCTTCATGTCGAGGAGCGAAAACCCCTCGTCGCGGATGCGGGCGGCATTGCCGTGCCGGTACATGCTTTTGAAGACTGCGGCTTCCGTGACGGGGATATGGTAGGCATAGGTCAGAAGCGTTGCGAGCGCGGCTGAACCACATGAGAAGTCGTATTTTTGATGGATGGTGCTCGAGAACTTCAGATCCTGCCAGCTCCGGATCGCCAGGCGCTCGCTTCCGAGGGCCGGTAGCGGTAGGGCGAACCGCACCGCACCGGCATGGGCCGCAGGAACCCCCGATAACCATGCCACGGCGAGGAATGGCAGAAGGCGAAGAGAGAGGCCTGAGTTCAGGCGGAAGGCAGGCATTCGGACCGGCTCCAGGCAGCAAAATGTTAGTGACTAAGGCTGATGTTTACGACGGTTGAGGTTTGGAACAACGAGTTGTTGCCCGTGTTCTGGATGACATTCGTGAAACCCGTATTGCCGGTGACCGAGTTGCTGTTGCTGATTCCGCCGGTGGTTGATCCTGAGGCATTGTTGTTCGAGTCGGTCCCGAACGCCGAAGGCACGTTGACGGTGACACCCTTGCCGTGGAGGTCAGCAAGCACGTGGGACGACACGGGTGAACCCGCAATGGCTTGAACGGACACTGACGGTGAGGTGGCGTGGGCGGCGAGCGGTGCAGCAAGGAAGGCCGCCAGCACAACTATCTGGGATAGGTTAGATTTTGACATCGTTAGTGTTCCTCCAGGGAAGGCAGACAATGTGTGCGCACATTTTCTCGATGTGCGCACACAAGGAGATGCTAGTTCACGGAGTGACGGAGGCGACGGAGACAGAGTTCTGGATCAGGCTATTGGATCCAGCATTCTGCGAGGCCTGCATGACTCCGGCCGAGCTATTGAAGGAATTGTCCATGCTGACGCCATTGCTGCCGCCGATCGACGCGCTGCGGTTGCAGAAGACGGAAGCATCGTTGTCCGTCAGGGCAACGGTGCCTGCGAGGGTGGTTGCGCTCGTCTTGTAGAGGCTGACCCGGCCGATCGAGGTGGAGTTCTGCAGGAGGCTGTTCGCGCCGGCATTCTGGTTGAGGTTGACCACACCGGTGTGCCCGTCAAACGAGCTGTCGACAGTTCCACTCATGTTACCGCGGTTTTCCGCTCCGTTGCCGAACACACCGCCATTGTTACCACCGGCAGCAAAGCTGACGCCCAAGGTCCCTTTGGTGCCTGTGGCCTGCGTCACGTCGGCGATGGCCGTTGCGTTCTGGAGAACGCTGTTATCGCCAACATTCTGGTTGATCTGCTCGGTGCCAGTGCCGCCGTTATAGGAGTTGTAGATTGTGGCGGCCTGGGTGACGGTGTTGATAGGGCAATAGTCGAAACCGGTCTCAGCGGTGTTACCCATCACAGAGGCACCGTTTTGGGCGCCCGCCATCGCGAATCCAGCGCCGTATGTCTGGCTGGTGTAACCGGCATTGGGGTTGTTGACATAGGCGAGGGACAAAGCGTTCTGCAGTTCGCTGTTCGCACCGGCGTTTTGAGCCTGATTGAGAACACCAGTGTCGTTTGAACCCGAGTTGCTGATGTTGGCCGAGGTGTTCTGGTACGCGGACCAGGCGCGATTGCCGCCAGACTGGGCCCAGTTGTTGGCCGACGCATAGGCGACGTAAACGTCGAACGAGGTATTGCTGTATTTTTGCCAGTTGCTGTTGCCATCATTGTCGGCGAACGCGAACGGTGCGGTGGCGAGAAGCCCTAGGGCGGCGCCCATCAGTAGATACTTGCGCATGTTAACCTTCTCCACTTGGTAGGAGCGGCCCCGCCAGACCATCCGACGAAGCCTGTTGTGATTACGTGTGGACCAGCCCGAAAAACCGGTCCGGTCACAGGAAATAGAAAAGCAATAGGCGTGCCAAACCGCCGCACGCAGGCGGAAATCGAGAATAACGAGAAAACAAGCGAAAAAATTGACAGGGCCAGCACGTGACGCTGCGGCCCGGGGAGGCGTTGAGGCGTAACCTGTGACGTACATTGGCTGTCAGCGTAACAGGATGAGACGTAAGCAATACTACCCATGGTTGTAGCCGCTAGCATCGCGCCAACCCCTCGGCGCGGGAGTCGTTCCGGATCGAAGTGAGCTCGATGTCGATGGCATGGCGCCGCAGGAGGCGGTACATGGTCATCCGGGAAATCTTGAGGATGGCAGCGGCCTGGGTCAGGTTTCCGTCGCAATGCATGATGGCATCGAGAACACGCGTACGTTCATCTTCAGGGGCGGCGCGCTCGCGGGGACGGGGAAGGCCGGTGATATCGGGAGGATTGTAGGCCTGGTTGCCAGGAGGCGTCAGATAGAAATCGATGAGATCGAGATCATCGGCATCGATCATGTTGCCGTCGCAGACGACGACAGCGCGCTGGATACAGGCCATGAGTTCGCGAATGTTTCCCGGCCAGCGGTGAGACATGAGCTTACGCTCGGCTGCCAGGGTGAAGTTGATGTCATCGCGGCCGTGTTCGGTCGCAAACTTGCGGAGATAGAATAACGCGAGAGCGAGTACATCTTCGCCGCGGTCACGAAGTGGTGGGCTGTTGATGGTGAGAACCTTCAGGCGGAAGAAAAGATCGCTGCGGAACTGGCCGGCGCTGATGAGTTGCGGGAAGTCGACGTTGGTAGCCGAGATGATGCGCGTGTCGATCGGAATCTGGGAGACGCCACCAACCATCTGGATGGTCTTTTCCTGCAGGACGCGAAGCAGGTATCCTTGGAGGTCCAGCGGTAGGTGTCCGATTTCATCGAGGAACAAGGTGCCACCTTCGGCAGCCTGAATAATCCCTTTTTTTCGATTGAGAGCGCCGGTGAAGGCACCTTTTTCGTAACCGAAGAGTTCTGAGGCAATCAGGGTAGGCGGAATGGCTGCACAGTTGACGACCTTGAACGGCCCCGCAGCGCGCCGCGATTTTGCGTGAATCGCGGCGGCGATCAGCTCCTTGCCGGTTCCCGTTTCGCCCGTGATGAGCACCGGCGCTTCCGAGGTGCCGAATTTGCGGATGAGATTGAACACGTGCCTGATGGCGGGGCTGTTCCCGACCATGCAACGTGCCGGCTCCGCGTTCAGCGCGGCCTGGATCTTGCGCTCTTCGGTATCGCGGTGAAATTTGTCCGCGTCTGGCGCCGGAAACGAAGCATTTTCCGAGGCAATCGGCGTAAGCGATACCCTGCGGATCGGACTGACCGTCATTATAAATAACCCCAGAATTTCGTGGACGAAGGTTCATATAAATAATTGGTACATGTTACGCAACACACGTAGTAAGAGAAGATATAGGCAAAATCGCGCATAAGTTGTGTTTTGAGGAAAGCGAGCCTTGAAAATACAAAGAAGACAATGTGCGGTTGTAGTTAGCAATAAAAACAAAAATCAGGTTGTGGTGCGTAAATGTTACGTATTTATGTAACGGAGACGTCATAAACGGCGAGCGCCGCGACCGGGAAAATTGACGCGAAATTAAGACGCGTCATCAAAATCGCCGCATAAATGACAGATAGTTCATAGTTGGCACGAAAGCTGCACGGACGAGAGCGTAACCGGAACGACTCTGGTGCTGAATACGCGGTCCGGATGTTGTGCGGCTCGGATACACGTTAAAGTTTTAGAGGCTGACTATGAAGATTTCGTTTGGTGTTTTTTTGGTATGCGCGGTGTCGGTGCTGGCAATGCAATCTTCGCTTGCCTCGGCGCCGACCATTGAAGGCGCCATTGCGCTGGCGGCATCCAGAAACGAAGCGAGTGTAAATGGAAATTTCGCCAACTCCGGGCGTTTCAACGTGATAACAGCGACGAACCGCATAGCCTCGGGAGACACGTCGTATTCGTTCGACGGGGATGGCGCGGTTGCGGCAGAGGGTCAGAACGCAGGCGCTAACAGTGCGATTCAGAACGCGATCTCAGTGGCGGACGTGGATTTGTCGGAACCGGGGCTGGTCCTTTCCTTTGGAGAGCAGAGCGTTTCGGTTGGCGTTGCCCGTAATGGTGGGAGCGTTGAGCACAATCTGGATTACCCGGGCTACATCAGCTCCAGCCCGTCGGGCCCAGGCGGCAACGGCGGCAACGGCGGCAATGGCGGCAATGGCGGTAATGGCGGTAATGGCGGCGGAACGTCACCAGGCGGCCAGGGTTTGACACCGATCGGCAGTGACCCGTACGGAGTGTTCTACGAATCGTTTAATGGGAGCGCCGGTGTATTTGTGGCGGCGCAGAATGTCGGTGACAACAGCCTCATGCAAAATGCCGTGTCGATCGGCGAGGTCCAAACCGGCAAGGGAGAAAAGCTCCAGGTGGCGGCTGCTACTTCGAGGAATGACGCCACTAACAGGCGTAATGTTGCGTACAGCTTTGACACGCCAACAGAGACGGGTGTCAGGAACAGCGCTGACGGGTCGGAGGGGATCATCGGGTTGAATCAGAATGCGGCCCCAAACTCGATTGTTCAGAACAGTGTGGCCCTGACTGCGGTGGTGCTGAAGCCAATGGGAAGAACCGGCCTTGGGGGCGTGGTCGCTGGCTCGATAAATTGGGGTGTAGACGCGGGGAACGTCGCATCAACGACGCACGAGTACAACTCAACAACGATGTCGCACAGTTTGAGCGGCTCTGCGGGGGTCCTGGAGGCGGCGCAGAACGCGGGTTCGAACAGCGAACTGCAGAATGCGGCGACCCTCTCGGTTGTCGCTCCCGGAAATTGACGCCGAAGCCTTTGCGAGTCGGGTTTGGTCTTGGAGAGACCCTCGGCAGGCGGTTTGTTGTCGATGCATAAGCCAAGGTGCAGAATTTGTTAGTGCCGGCGCCCAGGGCGCCAGAAGTCTTTGGATGGAGCAGTTGGTCGCCGCCGATGGGAGGCATGCTGCAATAGAGGGTACCGGCGGGAAACAGCTGGACAGAACGGTGAGCGAGAACGGGGGCACTCCAGGCGGACCCTGGATCCGCGTGGAACGAAGGCACCGCGTCAGGGAACACGGTCGGTCCCGAGGCTGTCCCGGGATGGCTGGGAGCCAAGCAGGCACCGGGTCCAGGAAGGGCGCATGAGTCCGGGCAGAAATCGCTACCCGGTCAGAATGCATAAAAAATAAGATGAGTCCCCAGTTATTAGGCGGATTGTCGCGTTCGGCGCGCGGGTCGTGCTGGGGTGCGTGGTTCTGCAGTTCCGGGTGGCAGCCTGGCATTCCATGACATGATTGGTCGCGTATGGGGTGGGTGTCTTCCGGACGGGTGCAAGGCGGTGATAAGGGCGCGAAGCGAGGAGTGCGTTTCGGAAACGGATCGTCTATAGGCTCGCGCATGATCGAAGGTGCACGCAAGCTGGATCAGGGTTATGATGTTGTGGTCATCGGTGGCGGCCATGCCGGTGCCGAGGCTGCCGCCGCGGCGGCCCGCGTGGGCGCGAAAACGCTTCTCCTGACCCAGGACATCGGGCGGATCGGGGCAATGTCTTGCAATCCGGCCATCGGCGGCATCGGCAAGGGGCACCTGGTACGGGAAATCGATGCGCTCGATGGCCTGATGGGGCGAGCGGCAGATGCTGCCTGCATTCATTTCAAGCTTCTGAACCGGAGCAAGGGACCCGCTGTGCGCGGGCCTCGTGCCCAGGCGGATCGGAGGCTTTATGCCCGCGCGATTCGGGCGCTCCTCGCAGACCAGGCAAACCTGACTGTCGCGGAAGGTGAGGCGGCCGATATCGAGTGCGGCAGGGAGGGGCACGCCGCTGCGATCGTTACGGCAGACGGCACCCGTATCCGGTGCGGTGCCGCAGTGCTCACGACCGGCACGTTTCTCGGAGGCATTCTGCACTTCGGGGAGCATACGGAGCCGGGCGGCAGGGCTGGCGATGGGCCGTCGATCGCGTTGTCACGACGGCTGAGAAGCCTTGGGTTGCCGATGGGTCGGCTGAAGACTGGCACGCCGGCACGCCTCGACCGGAATTCGATCGACTGGCACTCACTCGAGGAGGATCGCGGCGAGCCGGAACCGTTACCCTTCAGTCTGCTGACGGAGCGGGTACGGAACCCCCAGGTCGAATGCCGGGTTACGGAAACCAACGAATCTGCCCATGCGATCATCCGCGCGAACCTGCACCGTTCTGCGGTCTACGGAGGCAGGATCGAAGGCGCAGGGCCACGCTATTGTCCGTCGATCGAGGACAAGGTTGTGCGGTTTGCGGGGAAATCGCGCCACCTCGTTTTTCTGGAACCCGAAGGACTGGGCGACGATACGATTTACCCGAATGGTATTTCGACCAGCCTACCGGCCGAGGTCCAGAGGTTGTTTATCCAGGCGATGCCGGGATTATCGGGTGCGCGGCTGCTTCGCCCGGGCTATGCCGTTGAATATGATTACGTTGATCCCCGGGCGCTGGACCACACGCTCGAACTCAGATGCTTTCCCGGACTGTTCCTTGCCGGACAGATCAACGGCACCACGGGTTACGAGGAAGCGGGGGCGCAGGGTATCATCGCTGGCATTAACGCCGCGCGGCATGCTTCCGGGCAGGCGGGAGTGACCGTTGGACGGGCAGAAGCCTACATCGGCGTCCTGATCGACGATCTGGTGACGCGGGGAGTCACCGAACCCTACCGGATGTTTACGTCACGCGCCGAGTATCGCCTGAGCTTGCGGGCGGACAACGCCGATGTCCGGCTGACGCCGCGCGGGATACAGTGGGGATGCGTCGGCGGGGAGCGGCAAATGGCCTTTGCGGCGTTGCATGCGGCGATGAACGGGGCCGCACGGTCGGCGCGCATGGCCGCGGTTGCTGCGGAAATTTTGGCCGCCGATCAGCAGTATGCGGGCTACGTGACACGGCAGGTAGCGGAAATCAGGGCCCGGGAAAAGGATGAGGCCGTCCGAATCCCTGCCGATTTCGATTACAGCGCGGTCGGCGGGCTTTCCGCCGAACTGCGGGGGCGGCTTGAACAGTTTCGACCGGCTTCCCTCGGGGCCTCCAGCCGTCTTGAAGGGATGACGCCCGCTGCCCTGGGGGCGCTTTTTTCGGCAATCCGCAAGACGCGCCACGTAATCTGATGACTGATGTTTCACGTGAAACATGGCAAGCATTGCAGTCATATGCGGCACTGATCGAACGCTGGAACAAAAGCATCAACCTCGTTGGCAAACGCGATATGCCGGCTCTGTGGGAGCGCCATATCCGCGACTGCCTGCAACTCGCGGAACTGGTTCCGCCGGAGGGCGGGCAAGTCATCGACCTGGGATCGGGAGCGGGGTTGCCTGGAATCGTGATTGCGCTGGCGCGTCCGGACCTGGAGGTGGCGCTGGTGGAATCGGATACTCGAAAGGCGGCATTCCTCCAAAATGCGGTCGCAGAGCTGGGGATCCGGGCGCAGGTCTATCCTGACCGGATCGAAGCGCTCGCCTTGCCGCCGGCGCCGGTCGTGACGGCGAGAGCATTGGCTCCCCTGAGCCAATTGCTCCGCTACGCCGCGCCGCTGGTGGCTCCGGAGGGAATTTGTCTGTTTCCGAAGGGTCGGAATACAAAAGCGGAATTGACCTTGGCCGCAGCTGAATGGCAGATGGAGGTTGAAAGCCTGCCCAGCCGGACCGATCCGGACGCAGTCATTCTCCGCATCCGTAGGATCTGCCGTGTCGCAACAGAGCGCTGAAACCCATCAAAGTGTCGCTGCCGGTCCGGTCCATACGGCGCCGCGGGTTGTGGCGGTCGCAAACCAGAAAGGCGGCGTCGGCAAAACCACAACGGCTATCAATCTGGCGACTGCGCTCGCGCTGTCGGGCAAGCGCGTGCTGCTGATAGATCTTGACCCGCAGGGCAATGCCTCAACGGGATTGGGCGTCGCGCGGGATGTGCGAGGAGTTGGCACCTATGCGTTGCTGGCGGGCTCGCCGCCGCCGCACACACTGCTGCGCGATACCGGTATCGAGAACCTGGGCCTGATTCCGGCGACGGACGACCTGATTGGTGCGGATATGGAGTTCGCGGGATCGGCGGGCCGTGAACGGTTGGTCGCGAATGCCATCGGCGAACCCACGTTCGCCGGTCTGTTCGACTATGTTTTTATTGATTGCCCGCCCGGCATCGGGCTGTTGTCCCTGAATGCGCTCGTGGCGGCGTCGCAGGTTCTCATTCCGCTGCAATGCGAGTTTCTCGCGCTGGAGGGCGTCGCCCAGATGATGCGGACGATCGACCTGGTGCGCCGGTCGCTGAATCCGGCGCTGAGAATGGGGGGCATTGTTCTTACCATGGTGGATCGACGGAACAACCTGTCCCAGGCGGTCGTCGCCGACGTGCGCGGATACTTCCGCGAACGCGTTCTGGAGACGACCATTCCCCGCAACGTCCGTATCAGCGAGGCGCCGAGTCATGGAAAGCCCATTCTTCTTTATGATTTTCGCTCCCCGGGAGCGCAGGCCTACGTGGCGCTGGCGGGCGAGTTCTTGCGGCGTGAACGGGCGATGGTCGGAGAGGTAGCAAGATGAGCAAGGGAATGACAGGACGTTTGGGTCGGGGCTACGCGAATCTGATCGGCGAGGTGCAACGCGAGGCGATACCGGGGGCCGTGGTGCAGACGATCGCCGTCATCGACATTGAGCCCGGCCCTTTCCAGCCGCGCAAGTCCATCAATCGCGACCGTCTCGAGGAATTGGCAGCATCCATGCGGTCGCGCGGCGTTTTGCAGCCGCTGCTGTTGCGCACCCATCCCGGGAACCCGGGGCAGTTCCAGATCATTGCAGGGGAGCGCCGTTGGAGGGCGGCCCAACTGGCAGGGCTCCACGAGGTGCCGGCGCTCGTGCGCGATTTTACCGATTCGGATGCAATGGCGGCGGGATTGGTTGAGAACCTGCAGAGGCAGGACCTTGACCCAATCGAGGAAGCCGAAGGGTTCGTGCGGCTGATCGAGGAATTCGGATTGACGCAGGATGAACTGTCGAACGCCGTCGGAAAATCCCGCCCGCACATCGCGAACCAGGTGCGCCTGCTCAGCCTGCCGGATTCGGTCCAGTCGCTCGTGCGCGAGGGCTTGCTAAGCGCAGGGCACGCCCGTGCGCTGGTCGGGCATCCGGAACCGGACGTCCTGGCGCGGAAAGTCGTTGCGGGGAAGCTTTCTGTCCGGCAGACGGAAGCGCTGGCGCAGGAAAAGAAAGCGCCGAAGAAAAAGCACCGGAACGGCCAAGCTGAAGACCAGGCTGAAATTCGAGCTATGGAGCGGGAATTGACCACCCGGCTGGGCATGCGCGTGAGCATCGACTTTGACGGCAGCGGCGGGATGCTTAAAATTGCCTATTCGAGTCTCGATCAGTTTGACACCCTGCTGGGATTGTTGCGACCGGAACACTGAGACAAACAGCTTTCGTTGTTTCACGTGAAACATTGAATTTTATAATTTTGAAATTTTCAAAGAGAAGAGGATGTGCCCGAAGATCGTCCTGATTGCCGCTGAAACTGGGCGGCGGGTGCGCCTGGCCTCCCGAGTGAAATCGGCGCGCTTCGCAGCGGCAGGCCTGGGCTTCGTCAGGACTCCCGTTGTTCCTGAGGGGGACGATCCGGCAGGCTATGCGCGCCGGCCTCTGCCGATGATGCCGCCTCGGATCCTGCAACCGAGGTCTTGGCCTCGGCAGGGTCAGGCAGGCCAGTGCGCGCGGCGACCGTGAGAATCGCGAGGCTGAAGAGCACAAGCGCGAGCGACAGTTCCGCGTTTGAAAGCATTCCATTTCCATGGGTCAGATTTTTCGGGCCCAAGTTGGCCAGTATCCACAGCCCGGCGAAATACGGTGCAAGCCACCAAGCGTTTGCTGCGTCGAGGCACGCAAAGCCGGCGTGAGTTGCCCATCGGGCCGCCGTGTAGACCGCCGCTGCGACCAGCACATAGAGCATGACCACGTTCGCGGTGTGGGCTCCGGTCCACACGATGATAAAGTTGGAAACGATAAAGGCGAGTCCGGCGATTGGCGTTCCAAACGGCAACAGGAACGGGCGCTGATATCGGGAAACCGGCATCGTCCGGCGCAGGGTGATCAGTGAAACGGACGCCATACCGTACGACAGCAGGGCCGCTGTCGAGACCACTTTGATGATGGCTCGCCATGACGGCAGCGGCAGAAGGAACACGGTTCCAAGGGCAAAGGAGAGGAGGACCCCGATGATCGGTACCCCTGCACGGGAAAGCCGGGCAAGGGGGCCGCGGGCAAGACCCTCGCGGCCCGCGGCGTAAAGGAGGCGCGGCGTTGAAGTGTAGGCGATGATTCCGGTGCCGGCAGGTGAGACCGCAGCATCGATATAGAGGAGAACCGCGAGCCAGTTCATGCCCAGCAGCGCCGCAAGACCAGCGAATGGGCCGGACATGCCTGCAAATTCGAGGCCATCCCAGCCCTGGGCGAGTGCCCGGGATGGCAATACGCCAATGAACGCAAGCTGCAGCGCGGCGTAGAGCAGAAAACCGATCATGACAGAGCCGATGATCGCAATCGGCAAATCCCGTTTGGGGTGACGGGATTCACCTGCGAGTTCGACAGCCTGCCGAAACCCCGTGTAAGCATAGACAACGCCTGATGTGGCGACCGCCGAAAAAATGCCGGCGAGGCCGTGCGGGGCGAAGCCGTGCGCAACAAAATTTGTCGGGCGAAACCGGGCGAGAAGAAGGGCAACGACGGTCAGCGCCGGAATGGCCAGCTTCCAGAGCGTGACGAAACCATTGATTCGGAGGACCAGCCGGATCGCAAGAGTGTTGATCGCGGCGAACCCGGCCAGCAAAGCGACGGCAGCCAGGAAACCGGACAGGCTGAGCATGCCGTCCGGCAATACGAGGCCGTGGTAGAAATTGTTGGTGTAGGTGACCACTGCGGCCGCTTCAGCCGGCGCTGATGTCAGGTAGCCCAACAGGACCACCCAACTCATGACGGTGGCGAGAAGCTTGCCATGGCTGAGCTTGGGCAGGGCGATGACGGCTCCTGCCCGCGGAAAGGTGGTCGTAAGCTCGGCATAAACAAGGGCAAGCAGCAGAATGGCGAAACCGCCGATCGCCCAGGCGATCAACGAGGCCGGACCGGCCGACTTGGCGGCGTTCAGCGGGCCGAAAAGCCAGCCTGAGCCAACGATGCCGCCAAGGCTGGCAAGGATCAGGCCAACGACGCCCGCGTCGCGCTTCAGTTCCCGCCTCATCCGTGCTGTGGGCCATCGTCGTCGCGGGCCTGTCAAGATCATGTTAACACTTTCTGTGTCCGACCGGGACTCCCGATGGCGACCGCCCGGAGTCCCATGGTCAGGGGCGTTGGGACGGCCTGGTCGGCAGATCTGCCGGAGATCCCGGCCGGGACTCGCGCGGCGCGGAGCGCAGGGCAAGGGGACAAGGAGAATCCATCGATCTGACTGATCGATTCAATCGATTCCTCGGCGTTATCTTTTTCTGGCCGTCGGCTAACAGATTCGCTAATCTGAATACATGAACGCCTGATACGGGAGGACCGCATGACATTACGCCATCGTATCGATATTGGCGTCGGCATCGTTCTCGTGGTTTTGGCTTTCGCTCGCATAGCTTCGGCGGCGCCGCCGCAAGTGGCGGGTTGTGCCGGCTGTCATGGCGTTACCGGAATGGGGAACCCGGTGTCCGGATTTCCCGCGCTTGCCGGGCTACCGACCTCCTACATTGAACAGCAACTTTTTGCCTTCAAGCATGGCTCTCGCGTCAACGCGATCATGAAAGGCATCGCCCAACCCCTGAACGCGCCGCAACGGGCAGCGATCGGGCGTTACTATGCAGCAATGATGCCGCCCTCCCGGCCGGAACCGTCGCCATTGCCGGGCGGTGAAGGTGCCGTCCTGGCGATCGACGGCGCTTGGATGCACACAACCAAGGGTGTGCCAGCTTGTGATTCGTGCCACGGGCCGTTCGGTCTTGGTGTTGGCACGGCATTCCCGCGGCTTGCGGGCCAGCCGGCGTCGTACCTTGCTGCCCAGCTTGACGCCTGGCGACAGGGTACCCGGAACAACGATCCCTTGCACCTGATGCGCAATGTTGCGCGCCAGTTGACGCCGGCCCAGATCACGGCGGTGGCCGCTTACTATGCCTCACTCTCGGCCAATCCTCCGGTGTTGCCTGAGCCGGGTACGACATCGGGAGAGAAGTGATGCACCAGGCGCGATACGCCCTTGTGGCAGGTCTGCTCGTTTTGCCGACGATATCGCTTGCGGCGACGCCGACGGTGCAACCGCCGGCCTTCGAGCCGCCGCCGAGGAGCGCGATGCCGGCTGGCCCGTTCGGTGCGGCGGTCAAGCTTGGTGAGAATATCTTTCGCCACACCACGGTTTACGCGAAGGGGATCGTTGGCAACGCTCAGAACTGCAGCAACTGCCATCTCGACGCGGGGCGCCTTGCGGGATCGAGCCCGATGTGGGCCGCCTACCCAGCCTACCCCGCGTATCGGTCCAAAAACAGGAAGGTCAATAATTTCGGGATGCGGCTCCAGGGATGTTTTCGATTCAGCGAGAATGGCAAGGTACCTTCGCTTGGCAGCAAGATGATCATTGCGCTCGAAGCCTATTCCTACTGGCTGGCAACAGGAGCACCAACAGGTGCAGAACTGCGCGGGCGCGGCTATCCCCCCCTCGCTGCGCCATCGCAGCCTCCAAGCTACGCGGCGGGCCAGGTCGTCTACCAGGCCAACTGTGCCTTGTGTCACGGTGCTGATGGCCAGGGCCAGTATGTCCGCGGGCAGACCGTGTTCCCGCCGCTCTGGGGGGCGAAATCGTTCAATTGGGGCGCCGGGATGGGCAGCGTCAAAAATGCGGCGGAATTCGTCCACGCCAATATGCCGTTCGGCGCGGTAGGAACCCTGAGCGTGCAGCAGGCATGGGACGTCGCCCAGTTCATGGACAGCCACGAGCGACCCCAGGATCCACGATTCACCGGCTCGGTCGCGGCAACCCGGGCCAGGTTTCACGACAACAAATACTCAATGTACGGCAAAGTCGTGAACGGACATCTACTGGGCTCGCCGACGCATTAATCAACAGCCGGCGTGCCTCGGTACGCGGGCAATCATCTCGAGGAGGTATGAATGACTGACGAAAACCAGAGCTTGGCCGACGACCGTCGTGGTCTCAGTCGGCGGGCAACACTGGCGCTGCCAGCGGCCGGTGTCGGTATCGCCGCCATCGGCGCCGTGATATCGCAGATTCCAAGTGCTGAGGCGGCAACGCCGCCCGGCGACTCATTGATGCCCGCACAAGCCACAAAGCTGAGAGCACTGGCAGATGCATTGGCCAAGGCGCCCCGGCGTCGGGATTTCAAATCGGTGCCGATGATCCTGACCAGTGCAGAACAATATGACAGCGAAGCGTTGCATCTCCTGTTCACGTACGCCGGCGGCCCCAAACAGGTCTGGGACAATACAGACCTTGAAAGCCCATGGCTGAACCTGATGCGGAACTCGATGAACGCCCAGATCTGGTCCTGGCCAGATCTGGTCCTGGAAGAATCCGGACTTCCTCGCCATCTCGGCCACGCATGGCAGTGCACATCTCGCTCTTTACGACGCCTATATCTGGGAAAAATACCTCACACGATTTACCGGCGGAAAGCACAAGGCCAATACGTGGATCGAGACGCCACCGGCTGCCAGAGTTAGCGCCGCGGATTTCAACAATCCCAATGGCGTATTCTCTCCGCACGCGAATAGCATCACCGTTCTTCAGCGCCGCGGTGCGGTATTCTGTGCCTGCCATAACGCGGTCTGGGAGGTGACGATGGCAATGCTGAAAAAGGGAATAAACCCTGACAAACTGTCACATCCGGAGATCGCTGCGGAATTCACGAACCATCTGATTCCGGGGGCGGTGTTGACGCCGGGCGTCGTCGCCACGATTCCGCAATTCCAGCTTGCCGGCTACCAATACATCAAGTGAGGCTGAGCATGGTACATCGAAGACGCGTCAATCTGGCGGCGATGATGCTCCTCGGGGCGGTGTTGACCTTGGGCGGTCTCGCCATGACGCCGGCGGCAAGGGCCGAGAGCGGCTGGAACGGCAGAGTTCGTCCCCCTCAATACGAGGGGGCGATCTTTCCACCCTGGCAGCACGAAGAAAATGACGACGCCCTTTACAAGGGGTTCGTCTTCACGGTTCCGGAAGTCGACGATATGGCCGACTTCCACGGCGACGTAAACAACCCGAAGCTGGTTCTCTACATCGGGGGGAATTACTATTTCGCCGTTGCACCGCTGGTAAAAGCCTTCGGGAAACAATATCCGTCGTACAGGTGCAGGATCTTTGTCGTTACCATTCCACCAGGACTTCTGGTTGAGGCGATGAAGGCAGGAGGCACCTTCACCGTTGGAAACATGACCTTCACCGCGAGGCCGGATGCCTATCTGGCGGGGCTGAAGAAGGTGAAGGAGCTGATTGCGGCGGGTATGCTGGTGGGCCCGCCAGTTGCGTATGTCACCAACGACCTCACGATAATGATCCCGAAGGGCAATCCCGGCCATATTACCGGCCTTCAGGATTTTGCGAAGCCAGGCGTACGGTTAGTGATGCCGAACCCCGCCTTCGAGGGGATTGCCAGGCAGATCGAGGCGACACTGAAAAAAGCAGGTGGTACGGCGCTCGAGCGCAAGGTTTACGAAGAGGGAGTCAAGAGCGGGTCAACCATTCTGACACATATCCATCACCGCCAAACGCCGCTGTTCCTGATGCAGGGACTCGCCGATGCCGGTATTACCTGGAAATCGGAAGCGATCTTTCAGGAACAGATCGGGCATCCAATCAGTCACGTTGACCTGCCCGCGAAATACAACACGACCGCGGTTTACGGCGGTGCGGTCGTAAAAGGTGCTGCCCATCCACAGGCGGCGCGGGCGTGGCTCAAGTTCATCCAGTCGCCTACAGCCCTGAAGATTTTCGAGCGCTACGGCTTCAAGCCTTTCAAGAAGACCTAACAATTCCTGGCGGGGCGCCGTCGTGCGCCCGGCCTTTTTTGCCTGCGGCCAGCAAGTCGCGAAGGCCCGCACCACGGCTGAGTGTCTGCCAGAGACCACAGCCGCAGATCTGATACACGTAGGGATGCGGGCACGGTGCCCGGTATTCCGGGGTTCGCCCCGGACCGTGGCGCACCGGTGCCGATCACGAAGTCCAGTGGCTGTCTTCGGTATCGTTCCTCGCACGACAATACGGAGCTGGCGATGGAGCCGCCGCGAGGCGTGCTCCGGGGTGTCGTTCGCGCCATCCTCGGCGCAGCCGAGGCGGTACCCGGCAATCTGTTGCTGATCTTCCGCATTGTCCGAAGATTCATGAAAGACACGCCAATGTGACATCCGCCAATTTAACAACATCTTGTTATTGTTCCGGGCAAGAAACGCAAGAAATGGGATCAGCGTCCGGGTGGTAAGGTTTCTGCTGCCGGGAGGGACGAATCGCTGTCAAGCGGCTCCTGTCACCGAACCTATGCCGACCCCATATCGCTTCCGAAGGAGGTGATCGAAACGCCAAAGCTCCTCCGAAACGCGCTCCTGATCTTCGGGTTCAGCTTCGTGTCCTTCGTCCTTTCGAGCTGTGCGAACGTCCCGCAGTACTCCCCCCATCGCGATGCCTACGTCATGGGTTGCTGTGGCGAGTCCTTCTTTCGTTTTGGCTCTGCCTATCAACCGGAAAACCAGGAGTTTCGTGGTGACACTGACCGGGCCGATCGGGGTGCCGCGGACTTTGATCGCAATGGCGGTGGCCGGGATGGCGATGGCGACCATGATGGTGGCGGTCATGGCGGTGGCGATGGTGATGGTCCGGGACGGTGACACGAGCCGGACCTCGAAAAATCCGCTCGGCATCCCCATATAAACACGCATAGACGGCGCGACGAAGGTCGCGTGAAAGGATGTGCGTCATGTTAGGCAGACGTTTCATCATTGCTATTTTGTCGACTGTTATGATGGGTCTTCTGATGGACGTGGCCACCGCCGCGCCACCAAGCTCGCCACCGCCGAACCCTACGGGACGGGTTTATGCCCCGAGCCACGGGGCGCCGCCCCAGCCCGGGTTCTTCGAAGAACATGGCTGGTGGTATCTGGGACCGGGTGTGCCACTCAACCGCATGACGTCGACACCACCGACGTTTGCGGTATCGCCGGCCACAGGAGGGGGACCTAATCCCTCGCTTGGGCCGCCCCCGTTATTGGCGGGACCGCCTCCTGTTTACGCGGCGCCTCCGCCGCTCGTCCTATTCGGGATAAGCTTTTAGGCGGCTGAAGGGGGCGGGGCTGATCGTGAGTGGATGACGATCGGCAACGATGTCGCTAAACGGGAGGGACGTTTTTATGCAAAGCGCCGACTCCTGCGTTACGGGGATTTGGGCGACGCAGAGGTGTTGCTTTTACGAGCGACCATGACCGGATGGATGCAGCCGAGGGAACGGCACTGGCGTTTGAGCAGGGGTGGTGGAGGTGGTGCATAGTGTTTGCGGAACCCCCAGCCGACCGATTAGACAAAGAAGATGATTGTCTCAACAACAAAAATGGGAATCAATACCAGGCTCGCAATCAGGAAATACCCGAGGAATCCGGGCATTCGTATTCCCCGGCTTGAGGCGATGGAGCGGATCATCAAATTCGGCGCGTTGCCGAGATAGGTCAATGCACCGAACAACACGGACCCTGCGGACAACGCGGTAAGCAAGTGCGCGGGCGGCGCGAACAGGGTGGCGGCGCGACCTCCGGCCGCCTCGAAAAAAATTAGATAGGTGGGTGCGCTGTCCAGAAATGCGGAACAGAAACCGGAACTCCAGAACCATAATGCCGGGTCTTTGGGCAGGCGCAAAACTGCCAACTGGTGCAAAACGGGGGGGATTGTCACGAAAATCCCGAAAAAGAGCCACGCGATTTCGCGCATGGGAGCCCACGCGAAGCGGTTGCGGACGCGAATGGCACGCGCCGTGCGCGCGTTCGAGAACCAGGTCACGCTCATCGCCAGCGCCGTCAGGGCAATTTGTCCGGCCGTTATTTCTGCTGAACCCAGCCTGACATTTGGGCCTGGAAAAATTCCGGAAAGCGTGAGGGCGGTAACGAACACCAGCAACAAGATGATATTGTGCGCTCCACGGAGGCGTAACCTCTGTTGTTTCGGTGCCGGATCCCGTCGGTACAGATACACGTCGAGAACAAACGTTAGGGCGAGTGTGGGTGCCGCCACGATCAGCATCGGGAGCACAAGGAAGCGCGCCGGCCAGAAAAATGGTACGCCACGTAAAAAGCCGATCAATAAAGGAGGATCTCCAAGCGGAGTCAGTGCGCCACCGGCGTTCGCAACCAGAAATATGAAGGCGATCACCAGGTGCCGTTTTTCATATCTCGCCGAATTGGCGGCCAGCAATGGATGGATAAGCAACAACGATGCTCCGATGGTGCCCATCAGACTCGCCAGGATCGTTCCAAAAACCAGCAAGGCCAAGTTGCCGATCGGGCGACCCCAGGGCCCCCCGGCGATTAAAACGCCGCCACCCAGCGTATACAGTGCCATGAGCACAGCGATGAACGGCAGAAAATGGCCTGCCGACGCCCCTATAACAGCTGCTGCTGCCACTCCTGCTCCATGTTCGGCCGCTGTCAGCACGACATAAACGGCGACCACACCGAGAACCAGCCACCCGCTGCGGCGATGCCAGAACCGTGGCGCTGCGCCCGGCAAAGTCGCAAAACCCAAAAGCAGCACGGCGAACGGCAACAGTGCCACTACGTTTCCTGGCAGGCTTGTCATTTCACTTTCACCGGCGGGGGATGGTACCCGCGGCTACAGGAGCCCAGCGTTGGTCTCTTGATGGGAGGATTTGCAAAATCACCATCAAATCGGGAGCGGAGATGCCGGGCACGCGCCTGTCGGCCAAGGAGGGGGCAGGAAGCGGCATGAACAGCGGGTATTGAGAACCACCGCTCGCCGAAACTGCCGCCGGGGTCGCCACCGGCCCCATTGGTTGAGCGGTGTCGAAAGCGGTACATCGCGGCCGTGAACCCATCAACAAAGCGCTCCCCTGCAGCGTTTAACACCGTAATAGCCATGAACATCGCCCCCGTCTCGGATCGTTTCAACCGCAAAGAGAGCGGCACAGGCCCCGGGTCTTCCAGCGGCTATACCATCGTTGCTGAAACACTCCGTGACGAGGCCGGCTTTCTGGTTCGCCGCGCTGCAAGGTTGTGGTTCGGAACCAGATCGATCCGCGCCGGCGAGGAGCTCGTCTGGGCAGGGTATCTTCGGTGTTTGCTGGTCGACACCGCCGCCAAATCATGCATTGAGACACAAGTGCCCGGATCGACGATGTCGTTCTTCGTCGAACGCTGAATAAAGGAGACCCTTCGTAATGACTGATGATCATGATCATGTTCCCGGCGATACTGAGGACTCTGATCCAAGCAACCCCATTGTCGCCGGGCTGCCGATCGGCATCTGGATACCAATGGTCATATCGATCGTGGTGATCGCCATTGTCGTCGCGAAATTCGTGGGCTAATCCGATGGCCAGCGTGGCGCCCACAATGGCCATGAGTTGGACGCGCGCAAGCGCCACAATGCAAGCCCGTCACCCTTCTTGACCCGCCAACCTGAAGGCCTCGCGATGCACGATAATCACAATGTCGAAGGCAGCCTCTGATCCCTCGACGGATGTCCTGAGAGCCGCAGCGGCATGGCACGCAGCAGGGGAGAACGTCGCGATTGCCACGGTCGTCCAAAGCTGGGGTAGCTCACCTTGCCCGCCAGGCAGCCGAATGGCCGTCACCCGGTCAGGGCATATGGCTGGTTCGGTTTCCGGGGGGTGCATCGAAGGAGCGGTGATCGAAGCCGCGCTCGAGGCGATCGCTTCCGGCAGCCCGCAACTGCTTGAATACGGGGTTACTGATGAAGATGCGCGAGCCCTGGGCCTTGCGTGCGGCGGTCGCATTTCTGTTTTCGTAGAGAAACTGGCGTGAAATTGTCACACATCAACGCTCTCGCGGAGGCTGCCGAAAACAGAAGCCCTGTCGCATTTTGCATCCGCCTTACGGATGGCTTCGCGCATATTTTTCCCGACCCGGAAATGCCGTCTGAACTCAGCGAGTTGGCGGCAACGGCTCTTGCCATGGA
>JAJZBH010000158.1 GCA_021799015.1 Pseudomonadota bacterium
GTGCGAGCCTTCGGGCAGCGGATAGAGAGATCCCCCCTTGCCGACCGTCAGCAAGTGCGTTGAGGGAGCAATGGTGCCATTCTTGTGCAGGGTCAAAGGAATGGTGCGCTGCACTGGCAACATGGGGCCACCGGGCTGAATCATCTTGGGTTGCCACTGTTGTTGGAGAACGGGGTGAGACGGCAACCATTGCGGGTTGTAGGCGGTTAATTCCAGAGTGCGTCCCAGGGGGAGGATACGCAGGGTGGCCACATGGATCATTTGCTGATTGATTTCTCGCACGATGACCGGGAATGGCGCGTTGGTGTTCCATACGGCCACGTCCGGCATGGGGGAGGGGTGTATTGCCAGGACCGAACGCCAGCCGATTCGTTGCGCCAGTTGCGCCATAAGGCGATTGACTGGCCCGGACCAGTGCAGGTGCAAGCGATCCGTCATGCCGGACACGCTGGATACATGAGTGACGCTGACAGCGGGATTCTGTAGGTGAACTTCGGTAATCTGATCGAGGTTTTTGAGGGAAGTAGCGGCGACCGCAGCAGAATGATTGAGCCACAAAGACGCTTGACTAAGTGGTACGCCTTGCGGGTTGTGAGGCGCAGGATGCGCAGCGCAACCGGCCAGACCAGCCGCGAGAACAGAAAAGGCAATACGAGATTTCATAAGCGAACCACTCCTTTTTTCAATGGGACTTACTACTAGGGTGATGCCGATTTTGTTTATCCAGTTTGCGCGGAAAACCCCGGCATTCATGCCGGGGATGCAGAGCGCGTGAGGTGGCCTTGCACTGACGGTTGCCACGAAGCGCGCAGACATTATTCACGCCACTACCATTCCGGAGTTCCGAAACAATCGGACCCCTTCTTTCGGTGAAGCATAAACTTTCCCCGTAATAGACTTCAGGCTAGGCACATAAAGATTGGTTTTGCTATGGACGCCTTTAGCCACTACCCGAAGACCCCCTATATTCCATACATCCCCGCCGACTGCCGGTGCTTTCGCACGGTGCGGCGTATACAGGCGCACCGCCCTTTTTACTTGCAACCGCCCCACGTCTTTGGGGTATGTGCGGCGAAACTCCGCCAGGGAATCCACGTCGCCCTGATCGCAGCGCTTGTAGCGATTGTGTGCGACGGGCTGCTTCTCGCCAGACAGGTAATAGAGCCGATCCCGCTGGGCATGAATGTGCGCCCGCCGGTGTCGGCGGTATTGCGCTAGGTCCATGTCCAGGGTATCCCGCTGGTCCACGGTTCCCGCACCTGTCAGGGCAGCCACCACCGATACCGCATCAAGCGCATGGGTTTTCTCCAGACCGAGACGGCGGCGGGCAGCCACCGAATTTTCGACGGGCACCGGCACCAGACCAGCTTCCGCCGAGAGCTTCCTCAACTTGCCGCACACGGCATTGACCATGCTGGCGTCCCGCCATTGCGCGCCGTCCGTGATCGGTAGTTCAATCAGTCCGGCATGCACAGCTTCATGACAGTCTTCACATAACACGACCTGATTGCCGACACGATGGGACCCCTGTTGCGAACGTTTGCGCAGGTGATGGGTGTGCAGATGCTCTTTACTTCCGCAGACCACGCAGCCGTCATCGCGGCGAACCACGAAAGCATGTGTCTTTTCTCCGGTGGCCTTGCCGACCGGCGAAACCTGGTAGCCCGAGCCCGTCCGTGGTCTGCCGTGGGCCAGCGCCCGCAGGTCGAAGGACACGCTCTCGAAACCCAGCGTCACCTGATGGGCTGGCAGGGGTACCAGACGCGCGAGCCGGGCATACAGATTCCGGTGCGTTTCGAGACCATGCTGGAGTGTGACGGAATCCCGTTTACCCCGGCTTTCGTACCGGGGAGGACGGTGTTTCGGCGTCTGCCCTTTCTTCCTGACGTTGAGTCGCCGATGGTAGCGACGAGACCGTCGGTACATCTTGCGCTCATCCATCAAGCCTCTGAGTTCCGGTGTCCTTGCGGTGAGCGTGCCTTTCAGCAGCACTCGCAGCGTGCTGTCCGCCAGTAACTCGGTAACAGCGTATCCAATGTTCCGGAAACCGGTATCCAGCGTCACGAAAAAACGCCGTTTCACGGTTTTGCTCCGGTCAAACGACTGTTCGCGCAACACCAACACCGCCGGTTTCCCGGAAATACCGCCGCCGACGATCTTCCCTCGTTTGTGCTTCAACTGCTTGCGTACCCAGTCCATCCGACGAGTCGGATGCCCAGGCCTGCCGTACTGATCCATGACGAATACGAACATCTTCCATCTCCTTGAACCGTCCTTGGACGCCTATGATCTGGCGCACAATAAGTGCGGTACGTTTCCCTGGGGCACATCGACTTTCGTCAATGCAACAGATCCTGTGAACGACTTTCACAGCGGGGGATTGCACCCTTGTCTCGCCGGGCTGGGATCTCACCCGGCAGCGTCAGTTTCGTGACCTGCTTCACTCCCCTGTTCAACCACGTCGTATAATCAACGGCACCTGTAGTCGCGCTCCACTACAAGCTCCGGCCTTCAGGCCGGAGTGATTGACCGATGATCCATTCCTCGCGCTTGGAAAAAGCGTTGAGCAGCAGATCGATATCGCTCTCCGGCTCGGGCCGGGTGGCCGCCTCGCCCTGGTCTTCGCGCAGAATGGCGCGGGCACGCGCCGATAACTCGGAAATATCGAATTCGTCCATGTAATTCCCCCGTGCTAAAGGATCAGCCAGCCCATCCAGGCCAGGCCAATGAGCGTGAGCAAAATGCCGATCAGGAAGCAGTGGAAGCCGAACTCCAGGATGCGGATATCCCAGCGGATTTCCCAGCGGATCAGGCCATAAAAGAGGCGGCCGAGAACCAGAGCCAGGACAACGGCAGCAACGACGATGATAACCATATCGGCTTCTCCTTCGTATAGGAGAAACCATCATAGCACAAAAATCGGTTACGATTTCGCTTTAGTGCCGGAAACCAAACGGGATCTTCAGGTCTTCGAGGAAGGCCATGTGCTCGTCTTTGGGCGGCGGTGGCGTTTGGCTTACCTGGATTTCGAGCAGCAATCGTTCCGTCTGGTCCTTCGCCCAGGCGATGATCTGCTCCTGGGCGGAGGGCGGTGGTTGATAAAACCGGGCCAGAGCGCCTTCCAGGGCGCGCTCGATACGCTTGGCCTCCCGGTACTTGCGATGGAGCTGGATCGTCTTCACGTACCGCTCGATAGGATCCCTGGTCTCTTTGGGCAGACGGCGGTCCTGCGAGAGCGCGCAGAGGTTATTGTACTTGGAGGCGCCTACGAGATTGTGGACCTCGAATACGGCGAATCCTGTTTCGTCGCTCTCCAGGATGTACGCGATGATCGCGGCCATGGCCCCGCAGAGCAGGACGGCCTCCCGTTCCAGATGGCCAGTGCGTAGGTTGACGCTGCTGCGTAGGGTATGAAACAGCACATTGGTGATCTCCTCCGGATCGGTGGTGCTCGAGAGGATCTCTTCGTACAGTTCCCGTGGATTCTCCTGCGGCATGGAAACCTCTGTGCGTTGCTTGCGGTTGTTTATGATAAACGCGACCCTTTTGGCTTTCCGGTCTTATGCGCCCTGTAACACTCGTATGGCCTAGGCTTGGGACATGCCCTGCCGCACGTATTTAGTCGGATATGGGCGTTTCGCAATCTGGACCAGCGCGAGGTAATACCACGGCACGACCAGGACGAGACCCAGCCCCAGCGTGAGCAGGCTCAAGGCGGCGGCGGCGATCGTGCCCGACAGCAGCCGAAGCAACGCGCGCCATTCCCGGCGGATCAAGGCCGCGGCCAGTACCAAACTCTCACCCACCCGAACGTCGGGATGCACCGCTGCCTCGACCATCGCCAGCTGCCCGAAGACGGCACCCAGACCCGCAACGATTTCCATGCCAACGGCAGCCGCCCCGGCGGACAGGGTCGCGGCCAGATGCAGGCTCGCAAAGGCCGTTTCCAGCACAACGATCTGCCCCATTGCCCCCTTGCCGACGCGTGTCCAGGGTTCCTGTGCCCCGCGCAGGCACAGGAGTGCCGCAATGCCGAATCCCAGCAAAGAGAGCGCGAAATATCCGGCCAGAATGGGATAGAAGGCCGGCAGGCCGCTATCCGCCGACAGCTCGCGCGCCACAGGGCTACTGAGGAGTGCCAGCCAGATGGTCGCGGCACCGGCCATGAGCGGCAAGAAGGGCCGCTCGCGGATCTGCTGCAAGGGCACCATCGCCCAGGCGGGTCCGCGCATCAGAGGTCCAGGGCCGCGAAGTGGGCGTTTTCTTCGATGTAGGCCCGGCGCGGGGCCACGGCATCGCCCATCAAGAGCCCAAAGGTCTGATCGGCCATGGCCGCGTCGTCCACGGTGATGCGGACGAGATGGCGATGTTCCGGGTTCATGGTGGTGTCCCACAGTTGTTCCGGGTTCATCTCCCCCAGGCCCTTGTAGCGCTGGATCGTGAAGCCCGCCTTGGTTTCCTCGAGGCTCTTCCCGCTTTTTTCCGCTTCGGTCTTCAGGAATTGCTCAAGGGCCCGCTCGTCGGTCACGTAGGTTTCCTGCTTGCCTTTGGCGATCTTGAACAGCGGCGGCTGGGCGATGTAGATGTGGCCGTGCTCCAGCAGGGCCGGCATTTGCCGGAAGAAAAAGGTCAACAGCAACGTGCGGATGTGGCTGCCATCGACGTCGGCGTCGGTCATGATGATGATGCGGTGGTAGCGCAGCTTTTCCAGACGAAACTCGTCGGCGCCGATCCCGGTCCCCAGGGCGGTGATCAGGGTGCCCACCTCGTCCGAGGACAGGATGCGGTCAAAACGCGCCCGCTCGGCGTTCAGGATCTTGCCCTTCAGCGGGAAGATCGCCTGGAACTTGCGGTCGCGCCCCTGCTTGGCCGAACCGCCGGCGGAATCGCCCTCCACGAGATAGATCTCGCACAAAGCGGGATCGCGTTCCTGGCAGTCGGCGAGCTTGCCCGGCAGGTTGGCCACGTCCAGCGCGCTTTTGCGCCGGGTGATCTCGCGGGCCTTGCGCGCCGCTTCGCGCGCGCGGGCGGCTTCGACGATCTTCCCGACAATCGCCCGGGCCTCGACCGGGTGTTCGTCCAGAAAACTCGTGAGCTGT
>JAJZBH010000159.1 GCA_021799015.1 Pseudomonadota bacterium
ACGCGTCGTCACGGCCGTCGCACCGGTCTGGCTTCGTATTGGTGCTTACTGGTATCCCCGCGGAGGCATCCCGATCGATGTATTCTGGCAGACCGGCGTTCCACCCGAGGGAATATTTCTTCCCGATCAGGGCATTGGGCCCTACCGCGGTCGCGGCTGAAGAGTGGCCGACGACCATCTCAAACAGAAGATCGCCGACCATGCCAGAACGCTTGGGTTTGATGCTGTCGGCTTTGCCCGCGCCACAGTGAGAGACGCTCACCGCACGGGTTTGGATGCCTACCTCGCCGCCGGCTACAATGGCACAATGGTCTGGATGAACGATCGCGCGAAGGTGCGAGGCAATCCAGCATTGCTCTGGCCAGATGCTGTAAGCATCATCTCTCTTGGTATGTCCTATGCACCGAAGGACGATCCCCTAGCCACCCTGCGTGCGCACGGTCGTGGCAATATCTCGGTCTACGCGCGTAACCGCGATTATCATGAGGTCCTGAAAGGAAAACTCAAGCATCTGGCACAGCTCATAGTCTCTAAGGGTGGCGGGCAGGCAAAGGTCTTCGTCGACACGGCGCCCTTAATGGAAAAGCCCGTAGCGCACCTGGCCGGTATCGGTTGGCAAGGTAAGCACACCAACCTCGTATCGCGTCTCCATGGATCTTGGCTTTTGCTTGGGGAGATCATGACGACCTTGGATCTTGCTCCTGATGAACCACACCGAGATCGCTGCGGAACTTGTACGAACTGCCAGACAGCGTGCCCAACGAGCGCGTTCCCACAACCGTATCAGCTGGATGCACGACGTTGTATTTCTTATCTCACGATTGAACATGAAGGGTCGATCCCCGAAGAATTTCGTAGCAAAATGGGAAACCGCATTTACGGTTGTGACGATTGTCTGGCCGTCTGCCCCTGGAACAAATTTGCGCAGGTGGGGCGAGAGCAAAAACTCGCGGCGCGCGAAGACCGGATCGCACCGGACCTGGCCTCTCTTGCGGAGCTGGACGATGCCGGCTTTCGAACACGATTTTCGGCCTCACCGATAAAGCGGATCGGCCGCAATCGCTTGCTGCGCAATGTGGCAATAGCGATTGGCAATTCGAGAAACCCGAACCTCCTCGCTGCGGCGGCGAAACTTGCTCGTGATCCCGTTACCGTCGTCGCAGAATCCGGGGGCTGGGCCTACGATCGATTGACGAGAAACGATTACTCCCAAACGAACTCACCGAAGAAACAGCACGACTAGGGTAATCAGTGTCAGCATCATGGCGCCAATGTTAACCATGACGGACAGCCGGTGCCCGCGCGTGAAGCCCGTGCGGTCGCCCCCCTCTCGCAAATCATTCAGGTGCGGCAACCACAGCATCCAAAGCCATAGGGTACTTACCAGCACAAGGATCGGCAGGCTCATAAGAAACACCTCAGCGTGTAACAAGAGACCCAACGCAGCCAGCCCCGACGCGATGGCAATATACCGATAATAACGCGGGAAAGCTGCTCGGGTGAAAACTCTGGCGTCTTCGGGCGACAGAGTTCCGAACACCAACGGCGTCACGATGACGGCAAAAAACACCATGCCGCCGAAAGCGGCGGATAATGCCAAAACGGCAAGCAGGCCTCCGGCTAGGTGCATCAGTAACGATAGTTGTCGTGTTTGAATGGGCCAGACCGCTCAACACCGATATACTCGGCCTGCCGTGCCGAAAGTCGAGTGAGCTTAGCTCCAACCTTTGCGAGATGAAGTGCCGCCACCTTTTCGTCAAGATGCTTGGGGAGAACGTAGACCTTATTGGCGTATTTACCTCTCGGCGCCGTCCAAAGCTCGATTTGGGCTAACACTTGATTGGTAAAACTTGCAGACATTACAAAACTGGGATGCCCTGTCGCGTTGCCTAGATTTACAAGTCTGCCTTCAGAAAGCACGATCAACCTTTTACCATCTGGAAACACGACTTCGTCGACTTGGGGTTTGATGTTAACCCAGGGGTAGTTCCGCAGTGCGTCAATCTGGATCTCACTATCGAAATGTCCAATGTTGCAGACAATGGCACGATGTTTCATTGCCCGCATATGGTCAGCGGTAATGACATCGATGTTGCCCGTGGCCGTCACGAAGATGTCACCACGCGACGCCGCCTCATCCATCGTCACAACCTCGTAACCTTCCATCGCCGCTTGCAGCGCGCAAATCGGGTCGATCTCTGTGACCATAACCCGGCATCCGGCGTTGCGCAGAGATGCAGCGGATCCCTTGCCCACGTCGCCGAATCCAGCAACGACGGCGATCTTTCCGGCCATCATTACATCGGTCCCGCGCCTGATTCCGTCAACAAGCGACTCCCGACACCCATAAAGATTGTCAAACTTGGATTTCGTCACACTGTCATTCACATTGAAGGCAGGGCAAAGCAGAGAACCATTACGCGCCATATCTCGCAGCCGGTGAACGCCGGTCGTCGTCTCCTCCGATATACCTCGCACCTCGGCAAGCATTCCTGGGTACTTGTCATGCATCAGCCGGGTCAGGTCCCCACCGTCATCGAGAATCATGTTTGGCGTCCAACCATTAGGTCCATGGACCGTCTGGTCAATACACCACCAGAACTCTTTTTCGCCCATCCCTTTCCACGCGAAAACCGGAACCCCGACTGCGGCCACAGCGGCAGCTGCATGATCTTGGGTCGAGAAAATGTTACATGATGACCAGCGCACCGTTGCCCCAAGCACTAAAAGTGTCTCAATCAGCACGGCAGTCTGGACTGTCATGTGCAGGCACCCAGCTACGCGGGCACCAGCGAGCGGGCGTTCCGTCCCGAACTCCCTGCGGAGGGCCATCAAGCCGGGCATTTCGTCCTCAGCCATACTGATTTCCTTGCGCCCCCACTCCGCCATGGAAAGATCGCGGACTTTATAATCATTGGACTGGCTGGCATCGGGCATAACAACTCTCCATTTCGTGCCGATCGCATATAGGCGATGGCTGAATGATTGCCAAACAATAGGATGGCCATATCTATCGGACGATCATCGCGCGACGCGCCGGTGCTGGTCGGTATGGCGTTACGATCTTGCCGATCGCTGACGGCCTAGACTTCTAGGAAAGCCTCCTCGACGGTGGACCATATTCCATCCCCAGTTCCGATAATCTCGGCATTATATCGCCGCAAACGCAACCGACCTGTCGAGGATCAAGAAACGATGACACTTCTGGACTGTCCCGACCCAGGCCACCGCGAATTATGCGAAGGTCAGGCAACTTAGCCGGATCTTCATAAGCGCTCATGCGCTATGAGAAAAGAACAGCTCCGGCCCCGATCGCCTTGAACCGCATTTCTTCTCCCGCAACCGCAGTCGAGGTCAGGTATTCATTGCATCAAAGAAGTCGTTGTTAGTTTTGCTATATTTAAGCTTGTCCAAGAGAAAGTCCATTGCTTCGGACGGACCCATCGGATTTAGAATCCGCCGCAGTACCCACATCTTGGACAAGGTACCCTTCTCGACCAGCAATTCTTCCTTCCGGGTTCCGGACTTGGTGATATCGATGGCCGGGAAAGTCCTCTTATCCGACAATTTCCGGTCAAGGATCAGCTCAGAATTGCCTGTGCCTTTGAATTCCTCAAAGATTACCTCGTCCATGCGCGATCCGGTATCGATCAGAGCGGTAGCGATGATCGTTAGAGAGCCGCCCTCCTCTATATTTCGTGCGGCGCCAAAAAACCGTTTCGGCTTCTGCAGGGCGTTCGCATCGACACCACCGGTGAGCACCTTGCCTGACGACGGGACTACCGTGTTATAGGCGCGCGCCAATCTTGTGATGGAATCCAGAAGGATAACCACGTCGCGCTTGTGCTCCACCAAGCGCTTGGCTTTCTCCAGAACCATTTCAGTTACTTGCACGTGCCGCGTCGCCGGCTCATCGAATGTTGAGGCGATTACCTCGCCCTTCACGGTGCGCGCCATGTCGGTCACTTCTTCCGGCCGCTCATCAATTAGCAGAACGATAAGGAATACCTCCGGATGGTTCGTAGAGATTGCGGTTGCAATGTTTTGCAACATGACCGTCTTACCCGTCCGTGGCGGCGCCACAATAAGGGCGCGCTGCCCCTTGCCAATCGGTGCAATCAGGTCAATCACCCGGGGCGTGTAGTCCTTGGCCGGCCCCTTTGCGACAGACTCAAATTTTTCGGTCTCCATCTTGAGTCTTGACGTCGGATAGAGTGGCGTCAAATTATCAAAGTTGATTCGATGCCGAACGGAATCAGGCGCCTCAAAATTGATCGTCTCAACTTTGAGCAGCGAAAAATACCGTTCACCATCCTTGGGTGCCCGTATCTCGCCAGCCACAGTATCGCCCGTCCGCAAGCCGAAGCGTCTCACCTGCGCCGGGGAAACGTATATGTCATCCGGACCTGGCAAATAGTTGCTCTCCGGACTCCGCAAAAATCCGAACCCGTCCGGCAGAATCTCCAGCGTCCCATCGCCGTGAATCGGCTGGTCATTCTCGGCATACGCCTTGAGAATGGCAAACATCATGTCCTGCTTACGCAGAGACGAGGCGTTCTCAACTTGCAGTTCTTCTGCAAGATTAAGCAGGTCGGTTGGGGTTTTACTCTTGAGTTCAGCGAGATTCATGGAAAATCCAGAGGCAGCAGCCACACGAAAAAACTGGGCTCTAGGCGGAGGGGGATAAACTCGTCTAAAAAGTGGCGAGCAAACGACCACGGGCGTGTATGTCCCGCTGCCCCCTCCTGCCGGAAATAGGGCAAGCGGTCAAGCAGAATCTTTCGGACCTGTGTGACCAACTCGTTGCGCGCGTGAGGAAAGCAGCCGTTCCGTTCCGCTTATTGGCGGGGAAAAGGAATTGAGCTACGCAGTGCGTCATGACCCGCACCGCAGAAATTAAACGCAAAACCGCTGAAACGATTGTCGAGGTCCGCCTTGATCTCGACGGAACTGGCCTTACCGACGTCGCAACGGGCATCGGCATTTTTGATCATCTGCTTACATCCCTGGGCCGTCACTCCCTTTTCGATCTCTTCATCCATGCGGAAGGCGACCTGCATATTGACGCCCACC
>JAJZBH010000160.1 GCA_021799015.1 Pseudomonadota bacterium
GCGCTGAGTGGAGTGAACATCACCCTCGGCCTTCCGATCGTGCGCACCTCGGTCGACCACGGCACCGCGTTTGATATCGCCGGCAAGGGTATCGCCAGCGAAGCCAGCCTGCTCGAAGCCATCGAGATCGCAACGCAATTGGCGCCGCAGCCAAATGCCAGGCAACCAAATCCAGACTTCTAAAAATAGGGAGAGAAATAGATCATGCTCGCACGTATTCTGCTAGCTGGGATCGCAAGCACGGCATTGTTTGTCGGCGTTGCGCGCGCCGAGGACAATTACCGGCCGGAATGCTTCAAGCCGGCGCCGAAAAACACCAAATTCATTCAGCAGACGCCTAAGCCAGGGCCGTACCGGATCGCCTTCGTCAACGGCTATGCCGGCAATGACTGGCGCATCACCGCGATCCAGTCGGCTAAGGCCTGGGCCGCACGCCCCGAGAACAAAAAGCTGCTGAAGGAGTTCAAGGTCGTTTCGGTCGGCAATGACAGCGCCGCCCAAATCGCCGCGATCGATAATTTCATCGCCGCCGGGTTCGACGCCATCACCTTCATTGCGGTCAACCCCACCGCCTTCGATCCGGTGATCCGCCGCGCGCAGAAGGCGGGCGTGGTTTTAGTGCCATTTGATAACGTCCTCGATACCGATAAAATCGTGCAGGTCAATGAGGATCAGTTTGAGCTCGGCAATATAAAGGCACGCGCGGTCGTCGCCGCGCTCCAGAAAGAGAACGGCAAGGTCGCCGGTAAGATCCTCGAAGTCAGCGGTCTGCCTGGCAACTCCGTCGATCGGGACAACCACAACGGCATGCGCGCCGAACTCGATAAATATCCCGACCTCAAGGTGGTGCAGGTGGTTGGTAACTGGGATGCTGGCGTCGGGCAAAAGGTAACGGCGGATGCCATCGCCACCGAAGGCCCATTCGATGGTGTCCTCGCGCAGGAAGGCACGGTGGGTGTCTTGAACGCCTTCATCAATGCTCATCAGAAGCTTGTCCCGGTGGGTGGTGACGCCGGCAATGGGGCACGCATCATCATTGCCCAGAACCACATTCCCGGGGTGACGGCGGCGCAGGCGCCGGCGCTCTCGGCGATGGCGTTGATGACGGCAGTCGCTGAGTTGCAGGGGCATAAGCTACCACAGACAATTTATTTCGATATTCCGCAAAAACCCAATGATCAGCTCGTCGAGGGCAAGGATTATTTCCCGAACCTGCCAAAGAGCTTCTACACGACCACCGGCTTCCCGCAATGCGCGCCAGTGTTTACACCGCAAGAGCTTCTTGGCCAGACTCCGGACAACAGCTGAGGCGGAGGCGGCCGGCCGCGCGCGGTCGGCCGCCGCTTTTTCATGACACCACTCGTTCGCCTACGCGGCATCAGCAAACATTACGGCGGCGTGCCCGCACTCACCGACGTCGATCTCGACGTCTACCCTGGCGAGGTTCATGCTATCCTCGGCGAGAATGGTGCCGGCAAATCGACGCTTATGAAACTGCTGGCCGGGGTTGTACAACCCTCCACCGGCCACATCGAACTTAACGGCAAGCCGATCCTATTTGCCTCGCCGCGCGCGGCAGCAGCACAGGGTTTGGTGTGCATGTTCCAGGAGTTGTCGCTCATCCCGGATCTGAGTGTCGCGGAGAACATGCTTCTTGCCCATGCCACTACGCGTTTGGGTTTCTTTCGCCGTGCCCAACTTCGCGATGCCGCCACGGCGCTTGCGCGCGTCGGCGCCGAACATGTGCCGCTGGAGGTCCCGGTGCGGGCGTTGTCACTCGCCGATCGCCAGCTTACCGAGATCGCCAAGGCGCTGATGAAGCGCCCGCGTCTTTTGATTCTCGATGAGGCTACTTCCGCCTTGACCCGCGAGCGCGCCGAGCGCGTGTTTGCCGTGGTCCGTGAAATGCGCGCTGAGGGAGCCGCGATCCTGTTTATCTCCCACCGTTTCGCCGAGGTGGATGCGCTCGCCGATCGTATCTCGGTGTTCCGCAACGGTCGTCATGTCGAAACTTTTGCTGCCGGGAGCCGCTCGCATGAGGAGATCGTCGCGCTAATGATCGGCCAAAGACTGGTTGAATTCTACCCGCCGCGTCCCCTCCTGCCCGCGGGGCCAGGCCCGGCGCCGATGCTCTCTGTGCGTGGCCTTGCCTGGCAGGACGACATCCGTGGCGTTGATCTCGACGTGCGGCCGGGCGAGATCGTTGGTATCGGCGGCCTCGAGGGGCAGGGACAGCAAGCGTTGATGCTGGCGCTGTTCGGCGTCCTGATCGGCGTTCGTGGCGAGATCACGATTGCCGGGCGGCGCGTGCGCAAGCTCACACCTTACCGTGCCAAGGCACCTTGGCCAGGTCTTGCCTTAGTGCCACAGGATCGCAAGTCGGAGGGTCTTATTCTCGATCTTTCAATCATCGAGAACCTGCGCCTTGCGGCGCTGGATCGCGCTCACTTTAGTAGTCTCGCTAACGGTGGAGCGGTGCAGCGTCTGATCGAGCGGCTCGGTCTCGTCTACCGGCGCCTGGATGACCCCGTTTCCACCCTCTCTGGTGGCAATCAACAGAAAGTGGTGCTGGCGAAATGGTTGTTGCTCGCACCCCGCTGTTTGCTTTTGGTCGACCCGACGCGCGGCATCGATGTCGGCGCGAAATCTCAGATCTATACGCTGCTGCGCGAATTGGCGGGCGACGGCATGGCGATCTTGTTGCAATCAACGGATCAGGAGGAGCTGGTGCATTTGTGTGACCGCGTGCACGTCTTCTACCGTGGACGTGTCAACGCCGTGCTCGAAGGAGCGGGGTTGGCGTCCGAAATGCTGATTGCCGCCTGCATGAACCTGCCGACCACGGCGACAGTGACGCCAGCATGAGAAAGTATCGCGCGCTGTTGCTCGCCGTGTTCGCGCTGGCGTTGCTGTTTTCTCTTTTCATCTCGCTACATCCGCGTGGATTCTCGGTTTATGTCGTCACTATCTGGTCAAACCAGGGAATTCTCCTTGCCCTCGCCGCGATCGCGCAATTTTTCGTAATCCTGGTGCGAGGTATCGACCTATCTGTCGGGCCGATAGTGGCGCTTACCAATGTCGCTGCATCCTATCTCGTGCATGGAACACCGGCAGCGACCGCGCTCGGTGCGTTGGCGGTGATCGCACTGGGCGTGGTCTGCGGATTGGCGAATGGCACCGCGGTGGTCTTCGCCGGCGTGCAGCCGATCGTCGCGACACTCGCCTCTGGCGCAATATTTGGTGGTCTCGCGCTGCTACTCCGCCCGGTGCCTGGCGGTACCATTGATGACGCGCTAAGCGATATGATGACGTATGACATACACGGCATCCCGACAGCACTAGTAATTTTGATCGCCGTTACTGCCGCCGTGACATGGCCTCTGCGCCGTACCCGGCTCGGGCTTTCGATGTACGCCGTCGGCTCAGCCGAGGCGGCGGCGTTCCTCACTGGCACGCGGGTTGCCGCGGCAAAGCTGCTTGCCTACGCCCTTGGCGGCGTTTTTGCGTCTCTCGCTGGGCTCTATGTCGCCATGGTGACCGAGACCGGCGACGCTGGTATCGCGCCCGCCTATACGCTCAATTCCATCGCCGCCGCTGTCCTTGGCGGTGTGTCATTGAGTGGTGGGATAGGCTCGCCTGTGGGTGCAGTAGTTGGCGCATTTATCCTCAAGACCGTCTCATCGGCGATGTTTTTTTCTGGCCTGCCGCCCCTGGCACAGCCTTTCTTCGAGGGGTTGGTGCTCGCCATTGCGATCGTGATTAGTGCGCTCGGCACGGTGCGCGCGCGCTCACGCCTTGCGGTTTATGAACGATGAGGGGATGGCGTTTCACCGTCGATGCCCCGACGCTGATCGTTTTCGTCGGCTGCGTTGTGCTGCTTCTCGGGGGCGCGAGCGTATCGCCGAATTTTCTCACCACGACCTATCTGCTACAGCAACTGCAGATCGCATCATTCCTCGGCATTCTGGCGGCAGGGGCGATGTTGGTGATCGTCCTTGGCCAGATCGATTTGTCGTTACCGTGGACGATTACTGGTGCCGCGATCATCACCACTTCGCTCGGTGGCACCGATTATGCCCTGTTACAAGCGGTCGCAATCCCCGCTGGTCTTGGTTTTGGCGCGTTGATTGGCCTGATCAACGGGATAATGGTTGCGCGATTGCGCATTCCCTCGATGGTATGGACACTGGCGATGAACGCGATGCTCTTGGGCGGGGCGGTGTTTTGGACTGGAGGCCATAAGCCGCGCGGCCAGGTGCCCAGAGTGACGACATCGCTTGCGCTCGGCCATACGCTTTCTGTGCCCAACGCGTTTCTTACGTGGCTCGCCGTCTCGGCGTTCGCCCTATGGCTACTGCGCGGTACCGCGTTCGGCCGCTTTCTCTACGCTATTGGCAACAACGAGAAGGCGGTCTTTCTTGCCGGCGTGCGCGTCTCACGCGTTGTGATTGGCGCTTTTGTGCTGGCCGGTCTTGCCTCGGCCTTCGTCGGGGAGCTTCTCGCCGGATATGCCAACCAGGCCTACCAGGGCATGGGCACACCCTATTTGATGCCGACGGTGGCTGCCGTTGTCATCGGCGGCACCTCGATCCTTGGCGGGCGCGGCAGCTATGCCGGCACCTTCGCAGGCGCATTGTTCATTACGCTTCTGCTCTCTGTGCTCTCGGTGCTGCAAATGCCGGAAGCGGTACGGCAAATCCTGTTTGGTGCAATCATCTTGGTGATGCTGGTGGTAGACGGGCTACGCCGCCGCAGAGGCACGGCATAGGTATGAGATATGCGCGCATACACAGGTCGGCGCGGCCGAGCATGGACGTTTTTGATGGAACGCGCGGTCCTTCCAGCGCCGGGCATGCCACTGCCACCGTGGCATGGGCAGGACACGCAAACAAAGGATGTCAATGTTTGCGCAAACCGGCTAGTGCTCTGACTCAATCGGACGCTACAGGCAGCCGGCTGAGCTTGGCGAGGATGTCGTCAGCCGGCTTGGTCCAGACGAATGGCCTGGGGTTGCGGTTGTGCTCGCGGATGTAGCTGCGGATGG
>JAJZBH010000161.1 GCA_021799015.1 Pseudomonadota bacterium
TCACTTTATTTTTTAATCCTTTCTGCGAATGCAGAGAGCGATGAAGCGGGCGCTTGCTTCTGCCTGGGCGAGCCGTGCACCGAATCTCCCATTTTCGGACAAGCGTCAGGCACTTATCCTCGCATCCATTGTGCAACTCGAGACACCGAGGCTGGCGGACCTGCCAAAGATCGCCGGTGTTTATGAGAATCGTCTGGTCAAGGGTATGAAGCTTCAGGCTGATCCGACGGTCATTTTTGCGGTGACGGGCGGGACAAGTACGGCGCTGACACACCGGGTCGATAGCCGCGATCTTGCGGTAAAAAGCTCCTATAACACATATCTCCACGCTGGGTTGCCGCCCGGACCCATTTCGGCACCAGGGCTAGCGGCGATCCACGCGGTGCTCCACCCCGCACGGACTGACGCGCTGTACTTTGTTGCTACGCCTAATGGCGGGGATGCGTTCGCGCGTAATTTTTCCCGCCAACGTGCGAATGTTGCCCGTTACTGGCGTCGGAAAGAGGTTGGCGCCAGACCCTGATCGATACTAGATGTGGGCTCTCGACAGCCTAACACTATCACCACCGGTCTTGGGGCCGCGGACAACTGGCAGTGTCTTGGTAATCACTTGCTTGTGAGGTATCCTTCATTTGCACTGCATGCCCAGCTAAAACTGACTAAAGATCGTCCGTTAGATAGTTCTGATAGAATGCGGGCGCGACAAAAAGTGCCAAAAGATGCCTCCGCTCTGGCACCGCTCCGTGGGGGAGCCTGGAGGAGAAGGAAACTTGGTCGATGGTCTCGATCGATGATCATGATCGACCCTTCGGGGGTGCGTAAAGGCGCTTTGCGCATCGCAGGAACGCATTACGCGCCCGACCATTGCGGTAAATGCAGAACTCGGGCACGTGCGCTTAATCATATCATCGCTTATTATATACGGCGCTATGACATTGCCGCACTTTCATCGTACTGCGAGGCCGCGTTCCGGTTTGCTGGATGAAGATCTGCTGTTGTTGCTTCATGACGTCGCTCGCTTAACCCGCATTGAAACTGATCGTCGCGCTCGTCAGCATGGCATGACTCGAGCACAATGGGTCATGCTATTGAAGCTTGCTCGTCATCCAGGGCTGTCCCAGAAAGATCTCGCCGAGATCCTTGAAGTCGAACCGATGAGCGTAGCCCGATTGACGGACCGGCTGGAAAGCCGCGGCCTGGTTGAACGCCGGGCTGACCCGGGTGACCGACGCATCTGGCGTCTGCATCTCAGGCCCGATGCTGAAAATATACTTGGCGTGGTCACAGCGGAGCGTGCTGCAATCGCAGACCTGGTGACACGCGGCTTATCCGCATCGACTCTGAAGACGATGCTGTATGGTCTTGCCCGGATCAAAGCCACGCTTGCGGATGCAGGGCGGGCCGGGCACGATGCCGTGCACCCTGAACGAGGGCCTGATAGCCACCCCGGCATGACCAAAATTGAGAGCCAAAATACCGCGCGGGAGACTGCCTGATGCCACCACTAAGTTCTACTGCAAGCGCGGCTAGTCGGGAGGCAGATACTCCAGCAGTTGCCAGATCGGCCAGTAAGCGATTGCTGCGACCGATCCTGATGATCGGCGGTGTTGCCCTGATCCTGCTTACGGTTCTCCTTTACTGGTTGTTCACAGGAGGGTCGGTGTCAGTGACCGATACGTACATTGATGCTGCCAAGGTCAGCCTATCGACCGACGTGTCCGGATTGGTACAGAGCGTCGATGTTAGAGATCATGAGCATGTGAAGGCGGGGCAGGTGCTGTTTCGACTCGATCCTGCCCGCTTTAAAATTGCAATCGATCAAGCGAAAGCCAATCTTATGGAAGTAGTCCAGCTGATTGGCGCTGCACGCCATACGTACCAGGCGGATTTGGCAAAAACCGCTATGCAGAAAGCGATTGTAGAGAATGACAAGTTGAGTTATCGGCGCTACGCCTCGTTAGTGCGGAGTGGTGGAGTTACGAGGTCGGATTACGACAACGCGAAATTTACGCTGGACAGCGCCGAGGCTTCGCTCAAGTCAATGGAGGCCCAAGCCGGTGTCGACCTGGCGAAGCTTTCCGGTATTCCTAATATCGCCGTTAAAGACACGCCACAATACAAGGCTGCGTATGCCGTGCTTTTGCGTGCTGAATTGGATTACCATAATTCCGTGGTTCGAGCACCTTTCTCTGGAGTTGTAACGGAAACCGAAAAATTGAAGCCCGGAATGTATCTCCCGGCCGGAACGGCCGCATTTGGGTTGGTATCCGAAAAAGATGTTTGGGTCCGATCCGAACCAAAGGAGACGGAGCTTACATGGGTAAGGCCGGGTGATAAAGTTAACATCTATGTTGATACCTATCCTGGACAAGTTTGGCATGGCGTAGTGTCCAGCATTTCCCCGGCTAGCGGGTCCACTTTTTCTATCCTGCCGGCCCAAAATGCGTCAGGCAACTGGGTGAAGGTTGTGCAGCGAATCCCGTTGCGCGTGGCAATTACTGAAGGGCCAAAGCACTTGGTGCTGCGTGATGGTATGAGTGCTGAAATCACCATCAAGACAGGACATGTCCGCTCGCTCGCGAACTTGTTTTGAGTAAGGCGACACCAATGCCAGCCGACACGAGACCGCGAGAAGAAATCATGCGTGTCGTTGGTCTGCCTCGCGCCATCGTTACAGTCGGATGCATGATCGGTACATTGATGCAGGCGCTCGATGCTACGATCGCCAACGTGTCGCTGCCTTACATGCAGGGTACCTTGTCTGCATCCTATGATGAAATCACATGGGTCTTGACATCATACGTGATCTCCGCCGCGATCATGACTGCTCCTGTTGGCTGGCTTGCTGCCCGGTTCGGCCGCAAGAACGTTTTTCTGATCTCGCTTGTGGGATTTACGATTACCTCAATGATGTGTGGGGTCGCTACCTCACTCGCCGAGATGGTTGTCGACCGCCTGATGCAAGGGGTTTTCGGGGCTGCGCTGGTGCCGCTCAGCCAGTCCACCATGCTCGATATTTATCCGGTTGAAAGACGCGGCTCAGCGATGGCTATCTGGGGCATTGGTGTCATGATCGGGCCGATTTTAGGCCCGACCTTGGGAGGGTATCTCACTTATTTCTACGATTGGCGATACGTCTTCTTCGTGAATCTCCCGTTCGGGATTGCGGCAACACTTGCTCTAGCTATCTTTATGCCTGCACGGGGTGCTGCAAAACGGCCTGCGAGCAGTAATTTCGACTGGACCGGGTTTGCTGTCCTCTCGCTGTTTCTGGCTTCGATGCAAATCATGCTGGATAGAGGCCAGGAGAAGGATTGGTTTTCCTCCCCTGAAATCATAACTTTCGGCACTCTCGCAGCGATCGGCCTCTACATGTTTGTGGTGCATATGTTTACCGCCGAAGAGCCTTTTATTCCACGTGGCGTCTTCGGTGATCGTAACCTCAACGCCAGCCTGATCACGATGTTTGCTGTCGGGTCCGTTTTGCTTTCTTCAGCAACTTTAATGCCTCCGTTCCTCGAGAAGCTCGGCAATTATCCTGTGGAAGCAGCGGGTCTTGTAATGGCCCCCCGCGGGCTAGGGACCATGGCCGCAATGATGGTTGCTGGTCGGTTATCGAACCGGATTGACCCGCGCTGGCTAATGCTGCTTGGCTTTATGTTACTTGTCGGATCGTTTGTAATGATGATCAAATGGTTGCCGTCAACGCCGCAAAGTTATTTCGTGGAAACGATGATTGTTCAGGGCGCGGGCCTAGGCTTCGTATTTACCCCCTTGCAGGTGGTCGCTTTTTACACGCTCGATTCTGCCTTGCGTACGCAAGGCACCTCGCTTCTCAGCCTCATGCGGAACGTCGGCATGGCGGTCGGTATTTCCATAACAGAGGCGTTTCAGGTGCAGATGTCGCAGGTCACGCACGCATCGCTCAGCAGCAACATTACGCCTTTTAACCGAACTTTACAGGTAGGCGGGGTGATTACGCGGTATCTTGACCCGATGACACAGCATGGCGCCGCATTGCTCGGTTCAATGATTGATCAGCAAGCTGAGGTGATTGCTTACGTCGACACCTTCAAGTTTATGATGGTTGTCGCTATTCCTGCAGCACTGTGTCTGTTGCTAATGCGTCGGCCGCCACGGTACGACCACAGATCGACTGGAACTGCTGAAATGGCAGCACTGGAATGAGGGTTTCGGATCCGCGAGTGTACGGCAATACAGACACGACTCAGCAGCCGGTGCTTTTTTTTGAGGATTTTGTGCTAGGCAACATAATCTTGCACGGTAGCGTGACTCTCGCTGAAGCCGACATCATCCGCTTTGCGGCTGAGTTTGACCCTCAGCCAATGCATACGGACCCGATGGTAGCACAATCAGTCGCCGGTGGTCTTATTGCCAGCGGATGGCATACTGCATCGCTGACGATGCGGCTCCTGGTGACTGGAGGCAACTACCGGCCCGCGCCGGGAACCTTAGGGCTTGGTATCGAAGCGCTTCATTGGCACTGTCCGGTCCGGCCAGGTGATACGCTGCGTGTGCAACTTGAGCTGCTTTCAAAGCGGCTCAGCAAGTCCAGACCCGAGTTTGGTATTTTGACGATGCGTTGCACAACGGTGAATCAGCATGAGGTGGTGGTCCAGACGATGATCACTACAGCGCTGGTTCCTCGCCGGTCGAAACAGGCTTGCACTGCAGCTTGAGTTGATCGGTCATACTGGACTTCTCATACGAGAAGCGTCGTTCGCGACTGGCTATTTTTTGGCGCCGATGTTGGGATTTCTTATTATAATGTTCGCCCACGGCGCTGTATCAGGCTACAGCCTCTTGTAGCCCAACAGCTTATGGATCGAGTGCTATTGCATTGTAAATTTGCCCGGCAGTGGCGATTCCGAGAATCGACGCCGTCAGGCTAACGGATGCGAACGCGCTCTTGTCTCCCGCGGCCACCGGGCACAATCTAAACGAATTTCACTCTGGAGCTGAGGTTTCGATGGAAATTACCGCTGCAACGAACGATGACATGGCTGCCTGT
>JAJZBH010000014.1 GCA_021799015.1 Pseudomonadota bacterium
CTAGTTGCTCAGAGGCTGGACGGAACTCCGCGATCCAGGTCTCAATCGGTGTGTCCTCAACCATGGCGCGGTAATCGTAGAAGCTCATAGTAGCCATATCGCCATCTGCGTGTCGGACACGTTGGTACCGCTGAAACAGCATGAATTGTTCGCCGGTGGCCCGCGGCGGGATTTCATAAGTATGCAGATCGGTGTTGATTAGTGCAACCCGGCGTTGTGTTCGGCTCGGCCTGAAATCGGCGATACGTATGCGGATCGGGATGCAGGAACGGCAATCTGGGCAGACCGGCGCGTAGGCAATGTTGTGGCTGCGTCTAAAGCCACCTCGCGAAAGTCGATCATGCAAGACCTCAGCGTTTAAGCCTGCGAGGTCCGTGACGATTTTGCGCTCGGTCCGGCCGTGGACATAAGGGCAGGGCAGGCAGGACGTGGTGTAGAAGAATTGGGGTGGTGGACGATGCTCGTGGGTCATCGTTCTTGTTCATCTACAGAGGCATAGGGAGCAGAACATTGGAATGTCGGACCGTGCCATGAATGAGTTAAAGGATTCCTAGCGCTTGCGCGACAGGTCGGATGCAGCAGTTGTCAGTTGATAGCGGGCACGCCAAGACCAGCCCCACTTTTCGTTCCATTAGCGTTCGGACGCAACCAAGTTCAAGCAGACGATGCAAGTTGATAACGGAACCGAGCGACGGGCCCGTACGCGCCGCGACGACATCATCGGTGAGAGCAAACGCTCTAGAATGTAGAGGACAGGCGTGTATTCGATGATAATTCACTCTCAAAGGACTGATAAAAGCCAACCGTCTGCATCCTACTAGCCATATGGGACTCAATGAAAAAGCCCATGGCCAAATTTTTGGCAAGGCTAGTTGCGGCAAATGAGAGCAGGGTATGCCCCCTGTTAACCAGACGCCTCTTGGGCCGTGATCGTCGAACGGAAAGCCGCCACGCATATGCGAATGATAGCACAACTGATGCTTTCCTGACCAGATTCTTCCATCTTCAAACTGGCCCTTAGACTTGGAATCAATGCTTCAAACCTACCGACCGGTCATGATTCGTTCGACCAGTTCCTTGACTGTGGGAATGAAACCATTTGAATAGAATGGGTCGGCGGCAAAGCGGTAGCCATTGTGGCCGCTAAACATGAGATTACGATCGACCGAAGTCGGGTCTTCAAAATCATGGACGATGTCTTGCAAGGTCTTTTGGATGCAAAAGCTGCGTGGATCGGCTTTTTTGCCATTGGTAAAATCCGGCGCTTCCTGTGACCAATTGGAAAACCGGCATTGCGACAGGCAGCCCATACAGTTCACTTGATCGCGTCGGATTACCTCGGCCTGCTCAGGAGTAACAAAGATTAGCGTAGAGTCCGGGGTTCGCATCGCTTCGGTGTAGCCTTCACGTTCCCATGCTAGCGCCCGTTCTTGGTCAGCTGGAGTCATCCAAACCGAGCGCTTGCGGGGGCCAATTCCATGCTCGACCGTGTGTTCGCCAACAGATTCTGTCGAGTAAGGCACTTGCCGTTCGTTACGATGCCGCAACTCCTTGATAAATTCGTTATTTACCGCGCTCGAGTAGAAACCTGTCGGTGAAAAGCGATTGAGAAAAATGTCACCTTTTTTTAAAGTCAGTAGCCGCTGCTTCCAAGCTTCGCTGATTGGGCTTTCGCGCGTCAGCAGTGGGCGCGTGCCGAACTGAAACGCAATCGGGCCCAGATCTGGGTTGTCAATCCAGTCTTCCCATTCTTCCAGCCACCATACACCGCCAGCCATGATTATCGGCGTGTTATCGAGCCCGTATTCACGCATCTGCTTGCGCAACGCGATGACGCGTGGAAGCGGGCTTTCGGGTTTGGTTGGATCTTCGCCATTTGACAGCCCGTTATGGCCACCAGCCAGCCATGGGTCCTCGTAAACGACTCCTCCGAGAAGATCCGCTACCTTATGGTAGGCTCTGCGCCAAAGCGCGTTAAAGGCGCGGGCCGATGAAATAATGGGGTAGTAATGGACATTAAACTTGGCGGCAATTTCGGCTAGCCGGTAAGGCATACCGGCTCCGCAAGTGATACCGTTAATCAGGCCTTTGGCGCCGTCGAGGATGCCATGAATGACGCGCTCGGCTCCACCCATTTCCCAGAGGATGTTCGCATGAATGCGGCCGCGCCCATTGGAGGTATCATGGGCTCGCTGTGCTTGGGCAATACCGCCTTGAATGGCGTAGGCGACGAGTTCCTCATGGCGTTCACGCCGTGTGCGGCCATGGTACACTTGTGCGATAATACGTCCGTCGGGATCGTAGCTATCGGCATTGACGGCGCTGAATGTGCCAACACCACCGGACGCCGCCCAGCGTCCGGCCGACAGGCCGTTCGAGACTGCCACCCCTTTGCCACCTTCCACAATGGGCAGCACGTCGATACCGCCCATACGGATTGCATTGATCGCCTTCATATTGCGTTCGACCTACTCATCGCAAAAAACTCTGCCCAAAATGCTTTGTACTTTCACTGGGTGCGTTACCAATACCCAAAGGCTGACACAAGATATCACAAAATATAAAGCATATCATCAAACTTGCACGTTGGGCGCGGAATTGCCAAATTTGACGCGCCGAAACGTCCATAAGGGGCAGAGTGACTGTCGCCGCCCCCTCATATTGTGCGCTTGCGCCGCTAAAAGATCGCCTTCTGTCCCAGCACATTTGGTCACCATTGCTATAAAGGGGAGTCTTCCGTGAAGCGGCCCGAAGATAACTTCAGTCGTCGGCTTAGAGCCAACAACCAGAACGGTTCCCGCAGTCGCACCCCCGACCACGCGAAACGCGATAGACTACCCGTGGTAAGCTAGCAATTGCAACGGTGCGCGGTAGTGTAGTGGACTGAAATAGCACAGGGTGACAGATGGCATTCCGCTATAGGCATTTCGACAAGAAGCAGACAATCGCGCGGCGGCAAGCCACACCGCTCGTGAACATTCCCGTACAGAAGCTGCTACTGGATAATGCATCAAGGTCAGTCGCGTGGAGCGTTTCAATCCGCTTCAATGGCTCCATGCGCCATGCCGTGACCGCCGCCTTTCATATGTTCCAGGTCAAACATCTTTGTCACGATGCGACGACGGGACCTCGTGGCTAGATATGACGTGTTCACGCAATGATCTGTTATGTCGATAAGCATTTTGGCTAGCATATGCTGCACCGTGAGTTTCTGTTCCGGATATTTCTAGGGGGCGAACCGCGACGACCGAGTCAGACGAGCATTGCTGGCTACGGTGCAGACGTCAGGGTTCTACGCGGTGGTAACAGCTTAGCATCTTTGCAAGGAAGATAGAGTTGTTCAGCTTTTCCGAAGAGAGCACGGGGGATTGCCGGCGGTGTTTGTGATGATGAGGCTTTCATGTTGTGGATTAGGGATGGTACAGGCTTGGGAATGTGATGGAACCAAAAGAGTCCTGAAAGTGGGCAGGCTGTTTGCCAGTTGGGCTTGATTGAAATTGGCTGCAGTGCAATTCGACGGGAATGAGTCTGGAATTTTTAGAGGCAGAGATCCTCCGCTATTCACGCCATATTTTGCTGCGGGAGGTCGGCGGTCTGGGGCAAGCGCAGCTCCGCGCCGCCTCGGTGTTGATTATTGGTGCCGGTGGCCTTGGGTCTCCGGCTGCACTTTATCTTACCGCGGCGGGTGTTGGACGAATTGGCCTAGTCGATCACGATGTTCTTGAGCTGTCAAACTTGCAGAGGCAGATAGCGCATACGACGGCTCGGGTTGGGCAGAGCAAAGTGGCATCTGCAGCTGAAGCAATGTGTGCTATCAACGACCTAGTAACCGTTGATCAACATCTCTTGAAGGTTGGGTGCGACAATGTGGACGGCCTGATCGGGGATTACGATCTAATCCTTGACGGGACGGACAATTTTGAGACGCGTTTTCTGGTTGCCGACGCCTGTGTGAGACAGCGCAAGATCCTAATTTCAGCCGCGGTCTTGCGGTTTGAGGGACAAATTTCAACATTTAAGCCGCACGAAAGTGCTGAATACCCATGTTATCGGTGTCTCTATCCAGAGCCCCCCGAGCAAGGCTCGGTACCTAGTTGTTCGGAAGCAGGGGTGCTGGGCTCGGTAACCGGCGTAATGGGGTGTCTTCAGGCAACAGAGACATTAAAGGAAATACTTCACATTGGTACGTCGTTAGCAGGAAAGCTCTTGATATGGGATGCGCTCAGCGTCCGCTTTCGGCGCATTACCATTCCACGTGACCCTAACTGTACCGCTTGCAGCCATGTCCCTTAAGAGGGTGCCGTGGATAATTTTCTGCTTGCTCCTGCTCTGCGCGTGGCACGCGCCTGCAGTGGGGCCAGGACCGGGACCAGCTAAGGGTCAATCGACCGGCTGGCCGATTCCTCGTTTCGAAAGTCTCGCTTCGAATGACGTTTTTCTCCGTGCAGGGCCAGGTTTTCAGTACCCTATTTTATGGGACTATCACCGTTACGATTTACCGGTGGAGGTAATCGGCGAATTCAACGTATGGCGCCACGTTTTGACGCCTGATGGTGCGACAGGATGGGTAGATGAGGTGTTGTTGCATTCGCTCCGCAGTTTTATCGTGACGGGACAACGGCACGTGCTGCGTGCGGCACCAAGATCAACCTCTGCACCCGTAGCGTATCTTGAAAATGGCGTCATCGGCATTATCCGTTCCTGCTCAAACCGGCTGGATTGGTGCAGGGTGCGCGTTGCACATGATAACGGTTGGCTTAGGCGCCAGGATTTTTGGGGAGCATTCAAAGGCGAGGTCATCAAGTAATTTGGTGTCCAGGGCGAGCGAAGTTCGGGCACGAAAACCCTAATTCAGCAGATACGTATCAACCGGCGGCCTGATGTTTTCCACAAGATTCTTATCTGAACGGTGCCACAATATATTGAGCAATTGCTGGTATTTGTATACTCTATATAGTGCAAGAAAACCGGGAGACAACCCATGGAATGGTCTGATGATATTATCGCTCGGTTGCGAGCGCTTTGGGCCGAAGGGCTGACGACGGCCGAAATCGGCCGGCGGCTGGGGATTTCAAAAAATTCAGTGGTTGGCAAGGCGCATCGGCTTGATTTGCCCGCCCGTCCATCGCCGATTCGGCGTGATGCCATTCACAACGTGCAACGGCGAGCGCCTACGCCCCGTCGCGTTCAAGGGGCAACTTTGCCGCCACTGTCAACGGCGATCCCAACCGCTTCAGGAAGTCCTGTTTCGGCCGGTTTAGATCGCGCGCTAACACGGGCGATCGAGTCCACGGCGGACGCGAGTCGGCCCGCGGCTGCGACGCGGCCTGGGCTGGTTTCGCCAGTTCCTCGGCCGATGCTACGGGGTGCTGTTTGCTGTTGGCCGATCGGAGAGCCTGGCACACCGGCATTTCATTTTTGTGGTGCAGCAGCGATGAGCGGAAAGCCGTACTGTGCGTCGCATGCGGAGATTGCATACGTCCGCGTACGCGACCGGCGTGAGGATGCAGCGTAGGGTGTCGGCGGCGTGGCCGCCCCGTAGCTTTGTGCTTGTACCGCTTTCCCTCTTGCACATCTGTCAAAGCGCGCTCAGAAAGGATGGATGCTGACTGTGGTGTCCGCAGCGGGTTGTGGCGGCGACGTTGCACGATTAGGTGGGCTGGAGAATCCATGAGCAACATCAATGGGTCTGTTGACGTAGACCAGGCGGCCGCAATGGAGATTAGAGCTGCGCGCCATTCGCTTGACGCGGATTCGGTTCGTGCGGCCTATCGGCGCTGGGCAGGAAGCTATGATCTTGTATTTGGCGCGGTGTCTCGCCGGGCACGGCTTGCAGCCGTGGCAGAGGTTAATGCGGCGCCAGGGACTACGGTTCTAGAGGTTGGTGTGGGGACGGGTTTGGCATTGCCATTCTACACCTCCGATAAACGGATTACAGGAATTGACCTGTCAGTCGAGATGCTTGAGCGGGCACGGAGCCGCGTGCGAAACATGAAACTTGAGCGCGTTGAGGCATTACTGGAGCTTGATGCGCAGGACACCGGCTTCGATTCTGCTCGGTTTGACATTGCTGTAGCGATGTTTGTCGCTTCCGTTGTCCCGGATCCGCACGCTTTGGTGCGCGAGCTTCGTCGTGTTGTCCGGCCGGGCGGGTTGATTCTGTTTGTCAATCACTTTGCGACGGATCGGGGGCTTAGGGGGTTACTGGAACGCGCGCTGGCGCCGGCGTCACGGGCGCTCGGATGGCATCCGGATTTTTCTCTAGAACGTTTGAACCTCAGCGCTGAGGACGGTTCTCACGAATTGCTGTTGCAGGCTAAGCCGATGCCGCCGTTCGGCTTGTTCCAGTTGGTAAGCTTCATCAATCCCGAAACGCCGCGGCAGTAATCCATCAGTGGAGCTTGGTCGTCTGGTCGGCGATACAAGGGTGTTTTCTCATATAGAGAGGCGATCTCCTCGGTAATAGTATTTCGTGTGTTTCTTGCATGCCGCCGCCACAGCGGTGCTCGCCGATAGATCAGTCGTATACCGAGACTATCGAGTGCCCTGTTGTTGTGTGTGAGGCGCGGCACACCACCGTGTTTGACTCCAACAAAATGCTCAATGAAATGAAGACTTCTATGACAGTACGCGCTTTTCGGGTGTCAAGCTGGGAAGAAAAAAGGTGAGCAGCAGGGAAAGCCTATTGTGCAGCCCGTGTATCCTTGACACCTCCGTAGACTTTGAAACTCAGCTCCTTCGCAAGGCCATTCACGCGTGGATGTGAGGAGGAGAAAGCCATGGTTGGACGACCACTTTGCCGAGCGGAACGGCGTCTTTCAGCTCTAATTAACCCTGAAATTGTAATGGCATTTTGGACGCGAACCCTGTGACGAAATGGCCATGTGGCCAACACTCAAGAAAATACTTGCGGAACAGAGGGCCATTCTTAATCCTACGTTGAGGATACATGCGGCCGGCCTATACAGTATTGGCGTGGCGTAAGGTACTTGATCCCTACGAACTGGAGTCATAAGGAGTTCTTTGGAATAAGTAGCGTGGCGCGCTAAGACTACGCGGCATAGTGGTAAAAGCATTCCTGCGCGGCCAATAGGGATGGAAACGGGAGTGGTGATGCGTAAGGTGAAGCAGGCCGGCTCAGTCTGGCTACTGCAGGTTTTGGGTTTGCTGGTGGCCGCGTCGGCGATGTCGCTTGGTAGCGGGCATGCTGCTACCTTGGTCCGGAATGGTGTCGGGTACCCCGTGCATGCTCCGATTCCGTGGGAGTGGTGGCTTCAGCCTGCGGGTAGTCCAATCGAAAAGAGTATCGATTGGCTCCTGCGCTATGTCCTCTGGATTATGGCGGGCGTGGTCGGCCTTGTGGGGGTGCTGATCGGCATTATTATCCACCGCTTTCGGGCGTCTAAGAATCCTGTGCCGTCCGCAACTACTCACAACACCGTAATTGAGATCGCCTGGACGCTGGTTCCAGCCATATTGCTAATAGTCATATTCGTGCCATCTCTGCACCTGATCTATCAGCAGTCCGACTACAGCAAGCCATACATGACAGTGCGGGTGATTGGGCATCAATGGTACTGGGAGTATAATTACATTGATGCGAAGAACGTAGATTTTACCTCCTACGCTGTGCCGCCGGACAAGCTGAAGCCGGGGCAGATCCGTCAGCTGTCCGTTGATCATCCGTTAGTCTTGCCCGCGGGAAAAAAGATCATCTTTCAGATTACGAGTGCGGACGTGCTGCACAGCTTCTTTATTCCTTCGCTCGGCGTGCAGCGTTATGCCATTCCGGGCCAATACTGGAGGCAGTGGACGAAAATCGTGTCCCCTGGCGTCTATTATGGGGAGTGCAACCAAATTTGCGGGATGCACCATGACGACATGCCGATCGAGATCGTGGCGCTTCCAGTAGCCCAGTTCAAGGCTTGGTTGGCGAGGGCCGAAATTGATGCTGCACATGGTGATGTGCCGGACGTGCATGTTTATGAAATGGCGGCTGAACGAGCGGCAGCTCAACAAGCGTTACATTAGTATGCTCACGTGCTGGCTGCACTGACACGCTATTGAGGAGAGCTTGACGATGTCTTCGACAACAGTGCCCGAACACAAGTCTCACGCCCATGGCAGTGGTCATCGCAGTTTTGTTCGTCGCTGGCTGATGAGCACCAATCATAAGGATATTGGTACTCTTTACATAACTTGGGCCATGATCGGCGCGCTGGAGGGGGGCGCGTTGTCAATGATCATGCGTGCACAGTTGATGTATCCGAATAACACCTTAATTACTTCCGGACAGACGTGGAACGCAATCATTACTGCACACGGTCTGCTCATGATCTTTTTTTTCGTGATGCCGGCATTGATCGGAGGATTCGGCAATTGGTTTGTGCCGATGATGATCGGTGCTCCTGACATGGCGTTTCCACGGCTCAATAACATGAGCTTCTGGTTCTTGGTAATGGGGTTCATCTTCGTCAATCTTGGCCTCTTGGTAGGGCAGGGCTCCGGAGTGGGATGGACTTTATATCCGCCGCTTGCGAACAGCACTTATCAACCTGGCCCAGCAGTCGATTTTACACTATTTTCCTTACATCTGGCAGGCATCTCATCGTTGCTGGGGGCTATCAACTTTATCGCGACCATATTGAATATGCGGGCTCCTGGTATGGGAATGCACAAGATGCCGCTATTCGTGTGGTCAATTCTCGTAACGGCCTTTTTGTTGCTTTTGGCCATTCCCGTCTTGGCCGGCGCGGTCACGATGCTGATCATGGACCGCAATTTTGGTACATCTTTCTTCGAACCCGGCGGTGGCGGTGATCCTGTGTTGTTTCAGCATCTGTTCTGGTTTTTCGGCCATCCAGAAGTCTATATTATGATTCTGCCCGCGTTCGGCATCATTAGTCATGTCGTCTCGACCTTCTCGAAAAAGCCTATATTTGGCTACCTAGGCATGGTTTACGCGATGGTGGCGATCGGCTTCGTTGGGTTCGTTGTGTGGGCGCACCATATGTTTGTGTCTGGCATTTCGATGGATTCGAAAGTTTACTTCGAAGCCGCAACCTTAGTGATTGCGGTGCCAACCGGTGTAAAGGTCTTTTCATGGCTTGCGACCATGTGGGGCGGGTCGGTCGAACTGAAAACACCGATGCTTTGGGCTCTAGGCTTTATCTTCATGTTCGTGATCGGTGGCGCAACGGGAGTGGTGTTGGCTAATGCTGGCCTAGATACCGAGCTGCACAATACATATTTTGTTATTGCGCACTTTCACTACGTTCTGTCGATGGGTTCAGTGTTCGCGATCTTTGCGGGTTTTTTTTACTGGATCGGCAAGATGTATGGTCGGCCTTATCCAGAATTTCTTGGTAAACTCCATTTCTGGACGTTTTTCATAGGCGTCAATCTAACGTTCTTTCCGCAACATTTTCTTGGTCTTGCTGGAATGCCACGACGCTATCCGGACTATCCAACGGCATTCGCAGGATGGAATTACGTTTCATCAGTGGGGGCGATGATCTCCGGACTCTCAACTTTGATTTTTGTTTACATACTCTTCTCGATATTCACCTCGAAGGAGCGGCTGCCCGATAATTATTGGGGGGAGGGTGCGAATACGCTCGAGTGGACTGTTCCATCACCGGCACCGCATCACACTTTCGAAGATATTCCGGTTATCCGATGATCAGCGTCATACAAATTTTGGCTGTAGCAAGCAGGATGGCCGAGCAATATGAGTAGCACCACAGGTTCTTCCGCACATAGACAGATGTCGGTACCGTTAGGTACCGAGGGCGTGGTCGTTGATGAGGCGCTTTTGAGAGGCGCAGCGCGTGACTGGATCGCCCTCCTTAAGCCAGGCGTGATGTCACTTGTGGTTTTTTCCGGAGCGGTTGGTTTGTTAGTGGCTCCAGTACCTGTCAAACCGATGCTAGCTGTCGCGGTTATTCTTAGCATAGCTGCGGGGGCTGGCGCCGCGGGTGCAATCAATATGTGGTACGATCGGGATATAGACGTGCTGATGGCGCGTACTGCTAATCGGCCGATTCCAGCTGGTCGGATTTCTGCAAGCGGCGCGCTCGGCTTCGGTATATCTTTGGCGATGCTGTCAGTGGTGTTTCTGTGGCTGGCAAGTAACGCCCTCGCGGCGGCTATTCTTGCAGCATCGATTGGTTTTTACGTGTTTGTTTATACCATTTGGCTGAAACGTCGAACACCGCATAACATAGTTATTGGCGGAGCAGCGGGAGCATTCCCGCCGCTCATCGGCTGGGTGGCAGCGACCGGCTCTGTGTCGGCGCTACCTTTGCTGCTGTTTGCAATAGTGTTCTTGTGGACGCCGCCGCATTTCTGGGCGCTGTCGCTATTCACATCAAACGACTACGAGCGGGCTGGGGTTCCGATGCTACCTGTTGTAAAAGGTGCACGTCGAACCCGGGAGTCCGTGCTTTTCTATACGCTTTGGTTGCTCCCCGTTTCGTTGTTGCCCTATATTCTTGGGCTGGCGGGGCCGGTATACGGCGGCGTGGCTTTGGCGCTTGGCCTGATGTTTGTTTGGTACGCCGTACGAGTGCTGTATGACCATCAGGATATTGATGGAGTAAGTCTCACTCGAGATGCGCCAGCCAAGGCAGCATTTAGATACTCATTGCTGTATCTATTCATACTATTTTCTGGGCTTGTTCTGGATCATTGGTGGGGCGCTTTGTTGGGATGATGGCTAAAATTGATGCCAAACCGACCAGTGGGTGGTCAGCAGATATGCAGGCCGAGTACCGACGCAGGCGGCGCGGGCGCAATCGTGCTATGTTGATTGTTCTGATGGCGTTGTGCGCGCTTATTTACGCGGTTGCCGTGGTGAAACTGTTTGAGGCGGGAAAGATGTGGTGATGGCCATGTTCGTATACAAATCCAGACCGTTTGGGCTGATGTTGGAGCAGTTAGTATGACCGATGATACGCACGCGGCCGAAAACCAAGTGGTTGGGCATGTGCCTCATCCTTATCATCTCGTTGAGCCAAGTCTTTGGCCCTTATTTGGTGCGATCTCGGCGATACTCATTGCAACAGGTATTATTTTTGTTGCCCATTACAATGATTACGTGTTTCTGATCTTGGGAGCCATTGGCGCTTTCTCAACAATGTACGTTTGGTGGCGTGATGTTATCACGGAATCTCGTACGCCCGGGCTCCATAAATTGGTTACGCAGATTGGCCTGCGTTACGGGATGGCGTTGTTTATATCTTCGGAGGTGATGTTCTTCGTATCGTTCTTTTGGGCTTATTTCAACTTCTTCTTCTATCCATCGCATATGGGTTACATGCATGCGGCCGTCTGGCCGCCAGAGCATATAACGACTATTGATCCATTTGCAGTGCCGTTATTCAACACGATGGTTTTGCTGCTATCCGGGACCACCATAACCTGGGCGCATCATGCTCTCATCGAGGATGATCGGCGTGGCTTGATTCAAGGACTTGGTTGCACGATCATCCTTGGAATTGCCTTTCTTTGTGGGCAAACCTACGAGTACACGCATTCTCCTTTTAACTTTTACCATGGTGGCATCTTTCCATCGGTGTTCTTTATCGCGACCGGGTTCCATGGGTTCCATGTGATTGTCGGGACGAGTTTCTTAACCGTCAATTTCTTTCGTGCACTGAAGGGCCAGTTCTCTCCAAAGCGGCATTTCGGCTTCGAGGCAGCTGCTTGGTACTGGCATTTTGTGGATGTCGTTTGGCTCTTCTTGTTCGTTTGCATTTACTACCTCGGACGTAGCGCCGTTACTGCCGCTTGAGTTGCCGGCTGAGGCGCACCATGGTGGGGCGGTGGCGGCGAGTAGCGGGCATGGGTGGCCTCAGTGTCGTATTATTTTCGCTGTTTGTTGCGCTCGGAATTTGGCAGATTCATCGGTATCATTACAAACTCCGAGTGGCTGATACGATTCGTCGAGCTCAGTTGGCGAAACCGGTACCGATGCCGCCAAATCCAACTCCGTTTCAGAAGGTTTCGATTGTGGGGCGATGGATGGCCGATCGGGTAGCATTCTATGGCGATCAGATTCGCAATACACCTGTGGGACCGGTTCGCGGCGCCCAATTGATCATGCCATTTCGGCGTACAAATGGCCACATTGTCATGGTTGATCTTGGTTGGGTGAAGGGCACGGTACCTTACGCTGTGCCAGTGCCGGTCGGTGAGACGGAGGTTTCTGGCTACGTCCAGCGCTTTAATGGCGTGCCATTCTTTCATGCTGCAGACAATCCACATGCGCATGTATTTTACACGCTTGATCCCATAAAGATCGGCAAAGCACTATGTTTTGGTTACGTCGCGGATTTTACGCTGGTCATGATTGGTCCAAAGCCGTTAGCAGGTGGAGCCATACCCGCTAGATCGCTGCCCCAGCCGCCGAACAACTCACAGCAATACTATCTGACGTGGTTTGGGCTTGCGATCGTCGTAGTCTTCGAATTCATTTTTTATGCACGCAAACGGTTGGGTGACGATGAATGATTGACCCGTACTCGCAACTCACGGCGCTTTTTCGCCGCATCGCGATTGTCGACGAGGCAAAGGCAATACTAGGTTGGGATGAGGCGACAGTTATGCCCGATGGAGGTGCGGCAGATCGGGCAGATCAATTGGCAACTCTATCTGGGTTAGCTCATGACCTTTTGACCGCTCCGGACATAGCGGACCTTCTGGATGCTGCAGAAGCGGCACCACCGGCAGACGCGTTTGAACGTCGAAATTTATACTTGATGCGCCGCGCCCACCGCCAAGCCACAATGTTGCCGCGGGACTTGGTGGAGGCGTTCGTACGACAATCGTCAACCTGCGAAAAGAAGTGGAGGGAAGCGAAAAGTACGGCAGACTTCAGGGTTGTGGCGCCCTCATTTAGCGCTTTGATTACGCTTGTTCGTGAATATGCGCAGGCTTTAGGCAACGCCTTTGATGTTGCCCCCTATGATGCACTGGTCGATCAACACCAACCGGGGATAGCCTCCGCAGATATCATTCCTGTGTTTACTCGGTTTGAGACATTTCTACGGGACGCTCTCCCTCGCGCCGAAGAACTTCAACGGCAGGCGAGTGACACTATGCGGGTCGGTGCGCCACCATTTCCTGAGGTGGCGCAGGAGGAGGTTTGTCGACGGTTAGCTGCCAGGGCAGGCCTCGATTTCCATTCTGCTCGATTGGATCGGGCGGCCCACCCGTTTTGTGGGGGTACACCGGGCGACATCCGGATTACAACGCGGTATGACGAGACCGATTTCTGCTCCGCAGTAATGAGCGTCTTACATGAGACTGGCCACGCATTGTATGAGGCCGGCCTTCCACGGGAACATGCGCGCCAACCGATCGGTTTGGCGGCAGGAATGGCTGTGCATGAAAGCCAGTCTTTGATTATTGAGATGCAAGCGGCGCGTTCTGATGCGTACCTCGGATACATTGGTCCGCTTCTAGCGGAGGCATTCAACCAAGAACCTGCCGCGTTTGCGATGGATCGGCTTGCTGGACGGCTGCGCCGCGTGGAGCGTAGCTTCGTCCGGGTTGAGGCTGACGAATTGACATATCCTGCGCATGTGATTTTGCGGTTTCGACTGGAACGCGCAATAATTGAAGGCAACCTTTCTGCCTGCGACGTGCCAACTGCTTGGAACGACGGATTGCGCGGCCTTCTTGATGTTGTTCCGCCAGACGATACGCGTGGCTGTCTTCAGGACATCCATTGGTACACCGGCTTGTTTGGCTATTTCCCATCCTATACTCTTGGTGCGATGGCAGCGGCACAATTGATGGCCGCGGCACGTCGAGCAGAGCCAACACTCGACGAAGCGTTGGCTCGCGGCGATTTCGCGCTGCTCCTGGGGTGGTTGCGGAGAAACATACACCGGTATGGCTCGCGATTTGGGTTCAACGATTTGCTGATGTTGGCTACTGGCTCCAAGTTGGATCCAACGGATTTTGAGACGCACCTCACTAAGCGGTACCTTAGCTGAAGGAGTTAGCCCATTGACGTTCGAGCAGATCCGAATTTTCGTGGCCGTGGCCGAACGTGAACACGTGACCCGAGCTGCGGAGGTGTTGTCCCTGACACAATCAGCCGCGTCGGCCGCGATAGCTGCACTGGAACGGGAGTTTGGCGTCAAGCTGTTTCATCGGGTTGGTAGAGGTATCGTGCTGACGGAGGCGGGCAGGCTGTTTCTTGAAGAAGCGCGGGCCATCTTAGGTCGGGCAGAGGTGGCCACTCGGATGATGCGGGAAGTTTCAGGTCTGTCGCGCGGGCGCCTTTCGATTATGGCAAGTCAGACGATCGCCAATCATTTTTTGCCGCTTTACCTCGTGGCATTCCGACGGGCGTATCCCGGGATCACCCTGTCTGTTTCGATTGGCAATTCAAGTGATGTCGCGCAGGCAATAAGTAATGGTCACGTTGAGCTAGGTTTCGTGGAAGGGCCCGAGGATTCCGCTGGGCAACGGCAGATCGCAGCAGAACGAATTGCCGAGGACCGGCTTCTGATGATTGTAGCTGCCGGACATCAGTGGGCTGGGCGGGACGATCTGGGTCCCGCGGAACTGACAGCGGGAACGTGGGTACTGCGCGAGGATGGTTCCGGTACGCGGGCGGTCTTTTTCGAGGCGATGGCGGCGATTGGTGTTCCGGCAAGCGCGCTTAACATTGCGATAGAATTGCCTGCAAACGGTTCGGTCTTGACGGCGGTGATCGGGGGCGCTGGAGCAACAATCCTGTCGGAGCTGGCTTGCTCTGACGCCATCGCAGCTGGCAAAGTCGTCACTGTCCAGGTCGACTTGCCGAAACGTGCCTACTTTGCCGTCCAACATGTCGATCGATATCGCTCACGGGCAGTTGCCACCTTGCTCGGCATGTTGCGCGAGAAGACGGCGCGCGGGCATTAAGTCAGCTCAAGCTCATTGGCGCTGGTGATAATTTTGGCGGCCATGCCGTAAGCAATCGCTTCGTCTGCGCCCATCCAGTAGTTACGGTCCGTATCTCGCTCGATGCGCGAGTAGTCTTGACCCGTTTCTCGCGCGATAATGCGATTGATCCTTTCTCGCATCTTGATAATTTCACGGGCCTCAATATCGATGTCGGTGGCTGGACCGCGTACACCACCCATAGGTTGATGTAGTAGAAAGCGGGTATTAGGCAGACAAAAACGTCGATTCTTTTGAGCCGCGAGAAAAACCAGAGCTCCTGCGCTGGCGACCCACCCCGTGCCGATCATTCGGACCGGCGCAGCAGCATCAACGAAGCGGATTACGTCATGGATGGTGTCGGCGCTTTCGACGTGGCCGCCCGGCGAATTGACGAGGACGTCGATTGGCCGGTCATTGGCGCCGGCAAGCGCGAGCAGATTGGCAGTGACGCTGCGGGCCACTTTGTCGCTGATTTCGCCGAAGACCAGAACTTTGCGCTGGTCGAAGAGCCGGGATTCCAGGCCGCTACCCATGACTTTCTCGTCTTTCCCATCCGAGTCCTTCTCGGGCGCATCATCGGCGTCGCCGGTCCGGGGGGGGGGGTTGCTGCAGATTTGGGTCATGATTCGCTCCTTTATCATTGTGGACAATTTGGCGGAAGCGGTGGGTCCTGTCGAGACAGGGGAGAGGCTTTTGTGGAGCCCGTTGTTCACGCCGTCTTGACATGAACGGCGGAGCATGGTGGCTGCAGCCTTTACCGGATTATGCGCCTTCGTGGCCTACCCGGACGCGCTGTTGCGCGTGCGGGAGCAAGGAGGTGCAAACGAGTATTGCGAGCGGTTCGGAGGAAGGAAAGTCATCATGCGTCTTGCCGTATTGAAAGAGCACGCGCTGGGAGAAACCCGGGTTGCGGCGACGCCGGAGACGGTGAAAAAGCTCGTGGCACTGGGCTTGAGTGTCGCGATTGAGGCGGGCGCGGGCGCGGCCGTATCGATCACTGATTCCGCGTATCAAGAAGTTGGAGCGGAAATTGTCGCAAATGCGGCCGCGGCGTTGAAAGACGCGGACATAGTTTTCTGTGTCCAGATACCGGATCCCAAAGCCGTCGAGCAGCTTAAGCGAGGCGCATTGCTTGTTGGCATGCTGAGCACGCTTGGCAACGTCGCTGCTCTTGAGGCGTTTGCAAAGCTGGGGATTAATGCCTGTGCGATGGAATTGTTGCCGCGCATTACGCGAGCACAATCGATGGACGTCCTATCAAGCCAGGCGAATCTGGCTGGATATCGAGCGATCATTGAAGCGGCTGAAGCATTTCCACGAGGGTTCGCGATGATGATGACGGCCGCGGGGACCGTGCCACCCGCACGGGTGTTTGTAATCGGTGCCGGGGTTGCGGGGTTGCAAGCAATTGCTACGGCGCGGCGCTTGGGCGCGATCGTGTCCGCTACCGATGTGCGGCCAGCAGCAAAGGAAGAGATTAAATCATTGGGAGCCTCGTTTGTAGGTATTGAAGACGCGGAAAGCGCCACCCAGACAGGGGCGTACGCAAAAGAAATGAGTGATGCGTTTCGCCAGAAGCAGGCGGCACTTGTCGCTGAAACGGTGGCAAAAAATGACATTGTTATCTGTACAGCCTTGGTAATGGGACGCAAGGCACCGATAATTGTAACAGCCGAGGCGGTGGCGCAGATGCGACCGGGTAGTGTCGTTGTCGATCTTGCGGCCGACGCTGGTGGCAACTGCGCCCTGACGAACCCCGGTGCACGGATTGTGACAGACAACGGTGTCGTTGTGTTGGGTTACAAGAATTGGCCATCACGGATTGGCGTTGCGGCCAGCAATTTGTATGCACGCAATTTGCTGACATTCCTGACCCAATTTTGGGACAAGGAAGAAAAGCATGTCAAACTGCCGTCCGACGACGAGATTATCAAGGGTGTGCTGCTGACTCGAGACGGAGCGGTCGTTCACCCGAATTTCCAGCCGCAAGCGGCGGCGTGAGAGGAGCGTAACTATGACCCCAGCGGAACTTGCGGGCCAGGCGGCGAGCCTCGCCCATAAGGCAGCGGCGCTCGCACAGAACGCCGCCGGTTTTGCCGCCGAACAGGCGGTGGTCCACACGAATCATCCGCCACTGATTTACCTGTTTGCGATCTTCGTGATGGCAGTTTTTGTCGGTTATTATGTGATCTGGAGTGTCACGCCGGCGCTGCATTCGCCGCTTCTGGCGGTCACTAATGCAATTTCTTCCGTGATTATCGTTGGCGCAATGCTGGCGACAGGACTGCCAGGCGATCTCACTGCTCATACGTTTGGTTTTATTGCCGTAACGCTGGCGGGCGTTAATATCATTGGCGGCTTCCTAGTTACGCAACGCATGCTTGGCATGTTTAAGAAGAAAGCGAAGTAAGGGACGGCATTAATTATGAATTCCACAACTGATCCCGGCATCACGGTCGCCTATCTCGTTTCGGCGGTTTTATTCATTCTCGCTTTGCGTGGTCTTTCGCATCCCGAGACGGCACGTCGTGGCAATTTGCTTGGTATAGCGGGCATGGCTATCGCCATTTTGGCAACGCTGGACCATCCCGGTATGCTGCTTGGCGGCGCCGCTGTTATCATTCTTGGCATTGTTATCGGCGGTGCGGTCGGAGCAATCGTCGCGCGTCGTGTAAATATGACGGCATTGCCACAATTGGTCGCAGCCTTTCATTCGCTTGTCGGGTTGGCGGCGGTGTTCGTCGCTGCATCGGCATTGAATGCCCCGCAGAGTTTTGGCATTGGCACTCCCGGTCACCTACGATTAGAGAGTCTGATTGAGATGTCGGTCGGGCTTGCGATCGGCTCCATTACCTTTACTGGTGCCGTGATCGCATTTGCGAAGCTGCAGGCTCTGATGAGCGGATCCCCGATTATTTTCCGTGGTCAGCACAAGCTGAATCTCGGTATCGGAATCCTAATTCTGGCTCTGGTTGTTATGTTCGTTATTTCTGGCGGATCGCAGACACTGTTCTGGGTTATCGCTGCGTTGTCACTTGCGATAGGGGTGTTGCTCATCATTCCGATCGGCGGTGCGGACATGCCGGTTGTGATTTCGATGCTGAACTCATATTCGGGTTGGGCTGCGGCCGGTATCGGTTTCACGATCGGTAATGTCGCGTTGATTGTGACGGGCGCGCTAGTTGGATCTTCCGGTGCGATCCTTTCATATATTATGTGCAAGGGAATGAATCGCTCGATCATCAACGTTTTGCTGGGCGGATTTGGTACGGATTCTGGTGCTGCTGCGCTGGTTGGTGCAAGTGGTGATAAATCGGTAAAATCTGGTTCCGCCGAAGATGCAGCGTTTATTATGAGTAACGCATCGAAAGTTATCGTTGTGCCGGGCTACGGGATGGCCGTGGCCCAGGCGCAGCACGCTGTGCGCGAGATGGCCGAGCTCCTTAAAGAAGAGGGCGTGGAGGTGAAATACGCGATCCATCCGGTGGCGGGGCGTATGCCCGGCCATATGAACGTTCTACTTGCCGAGGCGCAGGTACCGTATGATGAGGTGTTTGAACTCGAGACCATTAATAACGAGTTTTCCACGACGGACGTAGTATATGTCATCGGGGCCAACGACGTAACCAATCCGGCCGCTAAGACGAATCCGGCGTCGCCTATTTATGGTATGCCAATCCTCGAAGTAGACAAGGCTAAGACCGTTTTGTTCGTGAAGCGTTCAATGGCTTCCGGTTATGCTGGGGTCGATAATGAGCTGTTTTTTCGCGATAATACGATGATGCTTTTTGGTGACGCGAAGAAAATGACCGAGGAAATTGTGCAAGCGCTAAATAAGTAGCCCGGATTGATGGAGATTGTCGCCGGGAATCACGCGCCGGCGACAATCGGGTTTTCTGCCCACTTTCACTGGAGGATTGAACGGATATTGTAGTTATTAATAACGCGGCACAATGTCGTTCTTGGATAGGATGGTAATTGTGGTCCGAGCATGATCCATAGTTGGAGATGAGAGTAATAAGATAACGAGAAGGTGCGCGGGAATGGCAAGAAGAAAGGATTATGTCGGATCAGGCCGCGCGATGCAGAAATACCACATATCCTAGTACAGGCATGCCCCCTTCAATGTAAGGGTGACCAACGGCATGCGTGTAATTATGCTACGTGGCCTGATGCGTCGAGGCCCGTTAGCAGGGATGCGGGGCTTGCTGGTGCCACCGATCTAGGCGGAAATATCTCGTCGCGAATTCTCCGTCGGATATTGAAACTATTAGAGAAATCTCGTTCTCGATAATGCGGGCACCGAGTCGTGCACGAGAAAAGAATCTTGCGAACCGCTGGCTTTCTTTAGGGTTTGTTCAGGCTAATACGCCGTTTGGGTACGCCACCTCTCGCGGCGGATATTTGTGTTTTCCGCTGTGGCGCATTTTTGCCACGGTGGGTCGGTCGTGGTAGCTTTGCGAGCTCCGTCCCTGCAGCTAAAATCGAGGCCAGATCGTTAATATCTACTGTGCAGAACAGGAGAGCTATTATCATGGATACTGCGACGATTGCCGCTGCTGATCATGCCGCCCGGTACTGGAAAAGCGAGGAGCAGGGGCCACTCAAGCCAGGCTCTCCGGCTCACAAGGATGCGATTTGCCGGATGTTCCGCGAAACGTTCAATCCCTATAAGCCCTCGGTCATCGCTTGGCCCACGCTTGATGATTCAGCGCGCGACAAGATCATTTCACTCCCGATCTGGGATATTGCCGTGCAGACCGAAGGAAAAGCGCGCTTGCGGATGGCGGCATATGCCCGCACAATATCTGACCCAGACATGCGGGAGACGATCGCCCTCAATGGTTGGGAAGAAAATCGTCATAAGGAGGTTCTCTCGCGATTAGTTGAGGCATACGGAATCCCGCTGGAGCCTGAACCCGTCTATCGTGAGCCGCGTGACACTGAATGGGCCTACCTCGTCACAGGGTTTTCAGAATGCATCGACAGTTTTTTTGCTTTCGGGCTGTTTGAACTTGCCAAACGTTCCGGCTTTTTTCCTGCTGAGCTGGTCGATACGTTCGAGCCGGTGATTCAAGAAGAAGGGCGGCACATTTTGTTGTTTGCCAATTGGCTCGCTTGGCATCGCGCAACAATGCCAAGATGGCGGCGACCTTGGTTCGAAATGCGCGTCGTCGCTGTGTGGATGTTCCTTGGTTGGGAGCGGATCGGTATTGCACGCAATATCGACGGCGGTAAGACAGCGGCAACTAAAACAAAGCAGCAAGACAATAATTTCACTGTTACAGGAAGCAAATCCGTGAGCGCCGAGGATATAAGGCTGGGCGATTTTATGGCGATCTGCCTTGAAGAAAACGATCGGCGTTTCGCTGGTTATGATCACCGTTTGCGACGACCCACAGCGATGCCGAGATTGGCGCGACTGGCACTGCGCTTTTTCCCAAAGTCTAAATCGAATACTGTGTAACAAAAGCGACCCGTGGCTTTTGTGCGGGACAGTTGCGTATCAAAAAGGTTATTTTCATAGTACGGTGGATAACTTCATCGGCGGAGAGGGTAGGTCGTTGCATTGGCTCGCGAGTTGTTCGATTTTTGTGCACCCGATGTAACCATGCGCAAGCAGAGTTCTGACAAACTTTGAGATCAAGCTACACCCTGATAATTGGTTGGGAAGAGACCATTGGCGGCGGGGCATCTTCTTTAAACGGAACGATATCAGAATTGAGTGGCTACAAGGTTCAATCCCGTCCCATTTGCGCTGGGCGGCAGGAGAAAAAAGGTGGTTTGAGCTAGGTACCTCTGTGAGACTGCCTGATCCGAACTCTTGTTTTGTGAGTGGTCCAGGGAACTCAAAATCGGTTGACTCGCAAGATCGCGGTAAAAAAATCTCGACGTGTCTTGGCTGTCAGCGCCTAGTGGCGTAAGAGGCTTTGGTTTGGTTTTTTGTGGAGCCCGACGCCATGTTGCGGCTTTCGGTGCCGGTTCGTTTGGTGCTGTCGCGGCTGACCTTACCGGTCATGCTGGCGCTGTCGCTTGGGATGATTGTGGCGGGACAAGCCGATCGCAACATTGGGATCGTGTTGCGCGGTGCGGTCGATGAGGCGTTGGCGCCGCTCTATAGTGCGGTGTCGCGGCCGATGGGTCTGCTTGTTTCAGACCGGAACGCACTCGGGGCCTGGATTGGGATGCATTCAGAAGTTCTTCGGCTGCAGGCAGAAAATGCCCAGCTGAAGCGCTGGCGCTCCGTTGCCCTCGCGCTTGCAGTACAGAACCAATCACTTAAGTCGGAGCTTCATTTCGTACCAACGCCGACACCGGCCTTCTTCACCGCTCGGGTGATTGCGGATGTTGGAGGTCTTTATGCCCGGTCGGTTTTGGTTACCGTCCCTCGCGATTCCCATGGTGTTGCCGATGCGATTGCCATGGATGGGGGCGGTGTTGTCGGGCGTGTTGTCCAAGCGGGGGTGCGAAGTGCACGCATCCTGCTGATTACGGATCTAAATAGCAGAATTCCCGTCTCAATCGGAAGGCACGGTGAACACGCGCTGATGGCAGGAACCAATGGGCCGGCGCCGCGCCTTCTCTTTTGGCCGCCGGGGCAACCGCCTGCCGAGGGGGCCGTTGTATTGACGAGTGCCGAGGGAGGAATTTTTCCGGATGGCCTGCCGATCGGTGTCGTTCACTACCTCGGTCGCAACGACCCAGCGGTTTTGCCGTTTGCGCCCATGGATCGGCTGCGAGTGCTTCGATTGTTTGAATACCAGCGCGGCCTCGATTCGTTTTCCGCAAAAACTTCGGAGACTTTTGTGCAGAAAACGCGACCATGATCACAATGGTGCAGCGGAATTTGTGGCACGAGCTAGATCGCCTCGCACGGGCCAGCCTGCCGGCAATTTCGATCATTATGGTTATCGTTTTTCTCGGCGTTCCTGGACTATTTCCGGCGGTGGCGGTGTTGCGTGATACCCTTACGGTGATGTCAGTGTACTTCTGGACATTGTATCGGCCAAGCTCCTTGCCTGCGCCGATCACGGTGGTTCTTGGGCTTTTTCTCGGCTTGCTCACGAACACCCCGATTGGTGTCTGGCCAGTGTTGTTGTTGCTTATCCAGGCAGGCGTTCTGGCCTCTCGTCGAGTACTGGTGCGCCAAGGATTTATATTGATCTGGGGGGCGCTCATTGTCTGCATGCTGCTAACCTCGGTGTTCGAATACTGCGCCTTTTGCGTACTGGATTTCACCGTCTTGCCGATTAGCCCCATTGTCCTGCAGGTGGGTCTTGGATCGTTGCTTTATCCATTGCTTGTACCGCTCTTGATCGCTGCCCACCGCGGCCCGGCGGCGCCGGAACTAGCGTGATTCCTCGGTCCGTACGGACGGTCTGTTGATCATGCGCGGCAGAAACAGGCTACGTTCAATTGTCAGCCGTCGAGGGCTATTGCTGGGCACGGCGCAAGGCGCCGCTTTTGGTGCGTTGGGCCTACAGCTTTACCGTATGCAAGTGCTTGACCATCGCCCGTATGGGGCACTGGCGACGGAGAACTCGATTAGTGAAAGGGTAATTGCTCCTGAACGTGGCATCATCACCGACCGCTTCGGTACTGTTTTGGCAGGCAATAGGCGATACTGGCGAGCGTTATTCATGGCGGTTCAGGCACGAGATCCGGTCAAGGTGGTCGAACGCTTTGCGCATATTATCCCGCTATCAGAGGGGGAGCGTAGCAGGATCGACCGTGATCTCAGGGATAAACGGCGCTTTGTGCCCATTCTCTTAAAAGATGATCTGGACTGGCCAGCGACAGCATGCATCGAGGTTAATGCGCCTGATTTGCCGGGGGTTTTTATCGATGCTGGCTTCGTACGAGTCTATCCCCTCGCCGAGCGAAGTGCGCATGTCATTGGTTATGTCGATAGGCCGACCATGAGAGAGGTTGCGCATGATCGCGTGTTAGCGCTACCTGGTGTGAGGATTGGCCGGTCTGGCGTTGAGCGTGCCAATAACGAGGCGCTGCAGGGCGTACCAGGGATTGTTCAGACGGAGGTTAATGTTCACGGCTCGGTGGTACGCGAGCTTGATCGCAGCCACAGCAAGCATGGTGCGACTGTTCAGGCGACACTAGACGCCCAACTGCAGGTCATGGCTGCTAACAGCCTTGGAGAAAATGTGGGGGCTGCAGTGATGCTTGAAGCCAAGGGAGATGTACTGCTGATGGCCAGTTCTCCCGGATTTGATCCCGCGCTTTTTGACAATGGTGTCCCGGCCGAGATCTGGTCGGAATGGTTGCAGGATCCCCGCAGGCCTCTGACTAATCGCGCGACAGGCGGGCTATATGCGCCGGGTTCGGCTTTTAAGCCCAACGTTGCTCTTGCCGCGCTCGATTGTGGCGCGATCACGGTGGAAACGCAGTTCTTATGCCCGGGATATCTAAAGCTCGGCGATCACGTCTTTTATTGCTGGCAGCACTCAGGGCACGGCAAGGTTAATGTTATTTCCGCGTTACAGCAAAGCTGCGATGTGTTTTTCTATTACACGGCATTGGCAACCGGGATTGACCGTATCGCTAGGATGGGGCGCAAGCTTGGACTGATTGGGGTGCTCGATATCGGAATACCTAATACTGCGCTTGGTTTTTTACCGACCAGGGCATGGTCACGCAAACGTCGTCTGATTTGGACAAAGGGTGACACGGTGGTTCAAGGTATTGGGCAAGGCTACACACAAGTAACGCCGCTCGGTTTGGCGACCATGACGATCCGGATCGCGACCGGGCGCGCCATACGGCCGCAGCTGACGCGTGCGGTTGGCCAGACGCTGTACCATGAGGGCGGCGATGCCAACTGGCCTGATCTTGGTCTCGATGACCGCCATCTTGCAGCCGTCCGCCAAGGTATGATTGAGGTTGTAAACACGCCTTTAGGCACAGCATACGCTTCGCGCCTAAATGTGCCGGGCCTCCAGATGGCAGGAAAAACAGGCACGGCTCAGGTCCATGGACTAACGGCCGGAGAGGAGAAAGCCAACTATAACGATGCATCGCTTCCGCTTGCGTTTCGCCCAAATGCATTTTTTATTGCGTTCGCACCCACGGATGTTCCACGATATGCTGCGGCAATCGTGGTGGAGCACGGCAACGAAGGTGCGGCTTGTGCGGCACCAATAGCGCGCGACTTGATTACGGCAGCGCTTTCTCGCGAGGCGGAGATGCCATCGGCGCCAGCGGGAACGATTGCATGATATTTGAACCAAGCGGCTTCAGTGAGACATGAAATCTAGAATGCCATGAGCACTCTCGTCGAATACCGGCCCTATTACCTAAAATCCTTCAGACTTGCACGTAAGTTTTTGCGGATTAACTGGCTCTTCGTAATCGTTACTTGTGCAGTAGCAGGCATTGGTTACGCCGCACTGTACTCGGCCGCGGGCGGGCATGGGGAGCCATACGCCATCCCGCAGTTCATTCGCTTTGCCGCTGCACTTATCATGATGATCATGATTGCCATGATTGATATTCGAATAATCGCCAAATGTGCTTGGCCCCTCTATGCGATTGGATTGTTGCTTCTGGTTGCGGTGTGGAAATTTGGCCACGTCGGTCTTGGCGCCCGCCGTTGGCTTGATATCGGCGGTCTACACGTCCAACCTTCCGAGTTTATGAAACTGTTTCTCATTCTTGCTCTTGCGCACTGGTTTCAAAGGGCGAGCTATGAGCGGGTCGGGAACCCTGTATTCCTGATTGCACCCGTATTGGCAATTTTGTGCCCTGCAGCTCTGATTCTCAAGGAACCAAACCTTGGCACCGCCGTCATCACCATGACCGTCGGAGGTGCGATGCTGTTAGGTGCCGGTGTGCGTTGGTGGAAATTTGCGATCGTCATGTTGCTAGTGGCCATTGCTGCGCCATTTGCCTATCATCATCTGCATGGATATCAGAAACAACGTATCCTGACTTTCCTTCATCCGGGTCGAGACCCGTTAGGGGCGGGTTATAATATCATCCAGTCGAAGATCGCATTGGGCTCTGGCGGTATGTGGGGGCAGGGCTTTCTGCATGGCACCCAAAACCAGCTGAATTTTCTGCCAGAGAAGCAGACAGACTTCGTCTTCACGATTATAGCTGAGGAGTTTGGCTTCGCCGGTTCCATGGTTCTAATGGGCCTGCTTTTTTCGATGGTCGCGATGGCGTTCTACACCGCGCTGCGTTGCGGGCACCAGTTTGGCCGTCTTGCGGCAATTGGAATCGGCACCAATCTATTTCTTTATTGTTTTGTTAATCTTGCGATGGTGATGGGCTTAATTCCGGTAGGTGGCGTGCCATTGCCACTAGTTTCGTATGGGGGCTCTGCATTGACGGCGGTCATGCTGGGCTTTGGCGTTCTTATGTCCGTGCAGGTTCATCGTGACGTCGAATTCGCTGCCGGCGATGACTAGACGCTGTCATATCGTCATTGGCACTAGAAAAACTACCTGACTTTGCCACACTGGCAAAGGCTGCCCAAAGTCGCGAGTTTTGTATCTGTCACACCACGATCGCTATTCAGAAGCGGCATGAGAATTGCATGTGAAGCGCGTTACGCGGTGAACCGAGCCGACTGGACGGCACGGAATAAACAGGGGGAGTGGTCGCGATGGAGCGACGGACTTGGCTTGCGACGGCATGTGGATTTCCGCTGATTATGTTTGGTGTGCCTGCAAAAGCAGCACAAAGCGGCGTGAATCCGGGCGACACTGCTTGGGTTTTGGTCAGTTCCATACTCGTACTACTGATGACTATCCCCGGCTTGGTACTGTTTTATGGTGGAATGGTACGCAAAAAGAACGTGCTTTCCATCATGATGCAAAGTTTCGTGATTTGCGCCTTGGTCTCGGTACTGTGGCTAATCATCGGATACAGCTTGGCATTTGATAATGGGAACGAATTCATTGGGGGGGCATCGAATGCGATGCTTGGGGAGTTGGCTCGAAATTGGAACGCCCCGTTAGTTCTCGGACAAGGGCTTGCTAGAGCTGTACATATGCGCATACCCGAAAGCGCTTTTATTTTTTTTCAGATGACATTCGCTATTATTACGCCAGCGGTTATTACCGGAAGCTTTGCCGAGCGAATGAAGTTTTCTGCGTTACTTGTATTGATGGGTTTGTGGTCAATCCTGATCTATGTGCCCATCGCGCACTGGGTATGGAGCCCAAATGGTTGGCTTTACCGTCTCGGCATCGCTGATTATGCGGGCGGCACTGTGGTAGAGACGAATTCGGGTATCGCAGGGCTCATCTGTGCGGTCTATCTCGGTAAAAGAGTCGGTTTTGGCCAGGATAACATGATGCCGTGGAATTTGTCGTATGCTGTAGCGGGGGCATCGTTCCTTTGGGTAGGTTGGTTGGGTTTTAACTCGGGCAGCGCCGGTGGCGCGAATCCAAACGCAGCTATGGCGATACTTGCTACGCAAATGGCAGCAGCTGGGGCCACGTTGGCTTGGACCTTCATTGAGTGGATCATTAGTGGAAAGCCGACCGTACTTGGCGGGATCTCGGGGGCCGTTTCAGGCCTTGTGGCGATTACTCCGGCCGCTGGCTTTGTGCTGCCAGGGGCCGCGCTCGCTATTGGTGTCGGTGCGGGCCTGCTCTGCTTTTGGGCGGTTACAGTGGCCAAGATTCGCCTTGGCTATGACGATTCCCTGGATGCATTTGGCGTTCACGGCGTAGGTGGCATTTTCGGCACGATTGCAACCGGCATATTCGCGTTTGCTCCCCTTTCCAATGGGATGGTACGTGCTGGCCTACATCAGCTTAGCGTGCAGTTAGTCGGGGTTGTGGCAACGATTGTATACTGTGGCGTGGGGACAGCGGGGTTGCTCTGGATTGTTGATCGTCTTGTCGGACTTCGAATCACGCGCGACGAAGAACGTCAGGGTCTTGATGAGACCCTTCATGGCGAAAGTCTCGCATAAAGTTCCTGGGTAACTTCATCTCATGGCCGGCTAGTTTCCCTTATTGGTTGTTTAGCTGGGCTGCGGGGGGATACCGGTGGAGAATGATGATCATCGTGGCCATTGCCGGAAGGGCGGAGACAATTGTAAATTCGTAAAAAGGGATCCAGCCCATTGCCTGTGCGGCGAAGCCGGATAATCCACCGACGGTTCGTAAGGCAACTGCAGCTACTGATGATAGGAGCGCGTATTGCGTCGCGGTATATTCATGGCTGCACAGGCCAGAAAGATAAGTGATAAACGCGGCATCCGAGACACCTTCTGCCAGTGATTCAAGAATGCTTGTATCGAGCAAGATGTGCGGGAGATGGGGGTACAGGCCAAGCAGCGGGTACATAACAAGCGCCACTGTCTGAAATACACCCGCGGTTAGGAGGGCGCGGCCTACTCCCAGCCGAGCCACCATAATGCCGCCAATTGCGGTTCCTGCCAGCACGGCTAGCAAGGCCGCAGGTCCATTTGCGATGGCAATGGCAGCCCGATTGAAGCCGAGATAAGTGTAATATGGTGCGAGCATTACGCCAGCGAGAGCTTCGCCAAGGCGAAACAGGATCACAAACGCAAGAATGATAACTGCTCCGTCACGCGAAAAAAACTCGAATAACGGCGCAATGACGGCTGCTCGGAATTTCGCTGTAATTGCGCCCGCTGCTCCCTTCTTTGGGGGCGCAGGCTCGCGTGCCAGAAGGGTGGCAATTATTCCCATTGCTTGCAACGGGATAAGTCCCAAGATTGCGGCGTGCCAGCCGATAGTCGCGGAAAGCGCGATTGTGCCTGCGCCAGAACACAGCATTGCTGCGCGATAACCCCAGACATAGCCAGCCGTCGCAGCGCCTTGCAGGTGCGATGCAAAACTTTCGATCCGCCACGCATCAATCATAATATCTTGTGTAGCTGAGAGGAATGCTACCAACGCACCAGCAGTCAGCGTAGGAACGAGGTGTTTTGCCGGATGTGTTAGTGCCAGAAACGCGATAGAGACAGCAAGACAGAGTTGTGTGCACAGCAGCCAGCCGCGTCGTCGTCCGAGGGCCCTAAACGGTGCTGGCGGGCGCCAATGGTCAAGTCCGGGCGCCCAGATAAATTTCAGGGAATAAGCGATGCCAAGATTCGCCGTTAACCCAATGGCGGCGAGCGGCAAATGAGCTCGAGCCAACCAGAGGCGTAACGTGAATCCAGAAAGTGCAAGCGGAAGGCCTGACGAAAACCCGAGGGCTGTAATTAGTGCGATGCCGCGTGGGTTATTCATCGGCAGCGTTCACCTGTGTCAGGTACGACGGACGGTGTAGGCTTCTTCCAGCGCTGCAGCAATCGCGTTGCCATGGACTGCGTCACGCGCTTCTATCATTACCTCGAGATGGGCAGCTTGAACATTGGGAGAAGCAAACAGTCTTTGATGGACGACCTCAATGATGTTACCGCCCTGATTTCCGATTCGTGCGGCGATGTCTGCGAGAACTCCCGGTCGGTCTGGAATTTCCATCAAGACGCGCAGAATCCTACCATCCCGCAAGAGGTTGCGAAGCAGGATATTAGCCAGCGCGCGAGAGTCGATGTTTCCACCGCAAATCGGCAATGCCACACGTTTTCCGCGAAAGCGGTCTGGGGCGGCTAGAATTGCGGCCAGCCCGGCAGCTCCCGCACCTTCGGCCACCACCTTGCCATCCTCGATCAGCGCGGCAATTGCCTGTTCGACTGATGCTTCGGTCACGACCAGTACTTCAGTGCCTAGCTCACGGATGATCTCCAGAGGTAACCGGCCAATGTCGCGTACTGCAATTCCTTCAGCAATTGTCGTACCGCCAACATTGATGGGCTTACCCGCCAGTACCTGCGCAAACCCAGAGTACGATTCGACCTCGACACCTAGGATGGTTAGTTCCGGCGCCTTGGCGCGGGCAGCGATGGCGCAACCCGCGAGGAACCCACCGCCTCCCGTAGGTACAATCATCGTATGAAGATCAGGCGCATCCTCAATGACCTCAAGGGCCAGTGTCCCTTGCCCAGCGATTACGTGGGGATCATCATAGGGGTGAATGAAGATGAGCTCCTCATTTAGTGCAAGAGTATGAGCGTAGGCGGCTGCTTCTGCAAGAGTTTCACCGTGCAGTACGACGCGCGCACCCCAAGCGGTCGTTCGTGTTACTTTAGTAGCAGGTGTGAATTTAGGCATGACGATGGTGGCTTGAATCCCGGCGAGGTGCGCGTGCCGTGCCACAGCCTGAGCGTGGTTGCCTGCAGACATGGCAATTACTCCACGAATCCGCTCCTCGGGGGTCAGCAAGGCAATGCGATTTGATGCTCCTCGTTCTTT
>JAJZBH010000162.1 GCA_021799015.1 Pseudomonadota bacterium
ACATCCTGCTGCCTTGCCCAAACGGACTGATGTGATGGTCCTAGGCGAGCAACAGTACCACGATGCTCCGACCCCGCTCCATGGTCGGCAAATCGACGCTCCGGTCGACACACCTGTCCTACGTCTCCAGGCATCCGCCATCTCCGACCGCAGCAGATCACAGCACATCACCGACGGCGATTACCGTTCGGCAGGTACCGTGCGCGGCAGGATCAGGCATCTCCCTGTCCCTGTCGGGAAGCGCCTATCGGGACCCACACGTCACCGTTGCGGCCCCAGCCGTGCCATGCAGATCAGGTAGTCATTCTCTAATCAGGCGGTTGCCTCGCCCCGATAACGCGTATGGTGCTTGGTGGGTCGTGTCAAAGACACCGATCGCGACACGGCGCATGAAGCCGTCGGAACCATTTCAAGCCATTGTGGATTTGCCCTCCCGAGCGAACGGAAAGACTGACCTCTTTCATTGTGGTATGGTTCCGATTATTTCGGTCTGTATTTCGGGGTCTGCAGAAGGTCGTAGCACCTCCCACCCACGCGCGACAGACAGATATCCTTGGCAGTCCTAGAATCAAGCACCTGTCCCGGGCAATCCAGCGGCAAGCCGCCAGCTCGTGAAACCAGGGTGGACACAGGGGCGTATCGTGTTGATCGTCTCGTCCCACCGGCTTTCGAGACAGCTGGGCACCCGCGTTTACCTCGCGAGATTTGTGAGTTCGTGATTCAATCTGTCCGGTCATGAACGGGAGGCGGGTGGATGGAGGCGTGGTCACTATTCGGGCTTTCGGAGCATCTTGAGCGTCTGAGCAAGACCGGGGACCCGCTGGAGGTTCTGGAGGCGACGGTCGATTTCGAGCATTTCCGTGGCTGGGCTGGTTCAAGGGCTGGGCGACGGCGACGGAGCCAAGGGAGGACGTCCGCCCTTCGATCCGGTGTCGATGTTCAAGGCCCTGATCCTGCAGGCCCAGCATAATCTGAGCGACGCAAGGATGGAGTTCATGATCCGGGACCGGCTGTCCTGGATGCGCTTCCTGCGCTTTGATCTCGGCGGGCCGACGCCGGACGAGAACACGATCCAGCTGTTCCGGAACAGGTTGACCGAGACCGGCACACTGAAGCGGGTGATGAAGGCGTTCGACTGGCAATTGCAGAAGAAGGGCTACATCCCGCGATGTCGGGCCAGATCGTCGATGCCTCCCTGGTGCCAGCGCCGAAGCAGCGGAACACGGAGGCGGAGAAGGAGCGATCAAGGCCGGCAAGACGACGAGCGAGATCTGCCCGAATGAGCCAAACAAGGCGGCCCAGAACGACACCGATGCGCGGTGGACGCTGAAGATCGGCGGCAAGATCCGGTATCGGCCAGACGGCACGTCACTGCCTCAAATCGCGCTGCCGGTGTTCGGCTACAAATCCCACATCGCGATCGACCGGCGCTTCGGCTTCATCCGGGAGAGCGCGGTGACCTCGGCATCCCATACGCATGGCCAGATGCTGCCGCGGTTGGTGACGGCGGACAACACCTCCTCGGAGGCCTGGGCCGACAGTGCCTATCACTCGCAGAAGAACGAGAAATGGCTGGCTTCAAGGATGCTGGTCAGCCGCATCCATCGTCGCAAGCCGGCATCAAACCTGCATCAGTTTCCCACGCCACCAGGGTAATTGCGGGTGTCCAGCTTGTGCAGGTAGTCCTTACAGGCGTTTTTTACCTCTCATGGTAGCAGAGCACCAGACACCGCGCCCTGTCACGAAGCCGGTTGCGACCCATCGCCAGCCACAGCGAAGTCCGCCGGGGCCACCGTGCCTAACCGAACTGAACCGCAAGCCAGTACATCAGGTCGGGCGTTGGATAGAATCACAACCTCCTGGCAATGAGCACGAATTAGATTTGCGTACCGCGGTCGAGAGTTGCACGAGATCGCTGCCGCGCCGCGCGTGGCTTATTATATCCCGCTCCGGAACGGATGGGTCTTACGCCGCGATGCGGTTAAGTCACAATGCTTGCTCATCGCCAGATGCCAGGTAAAGCACCAGCCAAAGCCGCTGTAATCAGAGGCAAGGAATTTTTTCTCTCGCCTTAATCATCCGAACAGGCTTGTGACAACGCGATACTGACTGTAATCCGTCGCGCGTGCGGTCCGGTTCTCACTACAGCGCTTTCGCTGTCGCTAGTTCTATCCTTTGACTCATTCCGGCCGCGTAGGAAGGGTTTCATGTTGTCTCGACTGCTCGGCCTTATGTCGGCTGATATGGCGATCGATCTGGGTACCGCAAACACGCTCGTCTATGTGAGAAGCCGTGGCATCGTTCTGAATGAGCCGTCTGTGGTTGCCATTGCTGAAGTTAAGGGCCGAAAGCAGGTTCTCGCCGTGGGCGAGGAGGCTAAACATATGCTCGGCCGTACCCCAGGCAACATTTCTGCGATCCGTCCACTCCGCGATGGAGTCATCGCCGACTTCGACGTGGCCGAGGAAATGATAAAACATTTTATCAGAAAGGTACACAATCGCCGCGGCTTTGCCTCGCCCTTAATCATCATCTGCGTCCCGTCAGGCTCGACAGCTGTTGAACGGCGCGCCATCCAAGAGAGCGCCGAGAGCGCAGGTGCTCGCAAAGTGCTACTCATTGAGGAACCAATGGCTGCCGCTATTGGCGCAGGGCTTCCCGTCACCGAACCCTCGGGATCAATGGTTGTCGATATTGGAGGCGGAACTACAGAAGTCGCGGTGATCTCCCTCGGAGGCATCGTTTACTCGCGCTCCGTTCGCGTTGGCGGTGATAAGATGGACGAAGCGATCATTTCCTACATCCGCCGCGGCTACAACCTGCTAATCGGTGAATCCTCAGCCGAACGAATCAAGCTGGACATCGGCGCCGCGTGGGCGGATCCCCGCAATCCGGGTCCCACGCGCGACGTCAAAGGCCGCGACCTGATCAACGGTGTACCGCGCGAAGTAAAAGTCAGTCAGGCTCAAATCGCTGAAAGCTTGACGGAGCCAGTTAGCCAGATCGTTGAAGCTGTCAAGGTCGCGCTTGAAAACACGCCTCCCGAACTCGCTGCTGACATTGTCGACAAGGGCATCGTTCTCACCGGTGGCGGTGCCCTTCTGAAGGGCCTTAACGAAGTACTGCGCGAGTCCACCGGCTTGCCCGTTTTAGTGGCCGAACAACCTCTCCAATGTGTCGCCTTGGGTACCGGCCGCGCCTTGGAAGAACTCAAACGGCTAAGAACAGTTCTTTCTTCAATGTATTAGTGATAGTCCTCCCGAGCGTTGGATGACTCTTTTTCAAATTGAGGTGGCTTTGCATTCGTCTTACGTGTAAAATGGCGTTACCTGACGATGGAGATGCTTTGTCGTGCTGACCTCCGTGCCAGACCAAACAAATGTGCGATGCCAGCCCCATTCAATGGAATATCGGTGGCACGGTGCTAGAAACTTTTGGCATTTGCATTTGGCACGGTAAAGTCAGCAGGGTGATCTCGGTGCATTGACGATGGCTATCCACAAAGTGCTCCTGCCTCTCACCAGTGTGTCCTCCGCGCGCTCCGTTGTCGCCACGGGACTGCAAATCGCGCGGTGCCACGGCGCTCACCTTTTGGCCTTACACGTCCGAACCGATGTCCGCGACGTAGCACCATTGGCCGGCGAAGGCCTGTCCGGGGCAATGATCGAGGAAATGATGACCGCTACCGAGCAGACCGGCCGATCAGAGGCCAACGCACTCAAAGCCCTATTCGAAACCATGTGCGCTGATGCCGATGTGAAGATTACACTTCCGGATTTTGGCGGGCCGCATGCGCCGTCCACCAACAAAATCGCAGCGTCAGCGCAATTCGAGTCCATAATTGGACGAGAAGAAGAGGTGGTTGCAGGTGAAGCTCGCGTCTCGGACCTGATCATTGTTCCACATCCGAAATCACCTGAAGAGGTTGCGTCCACAGATGCTTTGCATGCCGTCTTGTTTGATTCAGGTCGCCCAGCATTGATTTCTCCAGTCGAAGAGCCCACCAACCTCGGCACCCGCATTGCGGTAGCATGGAATGGAACCGCCGAAAGTTCTGCAGCCGTTGCTTCTTCGCTCCCCTGGTTGATCGAAGCTCATTCGGTTAGCATATTGCATTCAGTTGAATATCACCGCCAAGGCCCATCAGCACAAAAGCTCGCCTCCTACCTCGCCTTACACAGCGTTGCCGCGGAAGTAGTCGAATTTAGTTCGGTGGACCGCAGTGTTGGCGCCGGCCTTCTCGCCGCCGCTACTGAATACGGCGCCGATCTCCTCGTAATGGGCGCCTACTCTCACTCTCGTCTCCGGCAGCTCATTCTCGGAGGAGTTACGAGGCACGTTCTCGAACATGCACAACTGCCAGTTCTAATGAATCGCTGATGTTCGGGGTCACCGATCCGGCAATTGAAACCTCGGTCAAAGCATACGTAAAGCTGGTACGTGCCAGCCGCGCTGTTACAGCTCGAGTGGTCGGTCGCCTCAATGAATCGGATCTAACACCCAACCAGCTCGGCGTCCTAGAGGCCCTGCTGCACCTTGGCCCGCTGACCCAACGTGACATTGGCCGCAAGATCCTGACGAGCCCCGGCAACCTTACAGACGTCATCGATAAACTTGAGCGACGGAAACTAGTGCACCGGACTATCTGCCCAGAGGACCGACGTAGCGTTCGCGTCGCGCTAACGGAAGAAGGCCGCATGCTGATCGAAGCAGTGTTCCCCTTGCATGCAGCCGACATCCATCAAGCGATGTCCCCACTTTCCCTCGACGAGTTGATGATCCTCAACCATTTACTTCGCCGCTTGGGTCAGGGAGCAGCCAACCGCTCAAGAAGCAACGCGAATAGCTGAATTCCTTTGGAAACTATCGAGTTAGTTCAAGGAGCGCCCGATGTGGCGCTTTAGCCTGACCTGACATCTGGGCCGCGTTGCGTGTTTCCGCACCGGGGCAGGGATTGTGCCATCGCCGGTCGGCGGTGGAACCCCGCC
>JAJZBH010000015.1 GCA_021799015.1 Pseudomonadota bacterium
AATGACGAGATCGCCGCTCTTCCGGCGAGGCGTTGACATCACCGTCGATCGCCACACCCAACATCGCACTCCATGAAATGTCAGAAAATCAATGCGAAACCCGACCCGCACACAGGTCTCCTATCCGCGCACGACTGGTTAATGCCAGAAAGATCGCCGGTAGGCTGGGCGGCGTTCATGGCATCGAGAGGTCCGTTAGGCTTGGAATCGTTGGGCGCGCCGATGACGACGCTCGCAGCTGGCAGGCTGAAGGGGATTGATGCCTGAGTTTACTCCGCGACGGTCATCGCCGTTATGGCCGTGCAAATCTTCCGCCCAAGTATTCCTGCGCACCTCGGATATGCCACCGACCTACAGGCCACCATGACACCGGGGTAGGGGCATACTGGCGTGCAAGCATATGGCAACGCATTCACGTTACGCTTGACCGGTGCTTCTGGCAATTTAACGCATTTCGGAGCTTTCTGGGTCCCGCGGGACCAATTAAGGGGTCGGGATTCGCCATGCTTTACCTCGGATTGACCTCAGTGGCATAGCTGAAACCAGCGGTGCCGCGGCGAAGATGTCGCCGATGCCTATCCAGGTGTAGCCGGAGCGGTTGGTGTTATCTCCGACTCTGGCGGCTGTTTTCGTTATTTCTGCTTAGCCAGAATCAAACCCGCGGCTAGGGACAGCGACCGGCCATAGCCACATACATATTAGTGCCAGCGGACACGAGGTACTTCATTGAACAGTGCCGCCGCTGCACTTGACCGCACGCCGCCTTTCATCGCATGCGCCTTTACCGAAACACGACATCGAATTGTTCAATGACCATATTGGCCAGCAAACGCCGGGCCATCATTTCGGCTTTTTCCCGTGCTTTCAAGGGGTCGGCTTCCAAGAGATCAAGTTCGATAACCTTACCGACACGGACCTCGCCGACATCAGCGAACCCGAGGCCATCCAATGCGTGGCGGATAGCCTTACCTTGTGGGTCAAGGACACCGTCCTTGAGCATCACCGTTACAATCGCCTTCACTGCATTACCTCCGGGCCTTTGAGATCCCGCGCACCCGCTTCCGGGAGAATCCCAAGGCGCATGGCAACTTCCTGATAGGCTTCTTCAACCTTGCCCAGATCGCGACGAAACCGGTCCTTATCCATTTTTTCGTTTGTTTTGGTATCCCATAGACGACAATTGTCCGGACTTATTTCATCGGCGAGGACGATGCGCATCTCTTCCCCCTCCCATAGCCGGCCGAATTCAACCTTGAAATCAACTAGGGAAATTCCGACACCAAGGAAGAGGCCGGTCAAAAAGTCGTTGATGCGCAAAGTCATATGGACGATGTCGTCCATGTCTTGCGCGCTTGCCCACCCAAATGCCGCGACGTGCTCTTCGGCAACCATTGGGTCGCCAAGAGCATCATTTTTGTAATAATATTCAATGATACTGCGAGGCAACCTGGTTCCTTCGGCGATGCCAAGCCGTGTTGAAAGGCTTCCCGCGGCGATATTGCGGACCACCACTTCAATCGGTATGATCTCGACTTCACGAATCAGCTGTTCCCGCATATTCAGCCGACGGATGAAATGTGTCGGCACGCCAATTTCAGCAATTCGCTGCATCAAAAATTCACTGATCCGATTGTTCAAGACGCCTTTACCGGTGATGGTGCCTTTCTTCTGGGCATTAAAGGCAGTCGCATCGTCCTTGAAATATTGCACGAGTGTTCCCGGTTCCGGGCCCTCGAAAAGAATTTTTGCTTTACCTTCGTATAACTGGCGGCGACGGGCCATAAGCGAACCTCGTGCTAATGCTGGAGGAGCAGATAACTCCGGATAGACGCACCCGAAGCCGATAATGGCTATATCAACATGGCACTGGAAAGGCTATGCCGTGCGGGTACAGTTGCTGCATAAGACTAGGCGGCACCTCGCCGGAATGAGGTCGGCAGGGTAGAAATTGCCGCATCAATAAGTTTTGCATCCTGTCCGGCATCGACGTGCTCGCGCATGACTATTTCGGCAGCTTTTACAACGAGTTCAGCCGCTGCAGTCTGTACTGCTGACACCGACGCAGCTTCGGCCGCAGCAATATGCTCCAATGCCACCCGCTCCCGCCGCTGGGCATACATTATCGCATTTTGGGTGATTTCTGCTGCCATGCGCTGGGCTTCTCTGGAGGCCGCTTCAACCATCGCCTTGGCTTGCGCTTCACCTTCTGCTCGCCGAGCTTCCGCTTCCAATAGCATTTTTTCAGCCTCTGCGCGGAGTTGCGCTGCTTCTGCAAGAGAAGCGGCGATTTCAGCACTACGCTTGTCCAACATTTCCACGACAAAGCCGACAATTTTGCGGCCAAAGAAAAACAGAAAAATTAAGACGGCAGCAGTTACCCAGAAAGTTCCCTGATTCCAGAGTGGCGCGTGTAGGGCTTGGTATTCCATGCCGGCTCCTTCAGATTTGCGCCGATTTGAGCGCCTTGGCCAGTGCGCGTCTATCCGGTTCTACGCCGACCAAGCGCTGGACCAGTGAATCTGCTACATCTTCGGCGATGAGAGGCAGGGCCGCGAGAGCATTTTGCCGAGCGGCCTCGATCGCCGCCTCGGCGCGTGCCAACTCAGTGGCCAGCCTCCCGTTGAGATGTGCTGATTCCTGCTGGGCTTCACGCTTCGCGTTGGCGATCGCTTCGGCAATCAGTGCTTGGCTAGCCTGGCGCGCTGTCATGATGGCCCGGTTTAATTCGGCGGCCGTGCGTTCGGCCGCAACTTTGGCTTCTTGGGCGGCGTTCAGGTCTGCAGCAATACGTGAGCGCCGGTTTTCAATGATTCCGCCGATCGCCGGTAGCGCTCTCCGCGACAACGAGTAGTAGAGAGCCACCATGATCACCACCATCCATACGACCTGGCCAGAGGTGTACGGGTTGGCAAAATCCATTTGCGGCAGTTGCTCCCCCGCAAAAGCTGCGGCTGGGAACCCCGTTATCATTGTCGCGGCGGCGGTTACCCCGAAGCGGCGTCCGCAGAGCATCTTATCGCACCTAGGCGAAAAGAATGATCAACGCGATTACCAAGGCGTAGAGAGCTACTGCCTCAGTCAGGGCAAAACCCAGCAGCACGTCACGGAACATGCGGTCGCGCGCGGCCGGATTACGACCAACGGCCGCCACGAAAGAACCGAACAGATTGCCGATGCCTACACCGGCACCGGCGACGCCGATTGTCGCTAGGCCGGCGCCGATATCGCGAGCAAGGAGAACGGTATCGATAGCCATATGGCGATTTCCTTTCAGTTTCGCGCGATGTCGCGCTTTTGTAACAAATTACAGGACAAAATTCGTTCAGTGCAGGTGGATCGAATCATGCAAATACAAACACGTCAGGATTGCGAACACGTACGCTTGCAGAAACGCGACCAGGAACTCCAATGCTGTAAGAGCTATGTTGAGGCCAAGCGGGATCAGGGCTGCCACTACGCCAAGAGCGCCGAGGCTGCTTACGAGCATCAGCATAAAGCCGGCAAATACTTCCCACATGACATGACCTGCCGTGATGTTCGCGAACAGACGAACTGATAGCGAGACAGGTCTAGACAAAAAAGACACAACTTCGATCGGGATTAGTAGCGGCAATAACCAAGCTGGCACGCCTGATGGCGCAAAAAATTTAAAGAATCGAAAACCATGATGCCAGAACCCAACTATCAGCGACAGGAAAAAGACAAAAAATGCCAGCGCTCCTGTTATTGCAATGTGGCTTGTGAATGCAAAGAAATAGGGGAAAAGCCCCAGCAGGTTTCCAACCAGAATGAATGAAAACAGAGTAAAAACGAACGGGAAAAATCGCTTACCTTCCTCTCCGATTGTATCGATGACCATGTTGTGCACAAATTCGTATGACAATTCAGCCAAGCCCTGCATCCGTCCTGGCACAATGGCTGCCCTACGCAGGCCAATGCCCATCACTGTTATCACAATTAACGCTGCGATCACCATCATCTGATTAGAATTGGTGAAATCGATTATGCGCCCCAATGTTCCCAACCCCGATTGGAGGTGGAATTGGCTTAGCGGATCCATTTCAACCATCAGCGCCAAGGCGTCTTCTCCGTTCAGTCCTTCGGTTTCGTGTTTGGCCGGGATGATCCGGCCGCACGAAACACGTTCAGTATTCCCGCCACTGCTCCGATCGGTACGAGGCCGATCATGAACCAAGGGGCCGTGTCCAACAGCCGGTCAAGCCCATAACCGATCACAACGGCGATCGCTAGGGCACCGACCATTTCCGAGCCAAGCCGCATCGCCATCGTCAGCGGATTGTCATCCGGTGACCTGTTCGGGTCCGGCTTCGGCTTTGCAACCAGTCCTGCCTTTAGTCGCGCAGCCTCAAGCCGCTTATCGAACGAAGCGCCTGTGCCATCGTGCTGTGCCGAATCGTCCTGTTTCATGGCAGATGTGATCCATATCCCCACGACGATACGCGATCTGCTACCCAGCACAGATCATGAAGTCAATGCGCTCACAATCCTGCGAGGCCACGCAGTTAAAATCAACGAACTCTCGATGCACCAACAGCGTCATAAACGGCGCTGCCGACGACGTGGAAGCTCTACTGGAGGCGCTTATGCGGCCAAAACCGGGAACATTGATATTCGCCGGAGTCGTTCCGGCTGCCCCGAATTCATGAAAACACCGTCATTCTGCAGCCAGAGCTGCGGTTGGCGATCCGGTAAGACGGACGGCTGTGTTCAGATCAACTGAAAGGATCCGCGATACGCCGCGTTCCTGCATCGTCACACCGAAGATACGATCCATCCGGGCCATTGTCAGGTGATGATGGGTGATTACAATGAATCGTGTTCCCGTTTCGCGTTCTACATCGTTCAGCAACGCGCAGAACCGCTCCACATTCGCATCATCAAGCGGCGCATCAACCTCGTCCAGGATCGCAACCGGCGCTGGATTGCAGCGAAAGGCAGCAAAAATTAGTGACAGTGCGGTAAGCGCCTGCTCACCACCCGACAGTAACGACAGCGCGGCCAGTTTTTTTCCAGGTGGTTCCGCAAAAATCTCTAGCCCGGCCTCTAAAGGATCATCGGATCCAACCAACGCGAGATGCGCCCGCCCGCCGCCGAACATACGCCGGAAAAGGGCTTGGAAATGCCGGTCGATCTCGACGAACTGAGCCCGTATTCGCTGCCGCCCTTCCATATTCAGGTGCCCGATTGAACCGCGCAGCTTGGCGATTGCCGAGGTAATCTCTTCCTGTTCACACGCGAGTTTTCGCAGTTTATCCTCGATTTCCGTTGCCTCGATTTCGGCGCGCAAATTGACGGGCCCCATATCTTCGCGTTCGCGGGTCAAGCGCTCAAACCGCTTGCGGGCGCGTTCCATTCCCGCCTCACTAATCTCGGCTACTTCAGGCAACGCCGGTTCTGCTCCGAGGCGGGAATGAACGCGCTCCTCAACAACAAACCAGCGGTGATCGGCTTGAACTGCTGCCGCCTCGGCTGCCCTTAGTTTTTCTTCAGCCACAGCCAACGCAGCGCTGGCCGATGTTGCTACATCCAAAGCCTCTTTCGCCGCGCGCTCGCCCTCGGCCATATTTGTTGCCGCTGCGCGATGTGAGATTTCTGCCCCAGAAACAAGCGATTCCGCTTCCAGAAGAACCGCAGCGAGGTTGCTCCCTCTAGTCAGCTCATCACAGCGCTTTTCCGCCTCGGCCAGGCGGGCCCGCAAGTCGGCGATCCGGCCCGTGGCATCGTGTTGTCGGTTCCCCCATTCGACCAACTCGCGTTCGACCCGTGTACGCCGTTGCGTCGCGCGTTCGACCTTGTCGCGGAGCTGCGCAAGATGCATTCGTGCTGTCGACTCTGTCCGTTGCGCTTCCGCAAAATCATGGCGCGCTGCCGCCAAGGCCGTTTCCATTGCTTCCGCCGGTTCAATTGCCGCACGTTTGGCTTCGGCCTGATGGCGCAGTGATTCGGCAGAGCGAAGCTCTATTTGATGGCGCTCGGATACCTCGATGAGCAACTCGATACGGCTGGCAGCACGCTCGGCCTCGGCCTCAAGCTTTCCTACAGCGTTTCGTGCCGAGTCAGCTTCGGCTCGACATTGGTCGACGCGTTTTTCGGCATTCTGGCGCGCCGAATGAACGCGCTGTTCCTCAAGTTTCGCTGCAGTTTCAGCCTCTTGCGCCAGCCGGCGGGCCGTAGCCGCATTTTCCGCCATCGCAGCCGCTTGGTCATGCTCCCGGCGTAATATCTCGAGTCGGTTGCGCTGCTCCAGCCGTGCTGCCGCCTCGTTGGGCGCTCCCGGGCGTATCGTATATCCATCCCAGCGCCAGAGAGCGCCATCTCGGCGGACCAATGCTTCGCCAGGCCGTAAGCGGGCCTGTAGCTGTGCACCATCTTCATCGTCGGCGAGAAGTCGGATATGCGCGAGGGCACGCCTCAAGGCAAGAGGCGCCTTGATGCATTGTGTCAGAGCCGGCGAGGGAGCGGATGGCAAAGGGCCTAACTCGCCACTCTTCAAGTCATCAGGGGTTGGTAATTGCCGCCAATATCGCGACGCTGCCGGATCGATCCCGGCGGACAGTTCCTCATTGAGCGCGGCTCCGAGAGCTTTTTCTAGTCCGGGAGCGATCTCCACCTGATCCAGAATCGGTGCGGAATCGCGACCAAATTGCTGCGCCAGCAATCCCATCAATGCATCATGCTCTGCCAGCAAGCGCCTAGCCGCTGCTTCGGCGTTGGCCGCAGCCTGCCGTGCCTCCTCATGTGCGATCTGGGCGGACATCCTCCGCGATTCGGCATCCACTACCTGCCGACGGAGAGCGGCCAGTGCTGATGCCGCGTCGGCGGATGCCTTCTCCGCTGTCAGAAATGATTGGCGAGCGCTTTCCAGCCTTGCTTCAGGAACCAGCGCGGCTCGGGCAGACTGGACAGTCGATTCCGACTCCTGTACGCGCCGCCGCGCTTCTTGTTCCGCATGGCGAGCTGCGACGAGCGAACGTTCGGCAACGTCCTCCGTTGCCTTATGTCGCGCCATCGCTTCCGCGGCAGTGCGAACCTTGTATTCTGCCTCTCTGATGCAGGGGGCTATTTCTTCCAGAGACTTTTCCGCCCCGGCGATCAATGCGGGTCCTTCGCGTAGCGTTTCATCCAAGACAAGCGTCTCGTCGCGAAGACGGGCAATGGCACCCGCGGCGTCATCCTCGACCCGCTGTGCATGTGCCAGATCGCGGGTGAGTTGCTCGACTTGCTGCTGAGCGAGCGTGCGCGCGGCTTCGGCTGCTCGGACCGATGCGACCGCCTGATCCACCTGCACGCGGGCCCGCTCCAAGGCAGACCGGAATTTGGCCTCGGTATCACGCAATTCTGCCAGAATTTTATCCCGCCGCTCAAGTTCGGTCCGTGCAACCTCTTGCGCTTCCAAAGTTGTCTTCAGATGTTCGTGCGCCTGCAATGCCGTTGCCCGCATCGTTGCGCGTTGTCGCATGGCCAAAGCATGTTCGATCGCTATCGATTCCAGCTCCGCTGCCTTGATCGCGGTCGAGAGGTTTCGATACCGCGCAGCTTGCCGCGCCTGCCGACGAATTTCGGAAAGCCGATTTTCGTGATCGACACGTGCTTCCTCTGCCCGTGCCAAGTTCTGCTCAGCTGCTCGGAGCTTGAGTTCCGCTTCATGCCGCCGTGCGTGTAATCCCGCTACGCCGGCAGCTTCCTCAAGAATGGTCCGGCGATCTTCCGGCTTTGCTTCCACTAATGCCGCTACACGGCTTTGACTTATGATTCCAGCGCTTCGTGCGCCGGAGCCGAGGTCCGCGAACAGTGTCGCCACGTCACGTGCCCGCAGCTCCCGGCCATTTGCCCGGTACGTGCTGCCGGAACGGCGCTCCAGTTGCCGCGAAATGGCAATTTCGCTCTCGTTCTGGAAAGGGGGCGGCGCAACCCCGGTTGCATCGGCGATGAGCAGCGTCACCTCGGCGATATTGCGCGATCCACGACTCGTGGTGCCTGCGAAGATAACGTCGTCCATCTCACTGCCGCGCAATGACTTCGCGCTGGATTCACCCATCACCCAGCGCAACGCCTCAACAATGTTCGATTTTCCGCAACCATTTGGGCCGATCACGCCGGTCAGCCCCGGCAGAATATCCAACGTCACAGGGTCGGCAAAACTCTTAAAACCGGCAATCCGAAGCTGGGCAAGGCGTGCGGCCAACGGTTCCTATCCCTCCCCGATCATCGCCGAGAACTGCTTGAAGTCCATCGCGCCCGGATATTTCTTGTCGTCAAAGATGAATGTGGGTGTGGCGTCGACGTGATATTTCTGTTCAGCCTTCCTGCGCTCTGCAAGAATAAAGTTCGAGAGTTTTTTGTCGGCGAGCGCTGCGTCGAAGCGATTGCGGCTCATGCCGGCCAGCGCCGCATATTTAAAAAGAGCGTTTTCATAGTCTCTCTTGGTCTTAAGTTTTGGCGCATAAGCCCATTCGAGTTGGTGCGAAAACAAAATCTCGATAAAGGGAAAATAATCATGCGCAGGAAGGCTACGTGCCACTTGCGCAGCCATTAGCGAGACCCCATCGAGCGGAAAATCACGGAATACGTAATACAATTTACCTGTGTCGATAAAAGACGGGACAATCTTCGGCTTCAGGGTGTGAGTCGCGAACTCCGCACAATGCGGACAACCAAGCGAAAAATATTCGATAATCTTCTTTGCCGCATTTGGATTGCCAAGGCTTCGGATACCAAGCGGGTTATTCCGATGGCTTGCCGTTACGTCCCCAAAAGCGGACGTCACGCTCGCAGTAGCAAGTCCAACCCCAAGAAGTAGTATGTTGCGACGTTCTATAGCCATTTTATCCTCTACATGTTGTATTAACGGAATCGCCAACAAGCGTCGAGCCTCATTTATCCGATTTCCTGCCGCTCCAGCTTACTCTCTCCTTTTAAGCAGAACGAGGTGCCGGAAATTCCACGACGATCAATTTCTTGCGTTTTGCGGTTTGCTTTGCGCGGCGTTTTGTTGGGCCGTAGGTCGACGGCAGGGGTCTGACCGCCACACAGCAGGCGCATTCATGCCACCAATGGTCGATCAGGGCGGCAGCCAGCCAGAGCGTTCCGGCCTCTTATATGTCTTTCCAGATGCTTGCCTTGCGCGGTTTGGCCGCTCGGCTATACGGATCCAATGGATCTCAAAGACCACATTCGAGGTATACCGGATTTTCCAAAGCCCGGCATATTTTTCTACGATATTTCCACGCTCCTGAATAATGCCGATGCGTGGCAGGTCACTGTCGGGCGACTTGCCAGCCGGGTTCGTGCCTATCACCCCGACCTTCTGGCGGGCGTCGAATCGCGAGGTTTCCTGCTTGCGGCACCTCTCGCCCTGAAACTTGGTTGCGGCTTCATCATGCTGCGAAAGCGCGGTAAGCTTCCCGGTGCAACGGTCGGGTTTGATTACCAGCTCGAGTATGGGACGGATCGCATCGAAGTGCAGGCAGATGCGGTGCAGCCCGGGCAGCGAGTAGTGGTTATTGATGACCTGTTGGCCACCGGCGGTACGATGGCGGCCGGCATCGCATTGTTGCGCGAGGTAGGCGCAAATGTATCGGCTGCGGTGGCGTTGATAGAACTCACGTTCTTGGAGGGGAGGAGGCGTCTAGATGTGCCGTTCGAGGCGCTGGTTGAATACGATTCATAGGCATCAAGCAGCATTAACGATCATGGTGTGGCGCCCCCCGTTGCCCGGCCTTCTTGCGAAAAAGACACGGCGTCGTGCGAAAAATCCAAGACGCCTGGACGTTGGATGTTGTCTTAGTTGCTGGGCCACCAGATGATTCGGCGCCGGGCTCTTCTTGCGACGCTTGGTGCGGCCCCGTTGGTCGGGGCTCGCGCTATGGCCCAGATGGCCCACTCCTCGCCATCAGCTGCCCCGGATTACACGATTATTGCCGGTGGCCCACCTGGTGGACGAATTGATCGGTGGTCGCGAGTCTTTTCTACGGTGTTGCACCCTTTTTTAGGCGGCCGCTCCACTGTGCGGGTTGCTCCGACAGGAGGTCTTGACGGGGTCACTGCTGCAAACCGACTTCAGGCATTGGTGGTGCCTGATGGCATGACTGCGGCTTTGCTGCCGGGCGAGGCGGCGATCGCCTTTCTTACAGGGGATCCGCGCGCGCATTTCTTACCTGGCGACTGGATTCCTGTCGTGGCCGGGCTTGGTTCGTTATTGTTGGTTGTTCGTGGCGGGACCGCGCGGTTATCCTCCTCGACACCTCTCCGCTTTGCCGCGGCCTCACTGGAAAGTCCGGACTTGGCCGGATTGCTTGGATTGGCCAAACTTGGTGTTCCCGTCGCGCCGATTTTTGGCCTCAATGATCCTGCTGCCGTGACTGCGGCATTCGCGCAAGGTGAAGCTGACGCCGCGCTATTCTCAGGCGAAGATGTTGCCGCGGATGCCGCGCCGCTTTCGGCTGAAGGTGGGGTCGTCATTTGCACGCTAGTGGGTTCCGGCTCCGGGAGAAAGACCGCTCGCGATTCCAGGTTCATGGATGTTCCGACGCTTGACGAACTTGCAGCCCAAAGGTCAGCCCGCCCACTTCCACGGCCGCTTGATGCCGCATATCGCAGTGTCGTTGCGGCTAGCCGGATCGATTTCATGATGGTTCTACCCCGTCTCTCCTCTCCTGCGGCGATTGCTCTTTGGCGTTCGGCTGGGGCGCGGTCAATTGTCATTCCGGCAGTTGAAGATGCCGCTTCTGCGAGTGCGGTGCGCCTCGTCGCCGGCGCTGACGCGGTGACGAACTTGGCTCCTTTGACGGTCGGCAGCGATGCCGTGCTGGCTCTGCACGCGTTTCTGGCGCGTGAATATGGTTGGCATCGCTCATGACCACGATGTCGTGCTAGCGCATGGCCCGTCAAGCCCAGCGTTACATCTGTGCAGAGTGTGGTGCCGTTTCGGCAAAATGGGTGGGTCGCTGTGACGGGTGTGGTGGGTGGAATACACTAGCCGCCGAAAGTACCACCTTCGAATCTGCGCGAAACCGACATCGTTCACAAGGATATAAGCTCGACATTGTTGGCCTTTCTGGGGTGGCTGAGCTGCCATCGCGGATGTCGTTAGGCATTGCCGAATTCGATCGCGTGCTCGGTGGCGGTATCGTGGCGGCATCCGCAATCTTGGTGGGCGGTGATCCTGGCATTGGCAAATCAACTTTGCTGCTTCAGGCAGCCGCAAAATTAGCTCGCACTGGCAGCCGTGTCCTGTACATTTCGGGCGAAGAGTCGGTTTCTCAGATCCACCTGCGTGCTCAACGGCTTGGACTCTCGGATGCGCCAGTCGGGCTTGCTTCGGCGACGGCGCTTTCAGAGATTGTAGCCACTCTGGAGCACGAGCGTGACGCTGTACTAATCGTTATCGACAGCATCCAAACCATCTGGGACGACAGGGTCGAATCGGCGCCGGGGAGTGTCACGCAAGTACGAGCAAATGCATTTGCGCTGATTCAGGCAGCAAAATCAAGGGGATGCGCGCTCATGCTTGTTGGGCATGTCACGAAGGACGGTATGCTTGCAGGCCCGCGCGTTCTCGAGCACATGGTCGACGTTGTGCTGCATTTCGAAGGCGACCGTGGCCACCAGTTCCGCATTCTTCGCGGCGCTAAGAATCGGTTCGGCGCCACCGACGAGATCGGGGTCTTTGCGATGACTGGCGAAGGCCTCGTTGAGATTGCAAACCCATCAGCCTTGTTCCTTGCAGAGCGGCACGGGAATGTGGCGGGCTCCGCCGTTTATGCTGGCCTTGAAGGATCAAGGCCGGTGCTCATGGAAGTTCAGGCACTGCTTTCGGCCATTGGCACAGGTTCGGGCCGCCGCTCAGTAGTCGGTTGGGATGCTGGTCGCTTGAACATGTTGCTCGCTGTCCTTGATGCACGCTGCGGGCTAAAGCTTGGGGGGCATGACGTCTACCTTAATGTAGCAGGGGGGCTGAGGATTGCCGAGCCGGCAGCGGACTTGGCTATTGCCGCGGCATTGATCTCTGCATCTAGTGGCGTTCCGACTGATCCAGGCATGGTCTTTTTTGGAGAGATTGGCCTTTCTGGCGAACTCCGCTTGGTTGCGCAGACTGAATTGCGGCTAAAAGAGGCAGCTAAACTTGGTTTTTACTCGGCGGGCGTACCGCGCGGTGCTCCCAACCGGAATAGTCGGCCACCACCAGAAGGAATAACACTTACCGAATTTGGCCACCTCAAGGACCTGATTGTTGCTATGGTCTCTGACTGCACGGGGAAGGAAGACTAGGGATGACTTGGGCGGATCTGGCGACGCTTCTGATCGTTGCAATTTCGGGGTTACTTGCTCTTGCCCGCGGCTTTGTGCGCGAAGTCCTCGGATTGGCAGCTTGGATAGGAGCGGCTATCGCGGCAGCAGCTTTCTATCCTTCTGTTGAGCCTACGATCGTCGGATTGATTCATGATCAGAAACTTGGCCGGCCTATCGCGATTGGCGTTGTATTCATCGTGGTCCTTATCATACTCTCTGTCATCGCCGCCTGGATCGCGTCGTTGGTACATGCGTCTGTCTTTTCCGGCCTGGACCGAACTTTGGGCCTTCTGTTCGGGCTGATCCGAGGAGGGGTTGTTGTCTGCCTGATTTTCATCTTTTTGTCGATGTTTTTGCAGCCGCCGGAATGGCCGCAGGCCGTTACACAAGGTAGATTCTTGCCGTATGTCGAATCTGGCTCCGCATGGTTAATTGGCCTGGTGCCCAAGCCTTACCGCCCGGCGGCCGTATCCCCAGGTGGCGTGAACGTAAAGGCCAGGGACAATGGAGGTTCTTCGCAATCGATAATGTCAAAATCGCCAGCTTCTTCATCGTCAAGGTCCTCGAGTCAGTAGGGTATGGTTTTGGCCACGTCGAGCGCGGCTTTGAAGGGCCGCCATGCACGCTACGGGGGTTGGCACTGCAACACAGAGACGTCACATACCGGCAGGCAGTTAGGCTAAACCGATGACAGGCGATAATGTGATCAATGGTCTCGACGACGATAAGCTGCATGAGGAATGCGGCGTTTTTGGAGTCTGGAATGTAGCGGATGCGGCAGCAATTACCGCGCTAGGGCTTCACGCGTTGCAACATCGAGGCCAGGAGGCAACTGGCATTGTCACCCACGACGGTGTCCGGTTTCATGCCCACAAGGGCTTGGGTCTTGTGGGTGACAACTATAGCGACGCAAAAGTGATTGCGGATCTGCAAGGCGCTCGCGCCATCGGCCATAACCGCTATTCCACAACAGGCGCCACACTGCTGCGTAACGTTCAGCCACTATTTGCTGAATTCGCCTTTGGTGGTTTTGCCGTTGGGCACAATGGCAATCTTACGAATGCCCATAGCCTAAAACGTACTCTTTCACGACGAGGCTGCCTGTTTCAGTCTACGACGGATTCCGAGGTGTTCGTGCATTTGATCGCGATCAGTCTCTATGCGACTGTCCTAGACCGTTTGATTGATGCACTGAAACAAGTCGAGGGTGCGTACTCGTTGGTTGCTTTGACCGATACCATGCTGATCGGGTGTCGTGATCCACTGGGCGTCCGACCGCTCATCTTGGGACGGCTGTCGGGTGCAGACGGGACTAACCCAGGCTGGGTGCTTGCTTCCGAAACGTGTGCACTCGATACGGTTAGTGCTGAATTTGTCCGTGATGTTGAGCCGGGTGAGATCATCGCTATTGATGATCGCGGTATCCACAGCTTTAAGCCTTTTGCGGTCCACGAGCCGCGATTTTGTGTTTTTGAATATATTTATTTTGCTCGTCCGGACTCGGTCATGGAGGGCAACTCTGTCTATGCTGTTCGTAAACGTATTGGCCAAGAGCTGGCACACGAATCGCCAGCTGAAGCCGATATTGTTGTGCCAGTTCCCGACTCTGGTGTTCCTGCGGCGATGGGTTACGCGGAGGCTGCCGGCATTGCGTTCGAGCTCGGTATCATTCGAAATCACTATGTAGGCCGTACATTTATCGAGCCGACGGACCAGATCCGGCATCTCGGCGTGCGCCTGAAACACTCGGCCAACCGGGCGATTATTGCCGGTAAACGGGTTGTTTTGGTTGACGACTCGATTGTGCGCGGCACCACATCCTCCAAGATCGTCGAGATGGTCCGCGCTGCTGGTGCGCGAGAGGTGCACATGCGGATTTCTTCTCCTCCCACGACGCATTCCTGCTTCTATGGCATTGATACGCCGGAGCGAAGCAAGCTTCTTGCTGCACACAATGACGTTGAAGCAATGGCAAGGTTGATCGGCGTGGATAGTCTCGCGTTTATCACGATGGATGGTCTCTATCGTGCGCTTGGGAAATCAGGCCGCAATCCTGAACAACCAGCCTTTTGTGACGCGTGCTTCAGTGGCGACTATCCGATTCCCATCACTGACAGCCACGGTGTTGAAGCGCGCCAGCTTTCCCTGCTTGCAGAACTGGCATAAGGAAAATCTTGCCAACTTTTGGGAGGCTGGGCAAGACTACGCTACGAAGTCAAGTCCGATATCTAACGCTGGCGCGCTATGGGTGAGCCAGCCTGCCGAGATCAGATCGACGCCTGCGTCCGCAATTTCCGGCGCCGTCTGAGGTGTTACGCGACCTGACGCTTCGGCAACCGCCCTGTTCTTTATTAGTTTCATTGCTTGGCGCAGCGTCTGAATTGACATGTTATCTAGAAGGACGGCGTCAACGCCTGCGTCTAGCGCTTCGTCGAGCTGCGCCAGTGTCTCAACTTCGCATTCGATTTTCACTAGGTGGCCAGTGGCTTGCTTTGCATGGCGCACTGCCACGCCGACCCCTCCCGCGATTGCAATGTGGTTATCTTTAATTAGTACAGCATCATCGAGACCAAAACGGTGGCTTACGCCACCGCCGGTCCGAACAGCATATTTCTGAAGCGTGCGCAGTCCAGGAACGGTTTTCCGCGTGCATGTTAGCCTGGCTTTCGTATGCGAGATCGCCCTCACGATTCCAGCAGTGGCAGATGCAACTCCTGAAAGTTGGGCAACGAAGTTGAGTGCGACACGTTCAGCGGACAGGATCGAACGCGCGGGGCCGGAGCAGGTGGCGATTACATCGCCAGCTTCGACACGACTGCCATCGGGTACAACGATACGGAAATCGAGTTTGGGGTCCAGGATCGAGAACGCGAGGCGCGCGCAGTCAAGCCCCGCGATGGTGCCAGGTTCACGTACCGCAAATGCGACGCGAGCGGTGGTGCCAGCGGGAATTACGGCATCGGTGGTAATGTCGCCGCCCCGGCCGAGGTCTTCGGCGAGTGCCGCGCGGACAATTGGTTCGAGCAGAAGGTCAGGAGGTGAAGGTGAAATCATGCGGCAATCCCAAGGGCACGGATCGAATGAGCGCGGGCGAAGGCGGTGTTCATTGTGAAGAAGGAAGGCTTGGCTTGGGTGTCACGATCCGGAAAATCAAGGCGTGTGTGGGCCCCACGACTTTCTTCGCGATCATGGGCAGCAACGGCGATCATTAATGCGATCAAGGCACTATCATTCGTTGGTGCATGAGGAACAAGATCTGCAATTAATGAGGCTAAGCCATCCTGCTTGCGTTGGACGAAAAGATGCCGATCCATAAGGTCGGGCACGAAACCCGTGTTTGGGCTACAAACCGTACACCGACTGCCGGCCATTGAACCCCGGCTTTGGGCGTCGCGGAGCATGACGCCACAATCGTGACCGGTCTGGAATGCCTCAAGGAGAGAATTGCTTGCTAGCCGATTGGCGCCGTGCAGGCCCGTACAGGCAGCTTCTCCGGCGGCGAACAAACCCTCGATAGTACTGCGTCCGGCGACGTCCACGGCGATTCCACCCATGTGATAATGCGCGACCGGTGTGACCGGGATTGGTGTCATCGCAGGTTCGATGCCGGCCGCTTGACACACAGCATGGATCGAGGGGAACCGATTTGCGAAGTATGAGCCGATTGATCGAGCATCGAGAAACACCTGATGCCCGTCGTCAAGATGACGTCGGATCGAGCGCGCCACGATGTCCCGTGGCGCCAGTTCATCAGTGAAACGTCTGCCTGTCTCATCGATCAGTTTTGCTCCCTCCCCACGAACCGCTTCGGAAATCAAGGGTAACGGTGATATTCGGGCGTCGAGTCCAGTTGGATGGAACTGAACAAATTCAAGATCCCGCATCTCGGCGCCTGCGCGTGCCGCGAGGGCAAGGCCTGATCCTGTCGCCCCCGGGGGCGCGCTGCTTGAGCGATAGAGGCCCGCGGCGCCGCCCGTCGCAATCAGGACGGCTCCTGTCCGAAGCAAATATCTCGCCCCACCTTGTTCGATCCAGACCCCGGCTATTGCCCCTGCATGCGTTGACAAGGCAACCGCACGTGCTCGTTCCATAACGGTGACGTGTGGAGCATTACGTACAGCTTGAGCCATCGCGTGGGTGATGGATGCACCGGTATGGTCGCGAACGTGGGCAATACGCCGTCGTGAATGGGCGGCCTCAAGACCCAACGTAAACGCGCCGTTCAAATCCCGGTCGAAACGGGCGCCGTAGGCCTCTAGTTGAGCAATGATTGCCGGTCCTTGAGAGATAATGCGCGCAACAACATCCGCGTCGCACAAACCATCACCGGCTGCGATCGTGTCCTGGATATGGAGCGAGATGTCGTCGTCGTCGCCAATTGCGGCTGCGATGCCACCTTGTGACCAAAGGCTCGCGGCACCATCGCTAAGAGTGCCCGCAGTAAGCAATACGACAGGTCGTGGAGCGGCTGAAAGCGCTGCGGCGAGTCCGGCAAGGCCGGCGCCAATGATTGCAGGCTGATCGAAAAGTTCGGTCAAGCTCATGGGATCGCGAGCATCCGCTCGACCGAAATTCGTGCACGCGAGGCGATTACAGGTTCGATCATAACCTCTTTACCCATCGTTTCCAAGGCAAGGCGAATATTGCCGAGAGTGATCCGCTTCATGTGGGGACACAGATTACAAGGCTTCACGAATTCCGTTCCCGGAACCTCGGCGGCGACGTTATCGCTCATCGAACATTCTGTAATCAGTGCCACACGTGTTGGGCGATTTTTACGGATAAAATCCGCCATAGCGGCTGTTGAACCGGAGAAATCGGCCGCTTCGACGACGTCTTCGGGACATTCGGGGTGGGCGAGCACGGTGACGTTCTCGTATTGTGCGCGGACCTGTGCGATGTCCGCTGCCGCAAAGCGTTGGTGAACTTCGCAAGCACCGTCCCAGGTAATGATATTTATGCTGGTGGTGCGCGCCGTATTGGCGGCGAGATAACGGTCAGGAAGCATGATGACCGTGTCCGTGCCAGCCTCGCGGGCCGCAAACTCGACGACGCGTTTTGCATTTGCAGACGTGCAGCAATACTCGACTTCTGCCTTCACCGCCGCAGAGGTGTTGACATACGCAATTATGGGCAATCCTGGATGACGTAGTCGTAGATTTCGGACATCCTCCGCCGTGATGCTTTCAGCCAGTGAGCAACCGGCACGGGGGTCGGGGATCAGCACTGTTTTGCCGGGATTCAGAAGTTTTGCGGTTTCGGCCATAAAATGAACGCCTGCCAGGACAATGACCGAAGCATCCGCGTTCATTGCCTCTCGTGCGAGAACGAGTGAATCGCCAACAATATCTGCGACACCGTAATAGATCTCTGGTGTCTGGTAGTTATGTGCAAGAATGATAGCGTTCCGCTCCTGCTTTAGCCGCTTGATGGCGACAATGTCGTCCTGCATTAGCGCCCATTCCGCCGGCAGCATTCGCTGGGAAATGCTCGCGTAGGCGCGGTCAGCGAATTTGTAATTGTCGGCGCATGTACTCGAACCCTGCATTTGAGACTCCATTATACTCATATTGAGTATAAATGAGATTAAAAAAACGGCGCTGATGCTCACATCGTTCGTGCTTAGCGCCTTGCTATTCATAATACTAAGTATGAGTATAAGCCTGTCAAGGCCGGGCAATTGGCAATCGGGTTCCAGCAATTGCACGTTCGGCCAGCAGAGCAGCGCGGAAGCGGAAAAGTTTAGCGGGCCGACCCACGCCAGGTGCGTAGTGAGCAGTTTCTTCCAAAAGATTCTGGCTTGCAAGCAGTCTGCGGAAGTTTGACTTGTGAAGCCGTTGCCCCGCCAATGCCTCAACGCAGCGCTGCAATTCCAGAAGGGAAAAGCTTTCCGGCATCAATTCATAGACGATGGCACGATATTTAATTTTCGCACGTAGACGGCTCAGAGCCGTGGCCAGGATCCGGCGATGATCGGCGTGCATCATGGTGCCGGGTATAAATTCGCCGCCATTGGATTGCCCATCCCGCGCAGCTTCGCGCACCAGGCCCATTTCATAGAGTAACTCGTAGCGGGATAGTGCGAGGTCTTCATTCCATGGCGAACCGTCAAGACCAAAACAGGCATTCACGCGAGCGGCGCGTTCGGCGCTTGTGCCAATCCACCGGCCCATTTCCGCGCGGATTGTGCGCTCTATTAGTGTTGGGTCCGATCTGCGATCTTCCCAGGGAAAATAGCGGTAGATGTCCTGCCACGAAACGGTGTCACCGCCGGATGCAATTTCGCGGGTCAAACCGAGGTAGGAAATCGAGATACTGCGCTCTGCCTGATCGCCCGAGACGGTTGCTCCCCGAGTTGGGTCGGCAAACGTATACAACTGCTCGATATAACCAAGCGGATGATGAGTTTGCCGCTCGACCCAGACCCTGACGCCAGCCTGTAGTGATCGGTGGGTTAGCTCGAGTGGCCCAGCAGGGAGCGCACTACCATCGGCCAGCGTGAGCACGCGCGGCACTGATCCCGTAACCGCAACGAGGACCGCAATCAGTTCGGCGTGGATGGTCTGTATGCCAGTTTTCATAGCGGTACCGGAAGCACGTTTTGCATTATCGTATGACATGTGGTCGTCGCGGCCAAGCCATTCGGACACTTTTGGGCAGCTGCCTGATTGCCTTCGCGAGGCCTTGATTGCCGATTGCGCGCCCCATGGACAGTGGTTGTGATAGCGGCGATGATGCAAACATGATGTTCGATTTTGCCGATCTGAAACCGCTTGATCAGTATAAGCTGCTGGCGTCCACAATCGTTCCCCGACCAATTGCCTGGGTGGTTACCCTGAGTCCGGATGGGTCCCCGAACGCTGCGCCTTTCTCATTTTTCAACGCGTTCGGCGCAGGGCCGCCGATTATTTGCATCGGTATTGCGTCGCGCGCGGCCGGCGATCCCAAGGACACCGGTGGAAATATTCGTCGAACCGGTGAATTCGTTGTTAATCTCGTTGGCTACGCCAACGCTATGGCAATGAACGTCACGGCAATCGAGTTTGGGCCACAGGTCAATGAGCTTGCCGAGGCAAAATTGAGTACTATCGCTTCGGCGAAGATTGGCACTCCCCGTATCGCCGAGAGCCCTGCGGCGATGGAGTGTCGCCTCCACTCAGTTCTGGAGTTCGCGGAAGACCGTCTTCTCGTGGTCGGTGAAGTTCTTACGTTGCACGTTCGTGACGATGCGGTTCTTGACGCCAAGCGCTGCCAAATTGATACCCCCAAGCTTGACCTGATTGGTCGCATGCACGGCGGAGGCTGGTATGTACGGGCCAATGAGGGATTCGATTTGCCCCGAATTCAGGTTGAGGACTGGTTTCATCCATGATGGTTCCACTCGCACTAACAATGGGAGATCCGGCGGGTATCGGCGGCGAAATTACGGCCGCCGCTTGGGAGGAGTTGCGTCGTACCGGTCCGACTTTCTGCCTTCTGGGTGACCCCGATTGGATTGCCGAATTCTGTCGTTCCGTCGAAATAATCGACCGGCCATCTCAAGCCAATGCGGTGTTTCACAACGCGTTGCCGGTGATTCCTGTTCCGCTAGCGGAACGTGTTAGTCTCGGCGTACCGGATGTGCGGAATGCGCCTGCAGTCATTCGATCAATTGAGCAGTCGGTGGACTTGGCACTTCGTGACGAGGTAGGAGGCGTGGTAACCAACCCAGTTTCCAAATCGGTTCTTTACCAGGCGGGCTTCAGGCACCCGGGTCATACGGAATTCATCGCGGCCCTGGCTGATTGCACGAATCCGGTGATGATGCTGCTCGGACCTGAACTTCGCGTGGTACCGGTAACCGTTCACCTCTCCCTTCGCGAGGCGATAGCGAGTCTTTCGACCGAGGCAATTATAGGTGCAGGTTCGGTTGCTGCCTACTCGCTGAGGCGTGATTTCGGGATTCACGCGCCTCGTATCGCCATAGCGGGCTTAAATCCTCATGCCGGTGAAGCCGGGTCGTTCGGCGACGAGGAAGAATGGATAATAACGCCGGCGGTAAGTGGCTTACGTACAATGGGGATCGACGCTTGCGGGCCATTGCCTCCCGATACAATGTTTACTGCAGCCTCACGTGCAACGTACGATGTCGCGTTGTGCATGTATCACGATCAGGCCTTAATCCCGCTGAAGACCATTGACGTGGAAAATAGTGTAAACATCACCCTCGGCCTTCCGATCGTTCGTACATCGCCTGATCATGGGACCGCTTTTGATATTGCTGGGTCGGGTTGCGCCACGCCCGGGAGTTTGATCGCCGCCATTCGCTTGGCCGGCACGCTTCGGGAGCGGCGCAAATGAGCTTTGTCAGGCTCGGGGTCAATGTTGACCATGTTGCATCCATACGGAATCTGCGTGCAGGAACGCATCCCGACCCGATTAAGGCGGCGCAGCTTGCAATCGAAGCGGGTGCTGATCTGATTACCATGCACCTGCGCGAAGATCGTCGGCATATTAACGAGGACGATATTAAGCGAGCCCGTGGCCTGCCGGTGCCCCTGAACATGGAAATGGCACCGACGGAGGAGATGAACGACCTTGCCTGCATGATCCGCCCCTATGCCTGCTGCCTCGTGCCCGAGCGCCGCGCAGAACTGACCACCGAAGGCGGGCTTGACGTCGTCGGGCAATTTGCAGTGCTGAAGCCCCTGGTCGATCGTCTGCAAGGGGTGGGTATTCGTGTGGCGGTCTTTGTGGATCCCGAGCTGAATCAGATTGAGTCTGCAGTGTCGCTAGGCGTTCCCGCCGTGGAACTTCACACCGGCGCTTATGCCAGCGGCAAGGACGGCGAGCTTGATCGCCTCCGTGCAGGAGCTGGTCGGGCGCATGAATTGGGGGTTGAGGTGCATGCCGGTCATGGCCTCAATTTTGCCAACGTCGGATCGATCGCCGCGATTCCCCAGCTTCGCGAGTTAAATATCGGCCATTTTTTAGTGGGTGAAGCAATGTTCATAGGCCTCTTCGACGCCGTCCGCAGAATGCGTTCGTTAATCGGGGCGGCGCGCCAAAGTCTGGGGGTTCTCTGAGCGCCTGTGGTTGCCAAGCGATGGACCCTTGCAAGACGACGAAGATACCAAAAACAAACTTGGCAACACGAAGGTGCCTTTTCGCAAAAAAACAGTAATAAGTGTCGGAAGAATGTTAAACTAATTGGGGCGCCGCCGTTGCGAACCATCGTGATTTACGCCGTCCGGCTTGCCATCGGTATCAGGCCCGGCCAAAACCCGGAACATGCTTCGACGGATGAACCCGACCTGGCTTGACCGATACATCTTTCATCAGCTCGCGGTCGGCACCGCGCTGGTGACAAGCGGCTTGGTGGCGCTGGTCTGGATGACGCAATCCTTGCGGTTTGTGCAGCTAATGATCCAGCACAGTTTGTCGCCGATCGTATTCTTTCATCTGACCGGGCTCCTGTTGCCAAGCTTTATTGCCATCGTTCTGCCGATTACGTGCTTCATCACCATCCTCTTCGTGTACTCGCGGTTGTCAGCTGACCGGGAACTTACTGTGATGCGGGCTGCCGGTTGTTCGGATTTAATGATCGCCCGGCCTGCCTTGGCACTGGCATTTCTGACATTCGCTGCATGTATGGTGCTCAACGTCTGGCTGGTTCCGGCGAGCCTGAGTGCATTCACCCGGTACGAGATGCAGATCCGTGACAGGGTGGCGGCGTTGCTTCTGGAACCAGGTGTCTTTAATCCAGTCGGGCCTAATATTATGGTGTATATTCAGCACCGTTCGCCAAGCGGGGCATTGCATGGGATCATTATTGATGATGGCCGGCAGCGGAATCAGCCGGCGACGATTCTTGCCCGGACGGGGCGCCTAGTTCAGGGGCCGGATGGCCCAATGGTGGAACTGCAACACGGGGAGAGGCAGCAGATTGACCCGCGAACCCACGAACTGGATGTGCTGAAATTCGCTTCTGACACGGTCGGCATAGCGCAAGCATCGAAAATGGTTCGGAACCTGCCCCCGAAGACGTCGGAAGCGACGATGGCACAATTGCTGCACCCGAACCGGCAAATTCTGGATCCGACAGCGCTGCACAAATGGCGGGCGGAAGTCTCGCGGCGGCTTGCGACACCCTTTGCAGTTCTTTCCTATGCCCTGATAGCTTTGCTTTCGGTGTTGAGGGCGAAATTTCGACGGTACGGCGGACTGGTGCGGCCGTTTGCGGCGGTGGTTGCCATGGTCGTGCTTGTTGCCCTGGGAGTCATTGTGCAGAACTTGGCGGCGCGAAATAATGCGCTGATCCCGATGATCTGGCTGGTTGCCGCCGGACCCATTCTTAGCGTTGTTATCGTGGGGCTCTCGACAAGTTGGCGAAAGTACTTGCGCCGGCAGACACCGGAACCGGCCCAATGAGACGGCGGTTGCTGCCACCGTGGACGTTGTCGATTTATGTCGCCAGGCGTTTTGCCGTGGCGGTGCTTGGTATGCTGGCAGCTCTCACGCTCTTTGGCTCACTTTTCGATTTCCTTGATTTGCTGCGTCAAGCGGGGGACCATCCGAGGGCTGGTGTTGGCCTTGTCTTAGAGATCGAACTTCTGAGGATTCCTTGGCTTGCGATACGGATTCTGCCCTTTGCTGTCCTCCTTGGGGGCATCTATTCGTTTTGGCGTCTCACAAGGTCGTCGGAGCTGGTCGTTGCCCGGGCCACTGGAGCCTCGGCGTGGCAATTCCTGATGTTGCCCGTTAGTGCAGCGGCTTTGCTTGGCTTTATCGCGATGACGGCGATTAGTCCGCTTTCGGCAGTCATGTTTGCCCGTGCTGAAACCCTGTATTCAGCCTATTTGGCTATTGGCGCGGGGCCTCTGTCTCTCGCGGGTGGCCAGTTATGGCTACGCCAGGAGGATCACGCCATTACGCCGCGCGGCGTCGCTATTCTGCATGCGCGCGATGTCCGGATCGTCGCGCACCGCCTGACGACGGGACCAATTACAATTCTCCGGCTTGGGCCGCAGACGCGGATGCTGGAACGAATTGACGCTGCTTCTGCTCGACTCGACCGCGGGCGCTGGGAACTGCACGATGTGTGGATTCTGAATCCGGACCATGCGCCCAAGAAGTCCGGTGCGATACAGTTTCCGACCGATCTTACCGTGAGGCGTGTGCAGGAAAGCTTCGCAAGTCCAAGTGCGCTGTCATTTTGGGCTCTCCCTGGATTTATTCGGCTGCTGAGGCGTTCCGGCTTTTCGACGACCGGCCATGCACTGGCCTTTCAAACCTGGCTTGCGCTGCCTCTGCTTTGCGCGACGATGGTACTTGTTGCTGCGGGTTTTTCAATGCGGCCGGCCCGACGCGGTGGCGCTGCACAGATGATTGGTGGCGGCGTTGTATTCGGCTTTTTTCTGTTCATGATTTCTGAAGTTGCGGTCCAGTTTGGGAAATCGGGGGTGCTGCCGGTGCTGCTGGCTGCATGGGCGCCAGCGGCCGTGGGTTTGCTGCTGGCTGTTGCGTTGTTGCTTCATCTGGAGGATGGCTGACCGATGGGATCGGCTGTACGTCATTTCCGATGGTTGTGCGGTTTAGTAACAGCATGCGCCGTACTGGCGGGGGCGGGACGAACTGCGTTGGCGCAACGCTACATGAGCGGCTTGGCTGGCACCGAATCGCCGACTTCGAAATCGGGGCCGGTAACCTTTCTCGCTGACAACGTCCGATATGACCGGCGCAAGGATCTCATTATTGCGACCGGTAACGTGCAAGCATGGCAAAATGGCTATATCTTGAGTGCCCACAAGGTAGTTATTGATCGGAAGGACGATACGGCGACAGCGATTGGGAATGTGGTTCTAGTCGTACCATCAGGCCAAGTCGTATTCGCGAAACGTGCAAAACTCAGTCATGGGATGCGGGACGCAGTGATGCACGGTATCGCCACACTGCTCGCTGAGAACGGTCGGATGGTCGCCAACGGGGCGCGACGCTACGGCGGCATCATCAACGAAATCGCCAAGCCGATCTACTCAGCTTGCGATCTCTGCAAGAGCAATCCCACAGCGCCACCTTTATGGCAGATCAGGGCACGGAGCGCTGTCGAGAACCTCAAAAAAAAGATTATTCAGTATCACGATGCCGAATTACAGATTTACGGTGTGCCCGTTTTTTGGTTTCCGTACCTTTCGCAACCTGACCCGTCGGTGAAACGCCAGAGTGGCTTGCTGATCCCCGAATTCGGATCCTCCACGCACATAGGCACCTTTTTTGCGATTCCGTATTTTTGGGTGATCAGCAAAAGTCAAGACATGACAATTGTCCCGATCATAGCGACCAAGGCGGGACCGGTTCTTGATCTCAAATATCGTCAGGCTTTCAATTTTGGAAAGCTCAACATAAACGTTTCCGGAGGGCATGACCGGTACGCCAACGCGCGCGCGTTTTCGGACGCCATATTCTCCAACGGCGAATTCGATCTGAACAGGACCTGGCGGGCGGGGTTTAGCTATAATCATACATCGAACGCGCAATTTCTTGACGATTTCCGGTATCTGCCGAGCGCTGGCTTTCTTGCCTCGAAAGCCTATCTCGAGGGATTCGGGTCGGGATCTTATGCGCGTATTGATGCGCAAACATTTCAGGGTCTCGTGGCGACCGTGTCGCAGAACAGGCTTCCGATTGTCGCGCCGTATGCTCGTTATGATTATTTTGGGGCTCCAGACCGTTGGGGGGGGCGCATTACACTTGCGGCTAACGCATTTAGCATTTTCCGAAATGACGGAACTAACAGCCGACGTCTCGCTATAACGGGCGGTTATGATTTACCATTCACGACCGCGGATGGCCTGCTGATCGATACGAAGTTGCGGCTAATCGCCGCTGGCTATACGGCAAGTAAACTTAATGAGCAACCAAACTTTTCTAACGTCAGCAGTGCAACCACGGCGAGGGTTATCCCAGTCGGCGCTATCAGCTTTAACTGGCCACTCGTGCGATCCGCCGGCCGTTTCGGCGAGCAGGTCGTTGAGCCGCGTGTCCAGTTCGTTGCAGCGCCCAGTTACGGGGTAACACAATCGACCCTGATTCCGAATGAGGACAGTCTGGATCTTGAATTCACTGACGCCAATTTATTCAGCCTAAATCAGTTTCCGGGGATTGATCGATTTGCTGGCGGCGAGCGTATCGATTACGCGCTGCAGGGGGCCTGGTATTTGCCGTCTGGTGCCCAGATGTCTGGCTTGATTGGCCAGTCTTATGCTTTTCACAGAGATGCCTTGTTTCCTGCGGGAAGCGGTCTGAGCGACAATGTCTCCGCTATTGTTGCCCGCGCGGAGGTTTCCCCATTCAAGTGGATTGACCTCAGCTATCGTACGAGGTTGTCTCACCATAATCTTGGTATTCAAATGGTGGACACGACGGCGCGCTTCGGAACGGCGGCTCTCAATTTTAGCGGCGGCTACCTCTATTCGACAACCAATCCATATTACCTATACACTCAGGCTGGCCCCACGCCTGCTGCGTACTACATTCCGCGCCGGGAAGTAACCATCAACGCGTCAACTACACTTGTACCCCACTGGACATTTTCGGCGGGTGCCGCCAGAAACATCGAAACGGGGCAGTTCGACTATGCGTCGGCAGACGCCACTTGGCAGAACTCTTGTACTGCGATCAGCATTGTTTTCTATAAACGTTATACCTCGTATAATTACGATCATGGGAGCACGATGTTGCTCATCAATGTAACCCTTAAGACCTTAGGAAACTTTGGATTTAGCGCCCTATGAACAGGTTTTTGTTTTACGCCGTGTTGGTCGTTTCCATACTTGGCGCAGCTTCCTCAGCCGCGAAGGCTGAAGGTGCCTCGATTGCTGTTGTCGTGAACGGCACGGTTATTACCAATCAGGATGTCATGGCGCGTACGCGGCTTTTTGCGCTTTCCGCTGGATTGCCAATGACACCAGCAGTTATGGAGCGTCTGCGGCCGCAAATTGTTAGCGAACTTATCGATCAAGCGCTGCAATTGCAGGCCATCGAAAAGCACAAGGTTGTGGTGACGGATTCTGAGCTGGAGAGGGCGCTCGCGAAGATTGACAAGGCCAACGGGCTGCCGCCGGGCGGGCTGCAGCACAAGCTGGAGGCCGCGGGTATACCGTTCTCAACCTTGGTCAATCAGTTTCGGATTCAGATTGGCTGGAATCAGGTATTGAGACAGCAGTTGGGTGAAAACCTGCGCCCGAGTCATGAGGAACTGCTGGCCGAAAAGCGGGCGATGCGTATGGAACGTGGCCAGACGCAGTATCGTATTGCTGAGATTTTCGTGCCGATCGAGAGTCCAAAGGACGCATTGAGCGCCAAGCGTTTTGCGCAGACGGTGATTACCCAGCTGCGCAGCGGTGCGCCGTTCCCTGTCGTGGCCGCACAATTCTCGCAAAGCCAGAGCGCGCTAGCCGGGGGCAATCGTGGATGGGTGTCGCCAGACCTGCTTGACCCCGCGGTTCGCGACATTGTTGCACGGATGCCTGTCGGCGCGATCTCCGACCCCGTTCGGGTGCCCGGCGGTTACGAGATCGTATCGCTTCTGGGCGTTCGAAAGTTTGGCGAGGGGGAAAGGACCGAATTGTCGATCCGGCAAGCCTTCTTCCGGTTTCCGACTCCTTTCAACGGGGGGCAGCCCACGGCGGGTCAGATTGCGGTGCTTGAAAGGGTAAACGCTTTGCGGCCCAACCTGCATGATTGCACTGCTGTCGAGGCGGCGAATCAGGCCGCGGGGAAGCTGCGGCCAGCCAATCCGGGTAGGGTTGACCTCGCGACGGTGCGGCCGGCCGCATTCAGGTCGCTGCTCGCAAAGTTGAGGGTTGGCCAGGTGAGTGAACCGCTGGTTTCCCATAACGGTGTCGCGATTGTCATGGTGTGCAAGCGGAGCCAGAAACGAATTGGTCTTCCAAACATGACCGAGATCGCCGACCGGCTGGTGCAGCGGCGAGTTTCGTTCGAGTCTCAGCAACTCATTGACGATTTGCGCCGCCAGGCCATCATCGTCAGACCCGCCGCAATGATAAGTCGACCGGCTTCGCACGGTACCATGCCTGGATGAGTCGCCGCCAGCCTCGCGGTGGCAAGGTGTACCGCGGCTTGGCGGCCGATAAATCGCTCGGCCAGCATTTCCTATTCGACCCCAAAGTGCTCGAAAGCATCGTGCATGCGGCCGGCGCCTTGAAGGGTGTCAATGTCATCGAAATCGGTGCAGGGCCAGGTAACCTGACTCGGGCGATTTTGGGCACCGATGCCGCCAGCCTGACAGCGATCGAAATCGATTCCCGTGCGGTTAAAATACTACGCGACCTCGAAGCGGCGCAGTCGGGTCGTCTACGCGTGATCGAAGCGGACGCAATTGGCTTTGACCTGATTCGGCACGTGCCCGAACCTCGAGCGATCATCGCCAATCTGCCTTATAACGTCGGTACGGCTTTGCTTGTCGAGTGGCTTCGCCATGCCGGCGATTTCACTGTTATGGTGTTGATGTTCCAGGCCGAGGTCGCGCAACGGATTGTCGCGGTGGCTGGCGACAAGGCCTACGGTCGAGTCGCGGTTCTGGCAGCGCTCACGACAACGCCAGCGATTGTGTTGCGCGTTCCACCGACGGCCTTTGTGCCGCCGCCAAAAGTTGATTCTGCCGTTGTAAAATTGGTGCCGCGCTCGAATTCAATCGCCGTCGCGCGTCTCGATGCGGTTGGTCGGATCACGTCTGCCGCGTTTGGCCAGCGGCGCAAAATGTTACGCTCGTCTCTGCGTGCGATTGGTGGCGCGTTTCTGCTCGAAAGGGCCGGCATTGAACCGACGCGCCGCGCTGAAACACTGTCTGCTGATGAGTATTTGAGGCTTGCCGATCTCGAACTGGCATTGCCAATGAGGCAATCACAACCTTCGGGGATCGGATAGCACGTAGCCAAATGCTCTGGCTTGCAGGGAGCACGCGAAGATCGAGAATAAAGCACAAACGCGATGTTTCATATTTCCAATGAGTTTTCTCCGGTAAGGCTGCGAAGCAGACTTTTTAGTTAAGAAAAGATCTCCTGATAAAGGCAGAAGATAAAAAATAGGCAAAAAATGCATAAAGTTTGAACTAAAAATTTTTGAAGATGAATTACTCGGCCCTGAACCGTGATTTTTCAAAGAACGTTGGTATTTGGCATGAGCTATGCTTTAATTTTTGGTGCAGGATGCGTTACGCATTTTTGCCGGTCGCGACCGGACGTTGCGGTGCGGGACCGAGTGGATTTGAACCCGGCGATCAAACATGGAGGCCGCCCGTTATACCGGGCGAGGAGCGGATGAAAAAAATTGAGGCGATCATCAAGCCGTTCAAGCTCGACGAAGTAAAGGAAGCTTTGCACGAGGTGGGGTTGCAGGGCATTACGGTGACGGAAGCGAAAGGCTTCGGGCGGCAGAAAGGGCATACGGAGCTCTATCGGGGCGCTGAATATGTTGTGGATTTCCTGCCAAAAGTAAAAATCGAAGTGGTGTGTGAGGATGCTGTGGTCGAGCGGGCGATCGAGGCAATTACTACAGCGGCGAGAACCGGTCGGATCGGGGATGGCAAGATCTTCGTGTCCTCGATCGAAGAGGTGATTCGTATCCGGACCGGAGAAAAGGGCGAGGCAGCGATCTGATTTTTTGCATCGGCCACTGTTCGGTGGCCGGATGCTCCGTCTAAAGTACAAGCTACGTCGCTTGGTGCGGCGTTTCGGCATATTCAAGGGAGATACTCATGGCAAAGAAGCCCGCCGGCGGCGATGCGATTAGCAAGGCGATGGCGATGATCAAGGAGAACAGCGTGGAATACGTCGATCTCCGGTTTACTGATCCGCGTGGCAAATGGCAGCATACGGCACAGCACGTATCGACGATGGACGAAGATGCGTTT
>JAJZBH010000016.1 GCA_021799015.1 Pseudomonadota bacterium
TGTCACGCGGGAGAGCGTGATATGGTTGGGGACATGGGACCACTCATATCACCGCCGAAGGCGCAACCGGCCCCCGGAAACGCTCAGGCAAAAGGACCGCAGGGCAGAAGGATCTCTGGAAAGCCGGCGTCATTCGCCGCACCGACGGAGTAAGGAGCGGTCACGGGCTGCCCGAATCTCTCAGGTTCCGCGACAGAGGGGGGTCAGTCTGGACGGGTTTGTACCCGTCTGCTGCTTGCGCGGGAGTACTGCCTTGACGGACCCCAAACTGCTCACCGTTCCACTTGATTCGTTGCACCGACGGTTAGGTGCGAAGCTGGTTGGTTTTGCCGGCTATGCCATGCCGCTCCAATATAGCGGTATCATAGACGAACATCTGCATTGCCGCCACCACGCAGCTTTTTTTGACGTTTCGCACATGGGTCAGGCGGCCCTTACCGGGCCAGGCGGGGCAGCCGCACTGGAGCGTGTCGTTACGGGTGACATCAACGGTCTGAAACCTGGCCGACAACGCTATACCCTACTCATGAGTGATCAGGGCGGCATCGTCGACGACCTAATGGTCGCCAATATCGCCACTTCACTCCTTCTCATTTTCAATGCCAGCCGCAAACTGGACGATCTTGCTCACATCAGGGCGCATCTGCCATCCAACATTTCGTTGCTACCACTACTCGATCGTGCACTTCTTGCTCTTCAGGGGCCCGAATCCGAAGCGGTGCTCTCCTCCATCGCCCCAGGCTCGGAATCATTAAGGTTCCTGGATACCAGCGTGATGCCATTGTGTGGCACCGAAGCCGTAATCAGCCGTTCGGGGTACACCGGTGAAGATGGCTTTGAGATCAGTATACCTACCGAGTACGCCGAAGTTGTTGCCAGTGCACTGCTGGCGGATCGGCGCGTAAAACCGGCAGGTTTGGGTGCCCGGGATTCCTTGCGCCTGGAAGCGGGTCTTCCTCTTTATGGCAATGATCTTGATGAGAGCACAAACCCGATCGAGGCCGGCCTCGCATTTACGATAGGTAAGCGTCGCAAAGAGACTTGGGATTTTCTTGGCGGCACGGCAGTACGCCATGCATACGATACGGGCCCACGCCAAAGACTTGTTGGCCTGCGTGTCGACGGGCCTGCTCCGGTGCGCTCTGGCGCCGAATTACGGGATTCCGAAGGCGCCGTCGTTGGCCGCGTGACCTCCGGCACGTTCGCTCCCAGCCTCAATGCACCGATTGCCCTGGGATACATCCGCCACGATCGTACGGAAGATGGCACCCTGCTTGAGGCGACCTTGCGTGGCCGCGCGGTAGCGCTCCATGTTGTCCCTTTGCCGTTTGTTCCTCACCGCTATGCCCGATGAAAGGCGCAAATCCATGACCGCACTCCGCTTCACCAAGGACCACGAATGGGCTCGCCTCGATGACGGCATTGCCACCATTGGAATCACTGATCATGCCCAGTCAGCGCTCGGCGATATCGTTTTCATCGACCTTCCGGCAGCCGGCCGTCGTGTCGCTGCCGGTGAAGCTTGCGCCGTTATTGAAAGCGTCAAGGCGGCTTCAGATGTCTACGCACCGTTTGCCGGCACTATTACCGAGAACAACCCTTTGCTTGCCAACGACCCAGGTGCGGCCAACAAGGACTCTGAAGGGAATGCATGGCTCTTTAAGCTTCGCCCCGACAATAAGGCTGATTTCGACGCCCTCTTGAGTGCGGAAGATTATCAGGCATTCGTTCAATCACTCTGACGGAGATCTTCCGATGAACGAACTTGCCTCTTCAGCCGCGGAAGGTTCCTTTGTTTCCCGCCATATCGGCCCTCGCACCGCTGAACGGCAACAGATGCTCCGGGCACTTGGCCTTGGCTCAATGGATGAGCTGATCCAAAAGACGGTACCACGCGCAATTTTGGTGTCGCAAACGCCAGACCTGCCACCGCCGGTCACAGAGGCAGAAATTCTCGATGATCTGCGTTGTTATGCAGAGCAGAACCAAGTTAAGCGCAGTTTCATCGGACTGGGATACCACGGCACAATCACGCCGCCCGTTATATTACGCAATGTCCTGGAGAATCCTGGTTGGTACACAGCCTATACTCCCTACCAAGCTGAAATTTCTCAGGGACGCCTGGAAGCCCTGTTAATATTCCAAACGATGATCGAGGAACTGACGGGGATGGCCATCGCCAACGCTTCCTTGCTTGATGAGCCGACAGCGGCGGCCGAAGCCGTATCAATGGCCCACGCCGTCAATCGCGGCGGTTCCACCGCAATTGCCATCGCCGCCGATGTGCATCCGCAAACCCGTGCCGTCATAGCCACGCGGGCAGCACCTTTAGGCTGGAACTTGCACGATATCTGCCCCGGAGATGTCGACGCAATAAGGCAGACAAACCCGTTTGCCGTTGTTCTGCAGTATCCGGGTACCACGGGGGGGCTGCGTGACCTTACAACAGAAATCGCCGCCACGCAGGCCGTCGGTGGCCTTGGCATCGTGTGTGCAGACCCGTTAGCACTTGCCATCCTCAAACCGCCCGGTGAAATGGGTGCCGACATCGTGGTCGGCTCCACTCAGCGTTTTGGCGTGCCGATGGGATTTGGTGGTCCTCACGCTGCCTTTTTTGCAACCCGCGACGAGCTAAAGCGACACATGCCAGGGCGGTTAGTCGGCGTCTCAATTGACGCTACGGGCAAGCCTGCTATGCGGCTTGCATTACAGACACGCGAACAACACATCCGCCGCGAAAAAGCAACTTCTAACATCTGCACATCGCAAGTTTTGCTAGCAATAGTTGCAGCCTTTTACGGTGTCTGGCACGGTCCAGACGGACTGACTGCGATTGCTCGGCGTGTACACCGTGCCGCCCGTATGCTCGCAGGCGCTGCACACAAGGCGGAACTGCCGCTGAAGCACAAACTCTTTTTCGATACAGTAGCCATCGATACAGGACAAAGAACAGACGCCATCCTAACGCGCGCGCTCGATGCCGGCTTCAATCTCCGCCGTATCGATACGACTACTGTCGGGATCGCGCTCGACGAAACAGTAACCCAGCGCGAGATCGAACAGTTAGCCGAGATCATTGGCGGGCCAGGCGATTCGCTCGAGTCGGCACTTGATTCGCTTGTTAGAACGAGTCACTTCATGGACGCATCTGTTTTTCACCGGCACCGCTCGGAGCACGCGATGCTACGTTACTTGAAGCGTTTGGAAGACAAGGACATTGCGCTCAATCGCAGCATGATCCCGCTGGGTTCATGCACAATGAAGCTTAACGCCACTGCTGAAATGATCCCGATCACTTGGCGTTCTTTCTCGGAGATCCACCCTTTTGCTCCCGTCGAACAGACAATTGGTTATGCAGCTTTGACAAATCACCTCGCGGATCTTCTTGCCCGTATCACCGGCTTTGCCGCAGTCTCGCTTCAACCGAATTCAGGTGCACAAGGCGAATACGCTGGCCTATTAGCAATTCGCGCGTGGCATCAGAAAAGACAGCAAAGTGAACGGGATATTTGCCTGATCCCTACGTCTGCACATGGCACGAATCCAGCTTCGGCTACTATGGCAGGCTATCGTGTTGTGCCGGTTGCATGCGACCATGATGGGAACATTGATCTAGTCGACCTCGACACAAAAATCACGGCTAATCGTAATCGGTTGGCGGCTCTGATGATTACCTACCCCTCGACTCACGGCGTCTTCGAAACCAAGGTGCGGGAGATCTGCACTCGTGTGCATCAGGCAGGTGGGCAAGTGTACATGGACGGCGCAAACATGAACGCGCAAGTCGGACTCACAAACCCAGCAGCAATTGGCGCAGACGTGTGCCACCTCAATCTTCATAAGACTTTCTGCATTCCACATGGCGGCGGCGGGCCGGGCGTTGGCCCGATTGCTGTCGCGGCACATCTTGCACCTTACTTGCCGAATCATCCACTGCGAGGTGACGCGGGCCCGCCCACGGGCTATGGTCCTGTTAGCGGCGCACCTTTCGGAAGCGCATTGATCCTGCCGATCCCATATGCGTACATCAGAATGATGGGAAGTTCCGGTTTGCGCGCAGCGACTCAAGCAGCAATCCTCAACGCCAATTACATCGCGCACCGCCTCGCCCCCCATTATGCCATCGTCTATGCTGGCTCCCACGGAATGGTTGCTCATGAGTGTATTGTCGACTGCCGCGGATTCCTGCCTGCGACGGGCGTCGTGGTCGACGATATCGCGAAGCGCCTGCAGGATTATGGCTTCCATGCGCCAACAATGTCATGGCCTGTCCCTGGCACATTAATGATCGAGCCTACCGAAAGTGAAACGCTGGAGGAGCTCGATCGGTTCTGCGACGCAATGATTCAGATTCGTACCGAAATTTCCCTGATCGAAGATGGGGAATTACCAAAAGACGATAACATGCTAAAAAATTCCCCTCATACAGCCGCCGAGGTCACCGCAAACACATGGCAGCATTCTTATTCTCGCGAGCAAGCCGCTTTCCCACTGCCCTATCTGCATAGCATGAAATATTGGCCGCCGGTCAAACGCGTGGATAATGTCTACGGAGACCGCAACTTGGTTTGTTCCTATACCTCGATTCTTTCCCGCGCCGATTCTGCAGAGTAGGGGCATACGGCGGCCGAGCCCCGGGAATCACAGTGTTGCGCCGACTCGAGTAGCGGCTTGCTCTGCGGCAAACATGTAATCCCGGGTCAGCGGGACGGCATCCTGCTTCCTTGCCATCTGAATCTGGAACACCATGTGATCCTGCACACGAAATGCGAGTTCCGAGCCCGCCAAATAGAACTCGAACATCCTGCAAAAACGTTCGTCATATATCGATGCGATCGTATCGCGGTTAGCCGCAAACCTGCGACGCCAATTCGCTAGAGTCATCGCGTAGTGCAGACGCAGTATTTCCAGGTCGGTACTACGAAGCCCAGACCGTTCCAGCGGCGCAAATACTTCCGACAATGAAGGCGAATATCCACCCGGGAAAATATATTTTTGAAGCCAAGGGCTCGTCGCCGCCGGCCCATCGAAGCGGCCAATTGCGTGAATTAGCGCAACACCGCCCGGTTGCAAGCACCTCCTGACGGTTGAAAAGAAAGTTCCGTAGTTCGGCAGACCCACATGTTCAAACATACCCACAGAAACGATCCGGTCGAATTGCTGATCCATCTGGCGGTAATCCATTAATTCAAAACGCACACGATCCGCGACCCCTTCGGTTTCAGCACGCGCACGCGCCTCACTCAATTGTTCGGTGGAGAGGGTAATGCCCACGACTCGCGCGCCATAGTCGCGCGCTAAGGTCAATGCCATACCTCCCCACCCGCAGCCGATATCCAGCACCGTTAGATCGGGCCGATCAAGCAGCAACTTTGCTGCTATGTGGCGCTTCTTCGCTTCTTGTGCTTCCTCGATAGTTTCATCACCGCGACGGAAATACGCACATGAGTATTGCCGGTCGCGATCAAGAAACAGTGAATATAACCGGCCGTTCAAATCATAATGATGCGCGACGTTGCGACGAGCTCGCGTGATACGATTCGACTGCCGCAGGGGTCGTATCCACCGACGCAAGACGGCTTGCATGCGTAACAACCAGACGCCACGCTCGCCGTGCCCGGTATTCGCAAGCAAAACATGGAGAACATCGTAAATCGTACAATCCACGGGAACGATGCCGCCGTCCATATATTCTTCGCCTAGCGCCATCGCGGGTGATCGTATCAAGCGTCGTACGGTTCGCCAGTCGGAAATGGCAATCTGCGCTTTCGGTCCGGGCGCGCCACAATAGTGCGACGAAGTTTTGTCTGGCCAGATAACGGTAAAGTCGCCCTCGGCCACGAGTTGTTTCAGAATCCTGTCCAACACCGTGCGCATTATCAACCTCTTGCTATAAGGTTCCTCTCTGCTCGATTTAGGCAGAACCCCGGGCCAGATAAAGTATCAATTTTGCCGGAATGATACGATACTGAGCTTAACGCTGCTTTATGGGACAGCATCTTCCTGAAGAATGGCTTTGTGTTGCCAACGGAACACACAAAGTTTCATTATGCGAACCGTCATTGCCGGCTCATCCCATCGCCAGAAAATAATCCGGGGGCGCCTTGGTCACTTATGGATGACACGCACTCGGATCAGGCGAAGCTTGCCAAAAGCGTCTAAAGATCCGATATCTTTGTCGGGAGGTCGGCCGCGGACGTGTACCTCGCCAACCCGGTCAGGGCCGGAAGGCAGCAGCCGCAACGAGTTTCAGCACGGGTTGCGGATCCGGCTTCCCACCTATAACCCCTCTGCCGTCACGGAGTTTCATGGCCGGGCTGTTCGACGATGATCCCGCTCCGCGCTCTGGCGGATCACTTTTTGGTGATGTTCAGGCTGCGCCGCCGGAGCCGCCTCAAACGCCTTCCTATCGCGTGCTCGCCCGCAAATATCGTCCGGTACTGTTTGATGACCTGATCGGGCAGGAGGGCTTGGTTCGCACCATACGCAACGCTTTCGCGATGAATCGCATCGCTCACGCCTTTATGTTTACCGGCGTTCGGGGTGTAGGCAAGACAACCACTGCACGAATCATCGCGCGCGCCCTCAATTGTGTCGGCCGTGACGGCAATGGCGGCCCAACGGCCGATCCGTGCGGAGTTTGCACCAACTGTATCACCATTCTGCAAGATCGACACCCGGACGTCATTGAAATGGATGCGGCGTCCAAAACCGGTGTGGACGACGTCCGCGACGTCATCGAAGCAACACGGTTTCAACCGATGATGGCCCGAACAAAGGTTTTTATCATCGATGAAGTTCATATGCTTTCCCGCCACGCGTTCAATGCGTTGCTCAAAACGCTTGAGGAGCCGCCACCCCATATCAAATTTGTGTTCGCCACAACGGAAGTTCGGAGGGTGCCGGTCACCATTCTGTCGCGCTGCCAGCGCTTTGATCTAAAGCGCGTAGCGGTCGAAACGCTCGCCGCACATTTCCAGCGCGTCGCTCTTGCCGAAAAGATCACGATCGAGCCAGATGCCGTCGATGCCATTGCACGCGCGGCCGACGGTTCAGTACGTGACGGCCTATCGCTACTTGATCAGGCGATCGCACTGGGTCTGGATTACGGTATCATCACCGCCGATACCGTGTCAGGTATGCTTGGTCTTGCCGATCGTTCGATGATCTTCGATCTCATGGACGCAATCGCCGCTGGCGACATCGCACGATCGCTTCGATTGCTTAATTCCGCCCATGACAATGGGGCGGAACCTGGACAGATAATGCAAGACCTGTTGGGTCTCGCGCACACTCTTTCGCGGTTGAAGTCGATACCAGATCTCGTCAGCAGCAAATCGCTGCCCGAACTCGAGCGTACTCGAGGCAAGGAACTGGCGGACCAGCTTTCGATCCCTTGGCTCGGACGCCTCTGGCAGATGCTATCAAAAGGCATCTTGGAGATCGAACAAGCGACCGATCGCAGAGCCTGTGCCGACATGATTCTAATCCGTCTTTGCCATGTAGCGGACCTGCCTCCACCGGCGGAATTGGTCCACAAGCTCAGCCAATCCAACAATTACTCATCTCCACGTCCGGCACCTATAACGTCGCCCGGTGGACGCTTTCGTGCGGCAATTGGGAGCAGCGGGTCGATTGGTGCCGACAGTCCTGCTACCGTGCTCGACGCGATCCCGGATCCCGATATCCCGGCAGCGCGGCGGAGGATCGACCGCTTCGAAGATGTCGTTGCTTTGGCTCTCGAAAGGCAGGACCTCCGACTATATGCACACTTGCGTCATGATGTGCGTGTCGTGCGTTTCCTACCTCCCGTGATCGAACTGAATCTTGCTTCAACGGCACCAAGAGATCTCGCGGCCCGCATATCCTCCCTCCTTGAGGCGAGCACTAAACGGCGCTGGACCATTGCTCTCTCGCGCGAACAAGGAGCGCCGAGCCTCGCTGAAGCCGAAGAACGGGAGAACGCTCGTGCGCTAGATGCGGCAATTGGGCATCCGCTGGTTCAGGCGGTTCTCGACACATTCCCTGGCTCCCGAATCGAAGCCTTCCACCGTCCTGAACCAGCCTCCGAGGTGCCGCCGTCCGTGACCGACACAGCGGGCAACGATGAGTTTGACTCGCTCACGAATGAAGACTGATAGCCAAAGGATACACTAATGAAAAACCTCACAGGTTTGATGAAGCAAGCCCAACAGATGCAACAGAACATGCAAGATATGCAGGCTAGGCTTGAAGCGATGGAAATCTCTGGTGAGTCGGGTGCCGGCTTGGTCAAGCTTGTAGTCTCTGGCAAGGGAGATCTGAAAGCTCTCAAGATTGATCCGAAACTACTCGATGCAGCGGAATCAGAAATGCTGGAGGATTTGATCATCGCGGCCCATCGAGATGCGCGCGCGAAATTGGAAAGCATTTCTGCCAACGAACTCCAGAAGGTGACTGGCGGCGTCAATCTGCCGCCCGGAATGAAACTGCCTTTTTGAAAGTTTCCTACTTTTGGCCAAAAGCATTCCACACACTCGACAACAGTAAATGTTAAAAGAAGCGGAAACCTGACGACACGTCGTCCCCGACGCGCAGGTTCAGAGGCTCCCGCCGTCGCGGCTCCCGACGCCGTTGCCGTCTTCCGGAAACGCACCAACAAATTCTTTGTCGGGACGAATCGCTTCTTGACGTCCTCCAAAATCTGCCCGGCCTATGGCCGCCGTTGCTCGGGAACGCCAGTTTGGCCCACATCTGAACGCTCACGGGCTGCGGCGTGGTGCAGCCGGGTTGTGAAATCTCGGTCTGTAAGCTGGGCCAGATGGGGTGCGCGGTCAGTTACGGCGGGTGTGACGCGCTTGTGCGGGCGCCGGCCGCCCGGCTGGCCGGCAGCGCGAAGCGCTCGGGCATCGCTCCACGCAGCGCCGGCGGAAACCACCCCCCTTTAAGCGGGAGCACGTTCACCTAACGGCACAATGTCATCGCGCATAAGCTCGGAAAGTTCCTGCCGTTTCCGAATCAATGTCATTCCCCTGCCATCGACGAGAACCTCGGCGGCACGCAGCCGTCCATTGTAATTGCTTGACATAACCGCGCCGTATGCGCCGGCATCCAGAATCGCCACTAGGTCGCCGGCTGCCATTTCGGGAAGCGGACAAGCAGCGGCAAAACGGTCGCTGCTTTCACAAACAGGTCCGACAACCTCCGTTATCGTCACCGGCTTTGATGATGCCACCATACCGACGGGCACAATTCCATGCAAAGCGCCGTACAAGGCAGGTCTGATCAAGTCATTCATGCCCGCATCGAGAATCACGATCTTGCGACCAACGCCGAGTTTAACCAGCGTCACGCCCGTGAGCAGTACACCCGCCGGCCCTACCAGCCACCGTCCCGGCTCAACGATAAGGTCAAGGCACCTATCGCCAGCAACTCTCCGTACCATGGCTGCATATGCAGGCATGGGAAACGCTGGCCCTGAATCGTACGGTATGCCGAACCCCCCCCCAAGATCCAGGCGAGAGATGACAGCTCCCTCACCACGCAGCCTATCGATCAAGTTTACAACCCGGCTGTATGCAGCTTCAAAAGCTGACGGCGAGAAAATCTGGCTGCCGATGTGGGTAGAAAAGCCAACCGGGGCAATTCCCGGCAGCGTGCTCGCGTAGCGGTAGAGTGCCGCCGCCTCGTCAAATGCAATACCAAACTTGTCCCCTGCCCGCCCGGTACTGATCTTGTCATGGCCGCCCGCCGTAACATCCGGATTGACGCGTAATGCTACTGGTGCGAACTTACCCATAGACACGGCAATGGCAGATAGGACGGCTAGCTCTTCTGCGCTTTCGGCATTGATTTGGCCAATGCCATGACCAAGCGCCATCTCAATTTCGCAGCGACGCTTGCCGACACCGGAAAAAACGATCGCTTCAGGCATGATCCCAGCCGCGAGCGCGCGCGCCATTTCACCGGCGCTCGTTACGTCAGCACCGGCGCCGCCAGCGCGCAAGAGCGAAAGGATCGCAAGGTGATCGTTCGCCTTAACGGCGTAGCGGACCGCGGGTGTTAGTCCTTGTTCGCGAAACGCACCGAGCAGATCGGCCAGGCGCGCCCGAATCGTTCCGGCACCGTATACATACGCGGGAGTGCCGAAGCTGCTCGCGATCTGGACGAGCGGAACTCCCTCTATACATAAACCGCCAAACATTCGATAGGCTAACGCCTGGCGTGCGGCAACTAACTCCCTCCAGGGCGTATCGAGATCCATGGCGCTCATCTCACTGCCATGGATATTGATGCGGGTACGTGATCGAATTTGCAGGCCCTGGCGGTTGCGGTGCCCCAGCCCGCCCGCATCCTGTCAACATCAGGCACACTGCCAACGCCAATAACGCCGCCATTCTCACGATTATGTCTCCGAAACCGAGCTCTCAGGAGTCAGGGTGTCAATCCATCGTGCCGCTGCTGCTGCGACGTTCTCGGGCGCGGTTCCACCATAACTCCGCCGCGACGCAACCGATGCCTCCACACTCAAGCACCCATAAACCTGCCCATCGATCCGTGGCTCGATTGCCTGCATCACGTCCAAGGAAAGATCAACCAACCCAACACCTCGCGCCTCTGCCTCGGCAACAATCCGACCGGTCACGTGGTGGGCCGTCCGGAACGGCATACCAAGATCACGAACGAGATAGTCGGCCAAATCGGTGGCCGTCGCGTAGTCAACTCCAGCAGCCGCGTGCATTCGAGCAGCGTCCGGCTGCATATCCATGATCATCCCAGCCATGGCCGCAAGAGCAAGTTCGACGGCGTCAAACCCGATAAAGACGGCTTCTTTGTCTTCTTGCATGTCTTTTGAATAGGCAAGAGGAAGCCCTTTCATGACGGCCAACAAGCCAATTAAGGCGCCAAAGACTCGCCCGGTCTTGGCCCGTGCCAGCTCCGCGGCGTCAGGGTTTCGTTTCTGAGGCATGATTGATGAGCCTGTAGAAAACGCATCAGATAGCCGCACGAAACGGTAGGGCGCACTTGTCCAGACGATGAGCTCCTCGGCAAGACGCGAAAGATGCATTGCGAGAATGGAGAGCGCAGACAGGAATTCGATAGCGAAATCCCGGTCCGACACTGCGTCGAGCGAGTTCGCGGCTGGCCGATCGAATCCTAGGGCCACAGCCGTCATTATACGGTCGATCGGGAAGGAAGTCCCTGCCAGCGCAGCTGCCCCCAAGGGGCACTCGTTCAAGCGGCGTCGACAGTCCGCAAGTCGCGCCTGATCGCGGGCAAACATCTCGACGTATGCAAGTAAGTGATGCCCAAACGTCACGGGTTGTGCCGTCTGCAAATGCGTAAAACCGGGCATGATGGTGGCCGCATACGCTTGCGCGCGTGTCGCAAGGCTCAGCATCGTTCGACCAAGCATAGCATGCAGCGCATCAATTGCGTCACGCACCCAAAGCCGAAAGTCGGTCGCCACCTGGTCGTTACGGCTCCGTGCTGTGTGCAACCGTCTCCCCGCTTCGCCGATTCGTTCGATCAATCGCGCCTCGATATTCATATGAATATCCTCAAGTGCCGGATCAAAACTGAAATCCTCGTTTTCAATGGCACTGGCGATGGCAACCAATCCTGCGTCGATCGCCTCCGCGTCCGCCGGCGTCAGTATACCTTGCTTCGCCAGCATGGCGGCGTGCGCACGACTTCCTAAAATATCTTGTCGCCATAACCGCCGATCGAAGCTAATCGATGCATTGATCGCCTGCATCACGGCAGAGGGGCCGCCTGAATAGCGCCCCCCCCATTGCAGATTGGCTCCAGTCGCACCAGAATCGCTGGAATTGGATTTTGAATGAGGGGTTTCGCTTGTCATGGTAAATGGACTTTCTCGGCGCGGTGCAATCATTCGAGGAAGCTGCCTCGCGGCGAGCGGCTTTCTCCTCCCTGATCTAGCGACGCTCGCAGGCTTCGGCAAATCTGCAGACGCAGCGATACGCTTGCCAAACGCCTCGTCCAGTTGGCGGGAAAATCTGCCCTTGGCCGCACCACCGTTCCATTTCATGAACTCCGGCGGAAAAATCCTCTCTCTTGCTCATTACCTCGGAACCGGGCTCGTGGTGAATTTTTGGGCCACTTGGTGCGCTCCCTGCCGCGCTGAACTGCCAACATTAGTTGCCCTAAACAAGAGGCTCCATGGCAGCGACATACGCGTTCTTCTGATTTCTATTGACACCGGCGGAATGAAGACGGTTGCTCCATTCTACAGACAACATAACATAAAAGGTTTACCGATCCTTTTGGATCCATCCTCAAGCGCGCTCGACGCCTTCCAGACCCCTGGTATTCCATTCACGGTAATTGTGAACCGCGATGGCGATGTGGTCGCATCCCTTCTTGGTGCTGGCGACTGGGATACAACAGCCACCGAGGTCGCACTCCACCGGCTTATCGGGCCACCCAACAGAGCACGCCATGCCAAACCGACATCGTCGGCCCCAGCCCCCGCGTAACATGCGTCTATCATGCTCTGATATGCTTCTATTCGACTGGCAACCGCTGCCCTGACGGCTGCATTAGCCACTTAATTTCCATCCACTTCGACGAGTGCGACCCGAGAGTGTCGGGGCCTACTCATTTTCAAATGCGGCGACCCATCATTTATATTGATTGCTCCTCCATCAAGCCTCGTGTGCGATCATCGCCCCGTGGCAAAACTTTCATAGAGCTGTCTTGATTCGGAAAGCATAGCGATCAGTTTGCATAGTATGAACGACACCAGCGTTGGCTAGGCGCGGCAGCGCGCCGGGACGTCATCACAGTGGGAGTCCTCATGAAAAACGACGTACCGACTATGGCTTATCGGACACAGCTATTATCTCTCCTGTGGCCATTACTTGCGCCATATCGGCAATCCAGGAACATCGTCACGATCGGGCGTGACAAAACCCACTACCATGCAAAAGAACGGCGCGAGGCCAATTCCAGATCGAAACAGCAGGTGCAGGATGACTACCCTGCATCACGCCCATGCATGCCCACCGACACCGATCGACCCATGCCGCGTCTTCCGACCGCATCAGGTTCCTGAAGCGTCCCTGATCGACAACGCAAACGAGAACAAGGGCCCGCAGCCCGCTTGATAAACAGCCGACGGCGCTTGCGCCCTAATCCAACCGAGGTTCAATTCTGCGGGACCGCGGTGAAGTTGATGATGCCGTTCGGGTCTCCGCTCCCTTTCCCCGGACGAGGCTTTCCCTTATGTCCGGTGTTCGGTCGGCAATGGGTGGTAGCGGCGGTTGCGGCATCGCATAGTCCGTGCTGCTGGCGCTGTGCGGCCTCGGCGCCCGAATTCCAGCCTGAAGGCCGTACGGGACTTCCTCGACGCTTGAAGTCCGGCCAAAATCTGGCTGCCTAAGGGAAATCACCCGCAATTCATCACGAATTGCGTCAAGCTGGTCCTCAATGGCTTCGAGCCGTGACTTTACACCAATGACGGAGAACGGCATCGCCAACATGGCAAGCACATAAACACCCGCCACGAGCAGGAGGATTAGGACCAACCACCCCGGCAGCAGATAGCCATTTAACCAGGACGCCTGAAGCGATGCACCATTCATGCTTTCTTTTACGAGCCTGCCCGCCGATACCGCAAGATGCGACGTGGACCTTGCCTTGACATGTGACACACGAATAAAGCGATCCAATCAGGGAGGCCGCATGACAACAGATATCGATATCGCGCGAAGCGTTGAACTCAAGCCGATTACCGCCATTGCCGATACGGTCGGGATCCCCGCCGACGCCTTGATTCCCTACGGCAGATATAAGGCCAAAATCGATTTTGACTATATCGAAACGACGCGTGACCGGCCGGATGGAAAACTAGTCCTTGTGGTAGGCATCAGCCCCACGCCCGCAGGCGAAGGCAAGACCACAACCAGCATTGGGCTCGGCGATGCGCTGCGTGCTGCCGGGCGTAGAACCATCATTGCGCTCCGCGAGCCCAGCCTTGGCCCATGTTTCGGCCAGAAGGGTGGGGCAACCGGAGGCGGCCGCGCCCAGATCGCGCCGATGGAGGAGATCAATCTCCATTTCACCGGCGATTTCCACGCCATTACCTCTGCCAACAATCTCTTGAACGCGATGTTGGACAACCACCTCTATTGGGGCAATGCCCTCGGTATCGACCCTCGCCGGATATCGCTCCGGCGTGCCATCGATATGAATGACCGCGCATTGCGCAACGCGGTGATCGGTTTAGGAGGTACTGCTCACGGAATACCAAGAGAAGACGGTTTCGATATCACCGTGGCTTCCGAAGTGATGGCAGCATTTTGCCTGGCAAGGAGCCTTGACGACCTCCAGGCCCGGCTTGGACGCATGGTGATCGCGGAACGGCGTGATGGTACCCCGGTCACGCCCGCTGATCTCAAGGCCGTGGGTGCCATGGTTGCCTTATTGCGCGAAGCGCTGCAGCCGAACCTTGTGCAAACACTTGCCGGCACGCCAGTCTTCGTCCATGGCGGACCCTTTGCAAACATCGCCCACGGCTGCAACTCCGTCATCGCGACCGCGACTGCATTGAAGCTTGCCGATTTCGTTGTTACCGAAGCGGGATTTGGGGCAGATCTCGGTGGTGAGAAATTCCTTGACATCAAGTGCCGCCAGACTGGCTTGTCACCTTCGTGTGCGGTCGTCGTCGCGACCATTCGCGCACTAAAAATGCATGGCGGCGTTGCTCGCCCCGATCTCGGCCGTGAAAACCCCCCTGCTGTGGCCGCTGGTGCGGAAAATCTCCGTCGTCATATTGCGGCTATGCGGGCTTTTAATCTGCCTGTGGTCGTTGCCATCAACGGTTTTGTCAGCGATACCGAAGAGGAACGGATGGCGTTGCGGGCAGCGCTAGCCGTGGACGCGATTACACCAATCTTTTGTACGCACTGGGCAGACGGCGCTGCCGGAGCCAGCGATCTGGCGAATGCTGTTATCACGGCGGTTAGCGACACAGGCAGCCTTCCTTTTTCGCCGCTCTATCCAGATTCTATGCCCATCCAGGAAAAACTTCGCACAATCGTCCGTCGAATCTATGGTGGTGATGACATCGCGTTATCTCCGCGCGCGGAGAAACAAATCGCCCGCATAGAGAAGAGCGGCTTTGGACATTTACCCGTTTGCGTCGCCAAAACACAATACAGCTTTACCGCGGATCCTGAGCGCCGCGGCGCTCCAACAGGGTTCGTGATCCCATTCCGTGAAATTCGCTTATCAGCTGGCGCTGGCTTCGTCGTCGCCCTCGCCGGGGAAATTCTCACAATGCCAGGTTTACCAAGGATCCCTGCTGCGGAATCTATCGGAATCGACGAGGAAAGGAGAATTACTGGACTCTTTTGAGTCCAGCCAAACCGCAAGCAACCTTAACGCCGCCACCATCCCCTCTTGCGCTCATCACGCACTCCCTCCTCGGCCGGTCCAATAACAATAGGCTGTACAAGGTTCGTCTGCGGTGCCGGTTTTGTACTGTCGGCACTTGGGCGCGAGGCCGACGCCGGCGCAGTTTCAGCTAGCGGCTCCAGTGCGGATTCAGACTCTGGCGCCGATATTGACTGGTTCGCAGCTACTCCCGATCCTGCACGACGGCTTGCTAGCCGCTCCGCTTCCGCTCGCTCTGCCGCCTCGAAAATGTCGGCGACATCTCTGAAGACCGGTTCGTCCGGTGGCTTAGATGCAGAAATAGCATGCTGAATCTTTGTTGTTCTCTTAGTCTCCGGTACGTTCTCCGAAGAAGCGGGCGCCGCTTCCACCTCTACCGGTTCACCTCCGGCAGGGCGACGGCTTGTTGAGCGCCGCCGTCGCCGACCTGGTGGGCTTTTCGCTGATGGCAGGATAATCTGCTCCAGCTCTGGTGTATATTGAACCGATACCGGTACAGCATCGTCGTTCTTTGGTGACTCTCCAGCACGAAAGGAATCGGTCCCCAACTCGTCGGCAACGCCGTGTTGCTCTGTTGGCTGTTCCTGTACCGCTCGGTCCGTAACATCCATCTGAATCTCGACAGAGCCGGCAACTTCGGTATCGCGTGGTGTCGCGTCCGCGCGCCGCGCACGCCGCCTCCGGCGGCGGCGGCGAGCTTTCCGTTCCGTCTCTTCTTCTTGCGGCTCCTCCCCCCTGTCCTCCGCGGTGAATTGTTCGCCTCCGTTTTCATCGGTGGCTTTGTGCGTGTCGCCTTCTTCAGTATCATGGTCGCGCTGTGGGGCCATTGCCACCGGCGCTCGAACGATGGCACGAGCGGGCGAAGCTGATCGCAACTTCTCTATCCGGAACTGTCCCGGAGTCGTCACGTCGGCCACAAAACGTATGCTCAACCCGAACCGTTCTTCGACTTCCGTCAACTCCCGTCTCTTGTTGTTGACGATGAATAATGCGACATCCGCCGCGACGTGTACCGTCAGCGCACCCGCAATGTGCTTAGCCCCTTCATCCTCAATCGCGCGCAGAACTGCAAGAGCAAGGCTCGCCGCACTCCGAACGTGGCCCGTGCCCTCGCAATGCGGGCAAGGCAGCATCATTGTTTCAGCAAGCGATGGCCGCAATCGCTGCCGACTCATTTCCAGCAAGCCAAAATGACTGATGCTACCCACCTGGATCCGGGCCCTGTCACTCTTGAGCGCATCTTTCAGCTTACGTTCGACCATGGCGTTGTGCTTGCGCATCTCCATGTCGATAAAATCAACAACTATCAGGCCGGCCAGGTCACGTAGGCGCAGTTGCCGCGCCACCTCTTCTGCCGCCTCAATATTTGTCCGGAGGGCCGTGTCCTCAATGTTCCGCTCCCGTGTCGAACGTCCGGAGTTCACGTCAATTGCAACGAGCGCTTCAGTCTGATTGATAACCAAGTAGCCGCCCGACCGTAACTGCACTGTTGGCTGGAATACCTGCTCGATCATCTGCTCGACATGATAATGAGCGAAGATCGGCTGCCTCTCATTCCAAAGCTGGACCTTCTTTGCATGACTCGGCATCAGCATGCGCATAAAGTCGCGAGCAGCTCGATAGCCTGTCTCACCTTCGACAAACACCTGGTCCACGTCACGCGTGTAGACGTCACGGATTGTCCGCTTGATAAGTGACGCCTCCTCGTAGATCAGAGCGGGCGCAATCGAATTCAGCGTCTGCTCACGAATATCGTCCCACAAGCGAAGCAGGTATTCGCAGTCACGCTTGATTTCCGGCTTTGGTCGATTTGCGCCGGCCGTCCGAACAATCATTCCCATGCCGTCCGGAATCTCAAGCTCTGCCATCACTTCCTTAAGTCGCTTACGATCGCCCGGCGCCGTGATCTTGCGTGAGACGCCACCACCATTTGGCGAATTCGGCATCAAGACGGAGTAACGCCCTGCAAGCGAGATATAGGTGGTCAACGCGGCGCCCTTGCTACCACGTTCTTCTTTGATCACCTGGACGAGAACCACTTGGCGCCGATGAATGACTTCCTGAATTTTGTACTGCCGCAAAATTCGGAACCGGCGCTGCTCACGCAGTTCCTCGGCAGCGTCTATCTCTCCGCCGAGCTGCTCAGGAACCGGCGCCGGTATGTCCGCCATTCCACCGCCATCCTGCGCATCCAAATCTCTGTAACCAGAAGGCGCGTCAGCTGGTTGAGAAACACCGTCTGCGGACGCAAGACCACTTGGTCGAAAGCGTTCGGTCTCCTCCCCATCTTTTTCACTTGCGACCGCATCATCGTCGCGCCGCACCTCGTTCGCTGAAGATGTGTCAACGACGGTAGCGTCCGCAGCGATTTGCTCTGCCTGGACTGCGAGTGCCTGTGTCGGCACATCGCCGCCGATCTTTCCGTCGTCAGACCCGGCTCCTTCTGTAGGACCGGTCATTGCCGCCGCGTCTTCGGCATCCTCGGCCTCAACACGCCGACGCACTTCCTCGGCTTCCATCTCAAGCAATTTCTGTCGATCGGCCACCGGGATTTGGTAATAATCCGGATGAATTTCGGAGAATGCCAAGAAACCGTGGCGGTTTCCGCCGTATTCAACAAATGCCGCTTGAAGGCTCGGCTCTACCCGAACAATTTTTGCGAGATAGATATTTCCCTTGATCTGTCTTTTGTCAGCAGTCTCGATATCGAAATCGTCGAGGGAGTTACCGTCCAGTACCGCAACGCGGGTTTCTTCCGCGTGGCTGGCATCGATTAACATGGTTTTGGTCATAACGAAGAGAACTCCTGCGCGCGGCGCCATATCTACGGCCAGCACAGCCGTATGGCATTGCTGGCGAAAGACAGGCGCCGATCAGGCGCGTTTGATAGGATGGGTGAAAATCTTTTAATCTCGGGTACTGGACACGCGCAGCGCGGAACGCCCATTGATCACGGGTCTGACCGATGGTCCCAATCGTGAAAGCAGCGTTGCTCGCAGTCATCTGTCCTTATCTCGTGGAGCGCACTCCAAGGCGCCCCCAACCGTGGCAGCAATCATCCCCGCACCAAGGCCCGTTCACGGGTCAAGCGGGGAAATGAGCGATCAGATCAGGCACCACATTTGCCTAAACCGCCATTACTTACGGTGATGGCGCAAAATGCATCATTGTGCAAGACAGAGCAGACACCAGCCAGATCTGTACGGCCCGAAGTGCCTGCGGCTCGCCGCAGGCGACCGTGTTCACGGCACTATCGAGTTAACTCAACCAAGTCGCCTGTGAACTAGGCGATGTGACGATGGCGTTGATGGCATCTCCGTCGACACCGAGCCGGAAGTTTCTTCCGAGATGGTCATTGCTCTTCATGTGCCCCATCACGGGTTCGACGGCGGCGCGTCGGCGCAGTTCGCGGCGGATGGTGGGCGTGATGCCGCGCTTCTGGCGGGAGATGAAGATCTTTCTGCCCTCGGCTTCGGTGCCGTGGCCGCGATAGCCGCGATCGACATAAGCGCGAGCGACGGGAACGCCGGTGATCCGCTCAACCTGCTCAATCTGGCCGGCCAGGGCGTGGCCGTCATAGGGATTGCCGGGCAGGCGTCCGCATGCCGAGGACGAACTGACCGCCGGCTGCAGCGGCGTTGGTGGTAGCAATCGAGACCTTCACGCCGAACGCATGATGTTCGACATGAAAGGGAGAGAATCACGACCACGAGGACCGCGCAACGCTTCAACGGGTTAGCAAGGCTTTCCCACTCAAGCCACCCACACCTTGCAAATCCCAATATTGCCCACCACTAAAAAATCATTACCAGATCAGCAACGTTCAATTGTTCACAGGCGACCAGTTATGTCTCCGGTATCAGGTCAAACGGCAGCACCAGGTTTGGCGCACATTACGTCAACTTGATAATTCCCAAGACTTCGTATGATCTTTCCGATTAGGCTCCGGAGAAACCGCGCCCGGCCATCGCAGCCGGATCGACAGCTTTATCAAATGTATCACTATCGACGAGGCCTGAGGCAAGAGCTGCGTCGCGAAGACTGATTCCCTGACGATAAGCTTCATGAGCAATCTTCGCGGCTTGATCATATCCGATGATCGGAGAGAGAGCCGTCACGAGCATTAACGACCGGTCTAGGAATTCGGCAATTCGCTGCCTGTTGAGTTCCACTCCCTCGACAGTGTACGTGCGAAAAACGTTCGCGCCATCAGCGATGAGTTGCGCCGATGTCAGCAGATTATAAGCCGCAAGCGGTCGCATGACATTGAGTTGGAAATTACCCTGACCCGCCGCGCTCGCCAGGGCGGCATCGAGGCCGAGTATCTGGGTCCCGATCATTATGATCGCCTCGCACTGCGTCGGATTGATCTTGCCCGGCATGATCGAAGAGCCAGGCTCATTCTCGGGAAGTCGCACTTCGCCAATGCCACAGCGTGGACCCGAACCTAACCAGCGCAGGTCATTGGCAATTTTGATCAGCGCAATGGCAATGCCCCGCAACCCTGCCATCGTCGCTGCCGATGCATCCAAGCCCCCGAGGCTGGCGAATTTATTCGGCGCACTGCGAAATGGGAGCCCGGTGAGTTCGCTTATGCGAGCGGCAATCGCACGCGAAAACCCTGGTGGTGCGTTCGTGCCTGTGCCAACGGCAGTACCACCGGCCGCAAGCTCAAAAAGCCCGGCGCAATTTCTGTCGAGCACTGCCAACGCAGAGCGGAGCTGAGCCGCCCAACCAGACCATTCCTGACCTACCATGAGTGGAACTGCATCCATCAAATGGGTTCTGCCAATCTTTACGACATCCATCCATTCCGATGACTTACGCTCGATAGTGTCGGCAAGCGCCTCGACTGCCGGGCGGACCTGCCGTTGAATGGCAAGCGCCGTCGCGACGTGCATGGCAGTCGGAAAAGAATCATTGGAAGACTGCGCCATGTTGACGTCATCATTCGGGTGGACCGGACTTTTCGACCCAATTCTGCCACCGAGCAGCTGAATGGCGCGATTGGCGATCACCTCGTTGACGTTCATGTTGGCCTGAGTCCCGGAGCCGGTTTGCCACATGCTCAGGGGAAACTCATCATCAAGCGCACCAGAGGCGACCTCGCCGGCCGCCTGAATGATAGCATGTGCCTTGTGTTCCGGCAGCTGTCCCCCACTTGCGTTCACTTCCGCAGCCGCACGTTTGGCAATGCCGTAAGCGTGATACAGCGCGGGCGGAAGCCGCTCGGTGCCAATCGCGAAATGGACCAGCGCACGAGCAGTTTGGGCGCCCCAGTAATGCTCGGCAGGAACCGCGATCTCACCCATTGAGTCGCTTTCAATCCGAATGCCTGCCGAAGCAATGCCGATGGGCAGATCATGGAACTTCGTATCGTTCTGCTGGGACATGATGATCTCCCACAAGACCCAACCGCGGATGATCTTCCACAAGATGGCAAACTGCAAGTGATTGCAGCCAGACGTCAATATGCGGCACAATGAGCAGATGCTTTTCGGGATTCCTCGTCCGCTCTTGTTTTTTGGTGCCATGGCACTCGTTCTTTGGACTGTGCCGCAGGGCCATGCCGCTAGGCGCGATGTAATCAACATCGCAGGAATGCTGCCGCCGTTGCAATTTCGGATGCGCGAAGCTTCTACCAGACAACCGGTTTCCGCCGCGACTTTTCGCGGCAAGGTTGTAATGTTATACTTCGGCTATACGAATTGTCCCGATGTATGCCCAGACACGCTCTACAAAATTCACCGGATCTTTGAGCACCTGGGGCGCGATGCAGGCCGCACCGTATTTCTCTTCGTGACCGTTGACCCGCATCGCGACCGACTCGCCGGACTGAAGAAATATCTCGCTTTATTCGATCCGCGTTTCCAAGGGCTGCGCGGGAACCCGAACCAGCTGTACTCCTTGGCGCGTCGTTATAGGGTTGTCTTTTCGGTGCATCGCTCGACAGATATGCTTAGGTACAGGGTAACGCATTCCTCGTCGATCTACGTCTTTGGCCCACATGGAAATGCGCGATATCTGATCGCCCGGTTGGGGGTTACGCAACATCCGAATTATGACTTGATCGTCAACAAGCTGAAGTCGCTGGTGAATGCTTCACCGAGACCGTCTTTCTTTACCTGGCTAGCTGCGCGCGGTTGAGCAACGTTTCCGCTTCACTCGCTCGTCCTGAAATGCCATTGTGCTGATCCCGAATTCGACGCAATGCCATCTCGCGGCACACGAAGATCACCCCAGTCCACAGCAAACTGAAAACGTCCAACTCGCGGGTCACTGTTTTGGCGCGAGCGAGGCAAGATATGTGGCAATGGCGGATTTTTGGCGCTTCGTTAGCGCCTTGGCAACATCTCGCATAACATAGTTCTTACCTAGGTGCCCTGCCGCGATTCTGTCCAAAGCCGCATATGTCGTGGCATTGGGAAGACCGGCGAGACGTGGCGCACCAATTGCAGCATTACCTTCGAGCGTGGCACCGTGACAGGCCATACACGGCAACGCCCCCGCTTTTGTACCATGCCTGACGATGTCTGCACCAAGTTGTGGGATCTGGCCTGCGTCCAGGCGAGGTGAACCGGCAACCCCCAGAACAAATAGCGCCACAAAAATAAAGCAGATTCTGAGCGATGAGGCGGGCTCACGTGTCCGGTAGAGCCTCAAGCACTTTGTCAACGACGACAGCTTTCCGAACCGAAGCATTCGTAGCAGCGAATCGCGGGCTTCTATCTTTGATCGCATGCGTATGACCTGGCAGGCGCCAGCCTAAAAACAAAGTCGCCAACGCACAAGTTGCGATCGATCGACCATGGGCCATCACAGCTATGCCACAGGCCCTCTCGCGTTACAGTCTCGGACAGATTATGGCAACGTCAGCTTGTGCGAAAATGCGATGCTTCGTTTCAGACTTTGGTTACAATACCTTGACCACTACCTCATCCTCGCCCATCGGCATGAATCATGAAGCATCTATCGCCCGCGCGCCAAGCCGCGCTTGTTGTCCTGTTGGCCACTTCCATTCGGTTGCTGCTCGGCCTAGGCATGGGGCTTGGTATCGACGAAAGCTACATGGTCGCCTCAACGAACAGCTTTCATCTCTCGTATTTTGACCATCCACCGGTTTCCTGGTGGATGGAGCTAGCGATCCGACACGTTACCGGCCTGGATACCCCCATCGTCGTACGGCTGCCGTTTATCCTGATGTTCGTGGGCACGTCTGCCCTGATGTTTGGTCTGACACGGCGGCTTTTTTCCCCTAAGGCTGCACTATGGGCGGTCATTACCTTTAATCTTTCGCCGGTGTTTTCACTTGCCTTCGGGACGTGGGTTTTGCCTGATGGGCCACTCGATTTTTTCCTTCTTGCCTCCGGGTGGGCCCTAGCCTCCGCGCTTGGGATAGGTAACCCCGAAATGCGCGCTGAACCCCGCGCAGGACATTGGCTTATTGCAGGCGCCTGCCTCGGACTTGCGATGGACTCAAAGTACAGCGCTGCGCTCGTGGCCGTGGGAGCGCTGTTGTTTCTGGCGTTCGACGCAAGCGGGCGCCGCAGCCTTGCGACCGCTTGGCCGTGGGTGGCCGGAGCGATCGCGATTCTTGTCTTTTCCCCGGTGCTAATCTGGAATGCGCAGCACGGATGGATCTCCTTCGGCTTTCAGGGGAGTCGAGCCGTCGGCGCCTCATTTCACCCGCTGCGGCCATTTATCGTCTGGGCGGGCGAAGCGTTGTTTGTCCTTCCATGGATTTTTGGTCCGCAGATCTGGCTGATGTTGCGCGGCTTCAGGTTCGGCGCCGACCGCCGCTTCCGTTTCCTAGCGACCTTAGCCGTTATACCCGTAGTGCTGTTTTCGCTCGTGGCAATATGGTCGCCTCGTAAAATCCTCTACCATTGGGCCGCCCCGGGGTACCTGATGCTTTTCCCACTGTTAGGCGTGTGGATCTCTGAATTAACGGGACGGCTTCAGACTGCCGTACACCGTACTGCGATAGGAACCGGAATCCTGCTTGCCGCAGCCGCACTGTTTATCGCGGGGGAAGTCAGCTTTGACGTCGTTCCAGGATTTAATTCCCTTTTTTCTGCTGGTCACTCTCCGGAAATCCAAGCCGCCGACTGGAGCAGTTTACGAACTCAGTTTGTTCAGCGCGGCTTTGCACAGAATCATAATTTGGCCGTCGCCGCCATGCGCTGGTTCTTCGCAGGAAAAATTGGCTACGCGCTTGGGCCTAACATTCCGGTAACTGTTTTCGGCGGAGACCCTCACGAATTTGGGGTTACTCATCCGCCACGATCATTGATTGGTCACGATATCCTGATCGCCGCAATGCCGGGTGCGGTTCCTGCGATCAGGTCCGAATACGCCGGGCGGTTCAAAAGTCTGACTGAAATCCCGCCGATGCACGTCGTCCATCATGGCACTATCTTGCTCACCGTGCCGCTGCTTTACGGCCACGATCTTCTGGGCTGGCCGCGTTAAACCAGGGGCTGATTTTCCGGAAGACAAAACTCTGTAGCCGGTGCCAACGAATTCCTTAGAGTCAGCCTGATCACCAAGGCGGTGACGACAATAGCAACAATAGCAAATAGACTTCCTTCCGGCCCCGTCGGCCCGCCACTTAGATAAACGTTGCCGTGAGGCACGCTCGTAAGCAACCGTCCACTGGAAACAACGCCGCTATCCGCAGTACCATACAGATACGATTCAGACCAATCCCAGGCGGCATGATAGCCGATCGCCCACCACAGTGAACGCGTGTAGTATATGCTCAAGCAGATCACGAGAGCGTAAAGCCCGGCAAAAAACTCCCCGATCGGGGTCTCCCCCGGATTTTCCCCGTGGGCGAGGCCGAAACCGATTGCCAAAAGGATTGCTGCCGGCCAGAACCGGATCGCCCGTCCCAAAGTAAACAACAGAAATCCACGAAACAGATTTTCTTCGGCGAATGCGATGCACAAACATGCAATCAGCCAAATCGCACCATGGCGCAGGATCGATAGCGTACCATGGTCCGCGAGAGAAACGGTGATTTTTCCATCGAGCCACAAAATCGCGATTAGCATGTTGAGCAGAGCAAAACCCCAAAAGAACCCCAACATCATCTGCCGCAATCCCGGGCCATCCAAAAAATAATCGCGGATCCGACGCCGTTCAATCCGCGCGAGGCCTGATAAAGCGGCAAAATATGCGATTATCGTCGGTATCTCCTGAACCAACACAAACCCGGGCCCAATGCGCGTATGGGCATGACGATATGCCTTCACCATCGCAAAAAAATGGGAGTCAAAAAATTCGAGGTAGAGGACGATTATGACGAATTCGGCAATTAATACCATGCCGAAAATTGTCACAAATAATAACAGTCGCCACGGCGTCCGTAAGCTATCCCCCCTCCGGAACAGGTGACGAAGCAAGTCACTCACGGCGTCACACCCTTTGAGGTTGAATATTCGAAATGCAAGGCCTCGCCCGGATGAACGATCCCGAACATAGCATGCGCTGCTACTGCTGCTTCCGAAAAGCCCTGCAGGATCAGCTTCAGTTTTCCAGGATAATTGGCTACATCACCAATCGCAAAGATTCCATGGATGTTCGTTTCACAACTCGATGGCGTAACGCTGACCCGATGCATGGTAAGATCGACGCCCCAGGTCGCAATCGGCCCAAGATCCGTTGCCAGGCCAAAAAACGGCAGCAAAACGTCGGCCTCCAACATTTTCCGCGCGCCATCCAGGTCTGCAACTTCAACCGCATGTAAAGTTCCCGAACGCCCATGTAATGCATGCAATTGATACGGGGTTACGAGCGTGATCGCACTGCTTGCAGCAGCTGCGTCCAATTGAGCTGCGGTTTCCGGTGCCGCTCGGAATTTGGAACGTCGGTGTACGATCGCTGTCGACGCGGCCACGTCTTTCAGGATAAGCGCCCAATCCAAGGCCGAGTCCCCACCGCCAGCAATGACGACTCTCTTGCCGCGTAGCGCTTCTTTCCTCCGCACATAGTATTGGACGGCACCGGACGCTTCATACGCAGCCAAATCTTCAAGCGGCGGACGTTTTGGTCCGAACGCTCCGGCGCCGGCCGCAATGATGACGGCCTTACTGCGGATGACGTCGTCACCGTCAGTGCCAAGTGTGAACTCGCCTGCTTGTCCCTTAAGTTCGATGACCCGGCGCCCGAGCAATCGTGGAGGCGCGAAGGGCGCCATTTGCATCTCCAAATGACTGATCAGGTCAGAGGCAGCAATTTCAGGATAGGCAGGAATATCGTATATTGGCTTTTCGGGGTAAAGCGCTGTGCATTGTCCACCGACCTCGCCGAGCGCGTCGATCAGCACGCTCGACATCTTCAACATCCCGCATTGGAAAACAGCGAACAGTCCAACTGGACCGGCGCCAACGATGGCCACATCGGCCGTAATTACGTCTGCCATGCCCCATCGGTAGCGGAAGCAGAGGCGGGGTCAATGCCCCCTCTCGCGACTTCCGTACAATTGCGGCACATTACCTACGTAAGTGAACCGCATTTAAGGCAGGTGATTTCCAATCGGAGCTTCCTATGGTGACGCGCAATATTTTTCTTCCCAATGAAGGTACAACCGAGGCTCTTGCCCGTGCGGTCGCCGCACGGTCACGCGCTGGCGACACGATATTGCTTGAAGGCCCTCTGGGCGTGGGCAAGTCGACTTTTGCCCGCGCGTACATCCGCGCGAGGGCCGATGATCCCGAGCTAATCGTACCAAGCCCGAGTTTCACGCTCGTCCAAACGTATGGCCTTGTGCCGCCGGTTACCCATGCCGACCTGTGGAGGATTCAGAATGCGGCGGACGCACTGGAGTTGGGCCTGGACGAAGCTGCAGCCGGCGGCATTCTCCTGATCGAGTGGCCCGAGCGACTGAACGATCACCTTCCGGACGGTTATCTAAAAATCAGTCTTCTGTGGGATGGTGAAAACGGGCGGCGTGCCCACCTTGAAGGACCCGAAAGGCTGGTTGAGGTGCTTCCTGAATGAATCCAAGCGTTATGGCCCTACCGGTAGACCGCCCATTCTTGCTCTCGCTGGCCCATCGATGGCTCGATCACGCGCGGCAACACCAGCGTGATCCGGCGGATGGCATTCTGATCCTCCCGACTCGTCGGGCGGCGCGCGCAGCGGCAGCAGCATTTCTTCAAGCACATGGCAAGCCGTTGGTGCTGCCACGAATCATCCCCGTCGGATCCCTTGATGAAACCGGCCTCGTGCTCACCAACGCGCTTGAATTGCCGACTGCAATCAAAACCCATGCACGACGTATAGTCCTTGCTCGGCTAATCCTTGCAGCCAGAGTTGATGACCGTCCTCTCCCCTGTCTCGCGGAAGCCCTGCTCCTCGCGGACGAGCTGGCCTTGTTGATCGACGAAGCAGAGCAAGCCGAAATCGATCTTGCGGCGAACCTGCAGCAGATCGTCGCTCCCGAAATCGCCGCCCATTGGCAGCGAACCCTTGATTTCCTTGAAATCGTCACGCACGCATGGCCAAAGATTTTGGCTGAACGCGGGCTCGTCGATGAATCAAAGCGGCACCGCATGTTACTCGATGCTGAAGCGGCACGGCTAGCAACCTTGCGACCACCATACCCGATTTGGCTGGCCGGCTTCTCCGCGGCTTCACCGGCCCTCACTCGCCTCGCCCGTACCATCGCAGCGCTTGAGCATGGCGCCGTCGTGCTCGCCGGCTACGACCCAGAGCTGGCTGAGTCAGCATGGAACACGTTGATTGATACTCCAAGCCATCCGCAGGCCGGCCTGAAGCGCTTTCTTGGCGCGATCGGTGCGTCTCGCGACGACGTCGCCGTCGCGCACCGGGCAAACTCCGTGGGAGCCGTTCCAGAGGGTCGGGTTCAGTTGCTCCGCCAAGCGTTTCTTCCAGCCGGTTTTCTTTCCGCGTGGCAGGAAGGCCTGCCATTCCGGCCCGTGAATTTGTTTCGTCTCGCCTGTGCTGACGAACAGGAAGAGGCACGCGCTATCGCTCTCCTACTTCGAGACGCTCTCGAATCTCCGGAGGAAACGGCAGCGCTGGTGACGCCAGATCGCAGCTTGGCCACCCGTGTCTCTGCCGAACTGTCACGCCTCGGAATCCGCACGGAAGACAGTGCTGGCGAACCCCTCTCCAATAGCCCTCCTGCCGCATTCTTGCGTCTTGTTGCTCATGCTGCCAAAGAAAAATATTCAGCCATACCGCTCCTTTCGCTGCTAAAGCATCCGCTCGCCGCCGTTGGGCGCACGCCGTCGGAATGCCGGAGCATGGCCCGCGCTCTCGATCTTTTTCTGCGAGAACACCAGCCGCAACCAGGATTTGCTTCACTCCAAGCCATCGCAGAACATGCGGGAAATGGTGCGCTGGCAGACTTTATTGCAGATCTGGATGACCGGACGCGGGCGCTTGGAAACATCATGTCTGCGCCCGCAGTTCCAGCGCAAGCTTTGCTTGAAGCACTTATCTGCGCAGCCGAGTTGCTCGCTTCGAGCGACAGCGACGCAAGTCCCGAACCGTTATGGAGCGGAGAGGCTGGCGGAGAGCTATCAAGACATCTGGCCGAGATCTTGGACTCTTTCGATGAGTCTCCGCCCGAGGTGTCGCCCGGCGAGCTTCCAATGCTGCTGGAGGCTTTGCTTGCCGGAGCGATTCTGCGACGACCGCGAACTCGCGATGCCGAGCCGCGTGTCGCGATCTGGGGTATCATGGAAGCTCGGCTTCAATATGTTGATACACTTGTTCTCGGCAGCATGGTTGAGGGTGTGTTTCCCGCCGAACCCGACCCTGGACCGTTCTTGTCCCGCGAAATGAGGCGCGATGCCGGGCTGCCTGATGCCATGGATCGAATTGGCGAAATGGCACAAGATGTTATCAACCTAGTCGCCACCTGCCCTCGCGTCGTGTTGTCTGCCCCTAAGAAGCGAGCCAGGTCACCGACGATCGTCTCGAGATTCCTGCTGCGGATCGAAACCATGCTGAATGGCGCGGGCGAGACATTAACACCTCATCCCGCAGAGGCATGGGCCGCTCAACTCGACCACGAGAAGGAACGCGTGCTGCGTCCGCCTCCCGAACCGCGTCCACCCCGCATGCGACGCCCTTTACGATACTCGATTTCAGACGTGGCAACGCTTCTTGCGGATCCATACGCAATCTATGCTCGGCGCATTCTGCACCTCATTCCGCTTGAACCGTTAGACGCGGAAACCGATGCGGCATTATTTGGAAACATTGTCCACCAGGGTCTCGCAGAAATGGCCAACGATCCTCGCGCGATAGCGGCGCCGGACGCAGCAGGGAAACTCGCAAACGTATTCGAACGGCTCTTACAGGACAGCCATGTACGATCGGCCCTTAACGTATTCTGGAAGGTGCGGCTTCGCCGCATTGCCGACTGGATCGTTGGATTCGAGCGTGAACGGCCACCATTCATAGCGGTTGGACGTGAGCGAATGGGGGAGTGGCGATTCCGCCAATTCACAATCCACGGCCGTGCCGACCGGATCGAGCGCCGCAATGACGGCAGCATTGCCATCATCGACTACAAAACCGGGTGGGCACCCGATGATCAGGCAGTCGGCACCGGCATTTCGCCACAATTGCCGCTCGAGGCCGTCATTGCGGAAGCAGGCGGATTCGGCGCCGATTTCCACGGGCCGGTCGTTGAGCTCGCATACTGGAAACTCACTGGCGGAGCGACCGAGGGACAAATCCGAACATTGTTCAACGACGATCCAGAAGCGTTAGCAATGGCGATCA
>JAJZBH010000163.1 GCA_021799015.1 Pseudomonadota bacterium
CTTGTTCTATTTTGCGGCCAAAATCGGCGCCTCCCCTGCGTAAAGCAGCCGAACCGAAATGAACCGACCGCGTCGGTCAACGCCAGCCTTTCGAAAGGGACGTTCATGTTGAAATTTCGCCATGTTGCCAGCGCTGTCGTCATCCTGGGACTTACAACCGCAGGCGCTCGCGCCAGCCTGATCGCCGATGGCCTCACCTATACGCTGACCGAATCAGCGACAGCCAATCCCTTAACGGATCAGTTCACCCTTAATATCGCAGGTATAAATGGCCCTTCCGATACAGAAGGTGGGCGCTATGGCGTACAGTCTTTTGCTTTCAACCAGCCATCAAATTTTGCGAGTGCTCTGGCCCCGTCAGGATTCACAGAATCAATAGGAGGTCTAGCCGCAAACGGCTGTAATGGAACTGGAAATTTTTACTGCTTCATGGCCGACACAGCCCCGACCGGCCCGGTATTGCCGGCCAATACAAGCATTAATTATGTATTCAATGTTACGTTGTCGTCTGGGACATTTTCTGGATATAGTCCGGATTTTAAGATTAACTGGGATGGGACAAAGAATCATTATGATCTTATTTCAGAAACCCTGACGCCGACATCGGGTACACCGGTACCCGAACCCGGCTCCCTTCTTCTGCTCGGCACTGGCCTTGTCGGTCTTGGTTTGGTCGGGCGGCGCAAACTCTCCAAACGATACCCCTGATAGAGGTAGAGCTTACTGCCGCTTGGGGTGGGGTTCACAAATCACGAATTTCGCACCACCCCGCCCCATAGGCCGCATGCGGGGCTTTCCGTTGCAGAAATCCGGTGCATAGTCCCGGCATGATCTACGGGTATGCCCTCTTGCTCTCCCTCGCGCCGAACCAGGCGAAATCGTCATTGCCGATATGGGTGCAGAACCCGTTCCGCCCGGCATGCCGCGCGCCGGTGTCATCCACCGTCACCCAGGCCGCCGTCTCCAGGCCCGCCCGCAGGACGTCGCGGTTCTCCGCAAGGAAACCGTCCTGTCCCTCGATCAGCAGCCGCATCACCTGCCGCTTCGAAATCGCCACCCCGAAGGCCCGCAACTGCGCGGTCAGCCGTTCCACCGTCACCTGGCCCTGGTGATGCAGCATCAGCACGAAGCGTCGCAGCTCCGCGCCGAAATGGCCCACCACCCCCGCCGGCAGCGGCGCGAGGATCGTCCGGCCCGCCGGCGTCACCCACCGCTCCCGCCGGTAGCGGGTCGCCCGCGCCCGCAGAACCAGATCCTGAACCAGAAAACTCTCATACCCCTTGAACCGAGAGCCCGCCGGCGCATCCGCCACGATGGTCCGCTCCTCGATGCCAATCCGGGGCACGAATTTGCCGCGCCCTTTGCCCAGCCGCCCTTGCGGCGATGTCCCGCGCTCCATCCCGCTCGGCCGGCTCGGCGGCTTGATGGCGGGAGGGCCCTTCAGCCCCTTCAGACGCGAGACCTCCTCACGCAACGCCGCAATCTGACGCTTCTGTTCCGCGTTCTCCGCCAGAAGCTGAAGCACCAGATGCTTCAGCTCACTCGCAGGCAGATCATCAAAGTCCGACGGCTCGCTCACACCAAGCTTGAATCAGTCCCAACCGTCACCGCGCAAGCAAAAAATCAATCCCCGCCCGGGCTTTTGCCCCGGTTACTGAAAAAGATCATCATGGCTCTCAGCGTTGCCAGGTCCGTCACCGGGTTCCTCGCCTGGGTTGAAGCACATAGTGGATCACACCCGCAGAATGCCAAAACATGTTCGCCGCAGCCGGATATGATCCAATATGATCGGCTACCGCTCTAAAAAGCCACCCCAGCGCCGAGTATCGCAACCAGGGCATTTCTCGGCCCTCCATTGGCATGAATGATCCATTGCAAGTCGGGCTCGATGATCATTCGATCTGGCAAATGGGCCACAAAGGCAACCTCTTCCGTTGTTTCGGCCATCGTACGAGCAGTGTTGAGCCAGGCTCGTGCAATCCCAAAGGATAGTGCATCACGGCGGTGCTGAGCCCAGAAGCCGGAAAATTGTCCTCCAAAACCGAGGTAACTGGAGATAGGACCTCGCGATTCTGGATTTCCAGCTACCTGTGCGAAAAATCCGAGACGGTAACGCCTGATCGGAATATCTCTCCACTCAGCAATACCGTAGACGCCACCAACGGACGGGCCGAGTGTCGAACGAAGCCTCCGATGCTGCCAATAGTGCCATACACCTGCTTTGACCGTAATTTCCCGGGACGCATTACGCCATGTCCGATCTACCTCGAGGAAACCGATGGCACCCCGATCGAATGGCTGATCAAATGTCTGGACCGGGTCACCCTGATACAGGCCAACACGCCACACGAGTGACCGTGCCTTAAGCCGTATCATAAATCCAGCGCCGGTATGGGAGAAGCCTGCAACGTTGTCGCCGATTGTCGGCGTCAAGTTAAAAGACAGGTTCTGCAAGCTGGTAGCGAGGCCAGTAACATCAAAAAAATCGCTGCCATTCATGATTCCGATCCGGAAAACGCCAAAGGGAACGTTTTGCCGGAAATATATGTCATGAAACCTTGATCGGGTTTGTTCATATAGAGATGAAACCCCCTGAATATCCCCAATCGCTACGTCTGGATTACCACTTGTGACGACATTGAGGATCGCAAAGACGAAATGCCCACCAGACCAGAGACCGGCTTGTCTTGTGTGCAGGGAAAAGCCGAATTGATAGGCTCCGATAATCGTGTTGGTAGGGCGAAGGCTATTGATGATCGGCTGAACGGCCTGGCCATCCAGTTCAGCCTCAAGTCTCACACCGTGATAGATTGGAAGACGGCCTAGATTCCTTCGAAATAGGCGTGAAATATAGAGACGGCGGAATCCAAGCCGTGTGATGCTTCGATTTGCCGGGCTTGCCCCAAAAGCTGAAAGCTGGTTTACAAAGACAAGCAGGAACGTTGTGAACAACCAACCGAACCTACGGTATTGCATCGCGACAACGCCAAAGGCGAATGGCCAAATGAACGATGGTCAATATTTCGCATTCTCAACAATAAATGTAAAAAAGAGCGTCATATCTCTATATGGTCTCCCATGCGATATTTTTTTACTCGACTTCTGATCCTCATATTTTTTTTCGGCACCCTGATTTTTGCTGGCCTCTGGCTCTCAAGTCCATCAGCGAATACAGCTATAGCACGAGCACGTCTGCATGCTTTGCAACATCACATTAATTTCCCTGGCCCCGAAGTTGGTCGTCGATTCAGTGATGCATTGGTTGCGACCGAGGATCATCGCTTCTACTCGCCACTGGATCCAGGATTGGACCCGTTCGCCATATTGAGAGTCATCTATGGCAAGCTTATCGGTCTACCGGATCAAGGTGGTAGTACAATTGAACAGCAGCTTGCCAAGATGCTGTACCCGTCAACTGACCACGATTTTATCGGAACGCTCGAGCAAATTATCGTTGGCGTCAAGCTTTATGTCACCTATCCGCGATCCGAGATCCTGTCTCTATATGCAGAAACGGCATATTACGGAAGCGGGTATTATGGCCTGAAATCGGCAAGCTGGGGATACTTCAGAAAATCTCCCAAACAGCTGAACTGGGTGGAGGCAGCAACGCTCGCTGGCGTTGTAAATGCCCCAACTATCTTTGATCCGCGAAATCACCCTGCCGCAAGTCTGCGACGCGAACTCCACGTGATCAGCAGGCTTGTCGCTGTCGGCGATTTGACACGAGGGCAAGCTCGGCTCGCAATTGGAGAGCCTCTCGGACTTCAACCTGACAAATGAGTACATCGAGATGTACCCCGGAAGGGAGAGAAGGGGGCTATGGGTTATTCAGCGACCCCCGTCAATCGGTCGCGGCCACGCTCTCGGAGGCATACATAAAGGATCGCTCCTCCGACAGCCAGACTCAGAGCTGCGGCAACGGCCGGAGTGCCATAACCCAGACCGCTGGTCGGGATCGGCTTGTCAAACCAGTCTGCAAATGAAGCACCCATTGGTCGAGTAAGGATATAGGCAGTCCAGAACGCCGCAACCTCATTCAGTCCGAAGGCAAAATAGGCAATACCCGGGAGCGCGAAGAGGATCGTAAACATGACAGCAGAATTGAGATATCCCATTCCAAAGGTCGCTGCGGTCAGGTCTCCAGCTGCAGTGCCCAGCGCAAATGTTGCAATGACGGTAGCCCAGTAAAATGCCTCCCGGCGTGGTGTCTCCACCGTGTGGATCGACAGTGAACGCTCTGTCGTATTCCAGAGCCACAAAATGGCAAGCAAAGTTACCGCAAACACAGCGGTCGATACGAGATACGGCACACCGACCACAACATGCACGACATCCGCGACCATTGTACCAAAGACGCTAACGACAACCACAAGGAGCCAATAGATCGCCGGAACATGGCGTCGAGTGCGGAATTGCAATGCCAAAGCAACCAGAAAGGAAAGCGCCCCACCCAGAACTGCAAGATATGGATTCGTATGGAACACAAGAAAATCAGATGTTGCCTCCCCCATCGCGGTGGAAAGTATCTTCGCGACCCAGAAAGACATTGTGATCTGCGGAACTTTGGTCCCATAATACCAGTTCTCATCCATACGAATGAAGGTTCTGGTCGATTTCACCTGGGTGTGCCTCCTTGCCTCATATGAAGAGTTGGGATGATTGAATCTGGCTGCGATCGCAACCCTATCCACAAAGTCGTGAAGACCTGATCTGGTTTTGCAAAAAACTAGCCTGAAAAATTCATGAAGCGGCATTGGGCTGTGGGCGTCATGGGAGCTTTACAACCGCAGCCATTTCGGAGCTGCTGGATGATGGCGGTGGCCCCCGCCACCAGCGTGCTTCGCAACGCCTCGTCGCCGGCGCGGGTGATCACCCCGAGCCGCACCTTGCCT
>JAJZBH010000017.1 GCA_021799015.1 Pseudomonadota bacterium
TTCCCGCACGGTTTTCTGTTCGATGCAGGATTCCGGCACCCTCGTCGCCATCGACCTCGCGACGATGACGGAACGCTGGCGCGCCAAGGTCGGCAAGACGCCGGCTGGCGTGTTCTGGCATGATGGCGTGGTGCTGGTCGGCATCATGGGCAGCGACAACGTCGCGGTGGTCGAACCGGCGAGCGGAAAGCTCATCCGCCGCATCGTCACCGACAAGGGGGCGCACAACCTGTTCCTCACGCCCAACCGCAAGCACATCTACGTGACCAACCGCGTCGCCGGTTCGCTTTCGGTGCTGGATGCGAAAAGCCTCGATGTGGTGAAGCGCATTCCAATGCCCGGCGGACCTGACGACCTGTGTTTCGCGCCGGACGGCAAGTTGTGGATATCGCTGCGGTTTTCCTCCCATGTCGGCATATACGACCCCACGACCGAGCGGATCGACCGCATCTCGGTCGGCCGCTCGCCGCACGGCATTTTTATCTCGACGCTGCTATCCGACACGCCCGCCCGCGCGGCGATGCGGCTGGCGTGAATAGCGGCGATAACCGCGGACGATTAATGAAAACTATATCAAGACGCCGCGTGCAGACTGCTATGGTCGCGACGTGTGGTATGTTTCTGTCGCGTAGCCGATTCGCCAGGGCCTCGCCGCCCACGCTCCATAGCAGTGCCGGACAATACATCCAGCTTCGTCCGAAACCATTTGCGCCCTCCCGGCCGATCAAGACTAGGGGCGGCAGCCTGATCGATTTCGCGAGCTATCGGGGCAAGGTCGTTCTCGTCAATTTCTGGGCGACTTGGTGCGCACCCTGCGTCTATGAAATGCCGTCGCTAGACCGGCTGGCATCGAGCGGTAACACAGATCTGGTCGTGCTGCCTATTGCAGTCGCCGATGGCGGAAGGCCGGTGGTGGAGGCGTTTTATCGGCGGCTCGGCCTCACCCATCTCGGCGTCTATGTCGATCCCGACCAGCAGATTGGTTTCTTCTACGAGAAGAATCCCGGCCACGGAATGTTCCCGCTCTATGCGCTTCCTGTCACCTATTTCATTGACCCGCGCGGACAGATAGCCGGGTATGTGCCAGGGGTCGCACACTGGAACTCACCGCAGGCTGCGGCGTTGATCCGGTATCTCGCTGCAACGGGATAGCCGAATCGGCCGTCATCGCGTGTGGATTTTCTGCAAATTCACAGCCAGCGTCGCCGCTGTCAGCTTGCCAACGTAGATCGCCTTGATGATGCCACGGCGGCCAACGAAAATCGTGGTTGGAACGGCGAAGCCCCCCGTGCGGGCGAAAAGCGCTGTCGATGGCGATTTTGCCTGATTGCCCGCGGCATCGGTGGGATCCACCCAGATGGGGTAGCTGACCGGCGTCTGCCCGAGAAACGCCTGAACCCGCGATGCCGGTTCGGCGAGATCCACGCCAACCAGTGCGAATTTGCCATGTCCTTCGCGGGCGTAGGTGCGGCTGAGGAGAGGCATTTCCTCGCGACAGGGCAGGCACCAGGTCGCCCAGATATTGATGACCGCCGGGCCGCCCCGCAATTCGGCAAGGTTGACCTGTCGCCCGCCAACGGTGACGAAACCGGAATGCGGCAAGCGGCTCCCTACCCGGAGCTGGTCGGCCGGGCCGAATTGGCCGATCGTTGCCAGCGACGCGATGTAAAGAGCCGACAGCGGCACGCCGATGGCGCTGATCAGACGCACCTGTTGCTGCGAAAGCCCACCTCGCCACAGCGCCCATCCGAGATAGAGAATCGCGAAGACGAAGCCGCCCCATATGGTATAGCCAGTCTGCCAGAAATAGAACGCATTGAGAAAATGCGGGCGATAAGCGGAAAAATGCTCGCCGACATAGACGACGCGGGCGCCGACGACGCCCGCCACGAACATCCGCTCCACCTGCCCGCCGAGTGCAGTATCGCCGCCACCCCAACGCCGGCCTAAACGGTTAGTCAGCCAGACCATCAGCACCGCGAAGACCAGCAGGGCGAGGCGCGGAGTCTGGATCAGCAGGCCTCCGAGGCTTATGATGGGCGGCATGCTATTTGTCGCCAGCCTCGGCCGGCTTGACGAATTTCAGCGTCATGTCGTCGGCGGGGCCGATCGCCTCGTATTTGGAACGATCCTTGGCGCCTTTCATCAGCATGGGCGGCAAGTTGAAGACAGGAATATTACGCGGGTCTTTAGGATTGGCGCTGATCTCCGAGGTGGCAGCGAGCCGAAAACCGGCACGTTCGGCCTGCCGGATGACGAATGCCTGCGGCAGCCTGGCGAGCTTGAAGCTCTGGGTAATCGGCATCGAATTCGGTGCCCGATGCGCGACCACACCGAGAATGCCACCGGGTTTCAACGTCTGAAACGCGTTGCGGAAGAAGCGGTCAATGATCACATCCGTTACGTCGCCATGCACGTTCGCGTACATGAAATCGTGCATGTTCAGGAACGTCAGGATCATATTAGCGGAATCCAGCGCGCCGAGCGCCATGTAGGACGGTGGCTCGAAGGGCTCGAGCCTGATGCGGCCGTAGACTGCCGGATCCGACGCCAGCTTCCGCTGGTATGCGATCGCTCCCTTCCGCATGAAGGGGTTGGGGCTGCTGGCTGCTGGTGTCGCTTCGATCAGGGTGCCGTGGTCGTGCAGGAAGGGGGCGAGGATCTCAGTGTACCATCCCCCGCCCGGCAGAACCTCGACCACTCGCATGTCGGGACGGATGCCGAAAAATTCGAGGGTTTTCAGAGGATGGCGATAGCGGTCGCGCTTGACGAAAGCAGGCGTCCGCTGCGGACCTTGGATCGCCTTCACGAGCGCGTCCTGCACCGCGGGCGGCGTCGCCGCGGCTGCCGATCTCGTGAAACTAGCAGCCAGCGGCAACAGGATCGCCAAGGCTAAGAACGATTTTTTCACAGCATACTCCCTGATTTGTCAAAGGAAAGAACTAAGAATGATAGGGCAGATTCGATGTCAGCGTGGCCGGCGGCAGGCAGATGCCCTTATCGCTGCACGACTGCACCGTTACCGCCAGGATAAGGCTTCCGGTTGCCTTGAACCGATCCTGCGCCTGTCGTGAAAGCAGCGCCTTCAGGACTGTACCGTCATCGTAGACGCGGATCGCCGTGCCTTGCAGGACGATATGGCTGTTCCGCCCGCGCGGGTAAGCGATGTCGAGCGCTACTGGCTTGCCCGCGATAGACGCCTTCTCGATGGTCGGGATCAGAAAGGGCAGGGAGGCCGGGTTGGCGTTCACATGCCAGCCTTTCCGGATATCGAGGCGAACCATCACGGCAGAAGACGCCGTCTGCCCACCGGCCGGTTCGATCCACGCGGTGATGCGGACTTTGTCGGCACTGCTCGGCATGTGAAAGCCACCGTTCCGGTCGCTGGATTTTGGGGCGGCGCCCACAGCGCCGGGTTGCGTTCGGGCTTCGCCGGAACGCGCACGCGAGGCATATCTGCCCCCCGCGACGATGGCGAAGACGGCGACGATCGCCGCAGCCAAATGCCAATGTTTTCGTGTCATCCGCTGATACCCGCGCGATCATGGGTGCTGCTGCGGTCGATCGCCCTGACCAAGGCAGCAGCGGTGAACAGACCCCGGAATATCCGTGTGATTTTACCTTCCGGATCGCGGATTTCAGCGAATGGCAGGCCGTCGCCGCCATCCTTTACCAGAAGCCGCTCGAAAGCCTGGTTCGGCCTAGTCAGATCGACCCGCAGAGCGACGAGATTCCGATGCCGAGCCGCCCGCACCACGGCGGTGTCGACATAGACGGTTTTTTCAAGGATCTTGCAGTTGATGCACCAGGCGGCGGTGAACTCCACCAGCGCGGGGCGATGCGCACGCCGCGCCGCCGCAAGCCGCGCTTCCGTGAAGGGCTGCCAATGCAGCGGGCCGCCTCGCGCCGGCATGAGCAGGCCGCCGGCAAAGGCGGTTGACAAGCCTAAGATCACGGTGCCGACTGCGACAATCCGAACCGCCGAGCCGCCGCGTCGGACGATGGCGATTCCCGCCCAGAGTACGAGGCCGAGAGCCCAGACCCGCCACAGCCACAGGGTTGTATGCGGGGAGAGCAGGCTTTGTGTGAAAAAGACCGCGCCGGCAAGGAGCAGAAACGCGAGAGCCTGACGCAGCCGGCGGGACCATTCGCCGGCTTTGGGTAGGTGGTCGAGCAGGGATGGGCGCAGAAGGATCACGACATACGGAAAGGCGAGCCCGAGGCCGACGCAGAAAAACACCGCGACCAGAACCGCCGGCGCCTGGGTGATGGCGAAGGCCAGAACTCCGCCGAGAAAGGGGCCGGTACAAGGCGTGGACAGAATGGCGGCCAGAATTCCGGATATCAGCGGCTCCATATGCCGCCCGCCGCCGATGCGATAGGCGAAGGCCGGCACCGGCATGTCGATATCGAAGAAGATCATCGCCGCAAAACCGGCCATCAGCGCGACGAGGAACGCGATGACCGCCGGCGACTGGAACAGGGCGCCCCATGTCCAGTGCAACAGCGCGCTGGCAGAACCGATCGCGAGGAAGAACAGCAGGGTTCCCGAGAGGAAAGCAATAGCCGCTTCCAGCCGATGCCGGGGAGCGTCGCCGGCATGATGCAGAATGGTACGAACTTTCAGCGGGATGACCGGAAGAACGCAAGGAGTCAGGTTGAGTAGAGCGCCGGCTATGAACGCCAGCGCGAGTTCGCCCGGAACACCTATGACGGAAGCCGGCAAGGTTTATTCCTCTAAGCCGGGACGCCGCGATAGCGGAATTCGGTCATCATGCCGGTCATCATGTGGTAAAGATTATGGCAGTGGAAGGCCCAGCGGCCGGGGTTGTCGGCATTGAAGGCGATACGCACGCTGCCCATCATCGGCGTGACCAGCACGGTGTCGCGCACGGCACCCCGGATCGGCGTGCTGTTCACCGCGATCACTTGGAAAGCGTGGCCGTGCAGGTGCATCGGGTGCGCCATCATCGAATGATTGACGAGGTCGATCTCGACCCTCTGACCGCGCTCCAGCATCAGCGGCGTGATATGCGGCCAGTATTCGCCGTTCAGCGACCAGGAATAGGGTTTCATGCCGCCGGAAAGTACGATGCGGTGGCGCAGATCGGCAGGACGTGGCGGCAGCGGCCGCATGGCCGTGAGACGTTCTTCCAGCGAATTGTCGACTGGCGGCGCCGGCTTCGCCGCGTCGGCGGCATGGAAGACCGAGGCGCTCTTCGTCGCCAGCACGATGCCGGTGCGGTGCCGCGTGCCCTCGACCTGAGCAAAAATCGGAAAGGCGCCGGTGGCCGGCAGGTCGAGCAATATGTCGAGCCGCTGGGCGATCGCCAGCGGGAAACGCCGTCCCGCGACGGAGCGTACCGGGTGCCCGTCGGTAGCGACGACGCGGCCGGAAAGCGCGCCGAGATCGATCCAGAACTGGCTGGCGGAGGCGCCGTTGATGATGCGCAGCCGTACCCGTCCCGAGCGTTCCACCCGCACGATCCCGGGATCGGCCAAGGTGCGGTCGTTGGCGAGGAAGGCATCGTAGTCGATGTCGTTCAGGTCGGCCGCCATGCCGGCGCCGTGCGCTATCGACTGCGGCGTCATTGACGACATCGGCATGCCGCCCATGGACATGCCGGGCGCCGGTGCGTTGCGGGCCGGTGCCGGCACCGCCTCGGTCCTGCGTGCCATCGTATGCACTGCGGAGGGTGCGCCGCCGGTTAGCCGGGCGAGCAATTCGTCCGGCGCCGTGAAACTGAAATCGTCGAGCATCAGCACGACCTCCTGGCGATCCTCGCGCAACTCCGCCGTCGAGCGCACGATCAGCGGCGCGGTCATCAGGCTCTGCTCCTGCAGGCCCTGGTGCGAATGCATCCAGAACGTGCCGGGGATCGGCGCATAATCATAGCTTTCGACCACACCAGGGGACAGCGGCGGCGTCTGAGGCCAGGGAAACCCATCCTGCGTCCACGGTGGCAACTGACCGTGCCAGTGAATAATCGTTTTCTCGGCGGCGCGGTTGGCGAGATCGACCCGGAAGCGTTCGTCGGGGGCGAGCCGGATGCCACGCCGCCCCTGTCCGTCGAGCAGACGGAAAACCTTCCCGGCACGTCCGTTCACCTCCAGCACCGCAGTTTCGGCCGACAGCCGCTGCGCCGGGGGCGCTGCTTTCGCCTCGGCTGCGAAAGCAGCGGCGACACTCGCAGCCAGTGCGCCGTTGAAAAGTGTTCTGCGGGATATTGTTTCAAGCATTTTCACGGTTCCTGACGGCGCTTCGACGAGTGGAGCGGTGGCACGGCGGACGGTTCAGTGAACTTTGTAGCCTTCTTCCTCGATCGCCCGGACAATGGCGTTGCTTGCGGTCTGACCGTCGATTCCGGAAACTTTCACCAGCCCCTTCTCGAGATCGATCTCAACCTCTGCCTGTGGTGCAACGCCTCGCACCGCCCCAGTGACGGCGCGGACGCAGTGTCCACAAGTCATGCCTTCGACTTTCAGATTCAACTTCGCGACCTCCATGATATTGGATCCCGGAACTGTCCGAAATCCAATGATCCTGCATAAAGATTGCCCTAATGGGAAGGTCAACTGCCGGCTGCGGGGTGAATCACGTTCAGCGGAGTCGTCATGATCCATAACCTCACAACCGCGTTTCTTCACGCTCCGCTACTCGCTTTGTCGATGGGATGGGATATTCTTTGGGCGCTGATACTCGGCTTCATGCTGTCGGGCGCGGTTCAGGCGGTCGTCACCAAGGGCGAGATGGGCCGCCATTCGTGCTGCGGTCGCCTTCGTACCCCAGGATTGCATCCTCTTCCGCGACAGTATGCCAACAACATTAGGTTTTTCCGCTATGATGCGACCGGTGCCAAGGCCGATGATCACGCCGCGGAACAGGCCGGCCTCGCACCGTTGATCGCCCGCCTGACCAACGGACTTCGCATCATTGTCGGTGAGCGTGGAATGCACTTGTCGGGCGGCGAGAAACAGCGCGTGGCGATCGTCCGCGCCATCCTTAAACGCCCGCGCATGTTCGTGCTCGATGAAGCCAACAGTGCCACTGAGCGAGCCATTCTGGAAAATCTGCGTGCTACCATCGCTAGCGCCACCACCCTCGGTATTGCCCACCGGCTATCAACCATTTGCGACGCCAACGAAATCCTGATCATCGATCCTGGCCGCATCGTTGAGCGTGGCAATCACGCTACCTTGTTAGCGGGGAGCAGTCATTATGCGACTCTGTGGGCGGCTCAAATGTCCTTTCAAGACCGACTCCCCGTCGGCGGCGAGAACCGATGACTGTACTGAGAAGCCCAGTCATCGACGACGTCGGTTTGCACTCGGATCGCAATCATCGTGCCACGCCTATGCTGATTGCACGACAAGTGATTGAAGCCGGGGTAAAAACCATCGGTTTCCTTCCCTTGTCGTAAGCTACGGTCAGGACTCATTGATTGATCCAGAAGATAACGGTTGCGGCGATGACGATGGCGGACATGAATGTGTGAGCGCAGCGGTCGTAGCGCATGGCGATCCGGCGCCAGTCCTTGATCCGGCCGAACATGTTTTCGATCTTGTGGCGCTGGCGGTAGAGCGTGGCATCATAGGCGTGCTGGATTTTGCGGTTCTTGCGTGGCGGGATGCATGGGGTGATGCCCTTGCTGACCAGAGCGGAGCGAAACCGGTCACTGTCGTAGCCTCGGTCACCAAGCAATTCCTTGGCTGGTGGCAGGGCCCCAAACATCAGCCTCGCACCCTTGTGGTCGCTCATCTGCCCTTCCGAGAGCAGCATCACGATAGGACGACCTTTGCCGTCACAAATCGCGTGCAGCTTGGAATTCAGGCCCCTTTGGTGCGCCCGATACGGCGGGGAACAGCCCTTTTTTAAGCAGGCTGGCAGCCGTGCGATGAGCTTTCAGGTGGGTGGCGTCGATCATGAGGCGAGCAGGCTTGCCGCCTTTGCCTGCCAGCGCCTCGAAAATCCGGTTGAACACCCCCAGGCGGCTCCAGCGGATAAACCGGTTATACAACGTCTTATGCGGACCATAATCCGCCGGCGCATCCCGCCAGCGCAGCCCGTTGCGGAGAACAAAGATAATCCCACTGATCACCCGCCGATCATCAACCCTTGGAACCCCATGCGACAGCGGAAAATACCGCTCGATCCGCCGCACTGGCTCTCCGTCAACCAAAACAAATCGCTCATGGCAGGCACCTCCCGCCATCTCCAGAATCACATCCCACCGCGTCGATACAAGAATTTTAATGGGTCCTGAACGTAAGCTAAATCATCGTTCGATTCCATCAATTTGGGAGCCTCATGTTTCAGTGCTGACTGGCTGGCCAGGCCGCTCAGCTTGCGGTTCAAGGCTTCGCTATGGGCTAAAATCGTGCGATATAGGCGCTTATCGCGCATTTTGGAGGCGTTGATGCTGACGACTCTTTTGACAGACATCCGCGAGAATGACTTCGTTTCGCCCCACCGGATGAGCGCGAGGATGTGCCTTCTGCTTGCGGAGTTGGCGCGACTGACGCACGTGCATTGCAACACGCTGACGAAGCAGCCCAATTCGGTGGTGGTTCAGAAGAGCCTTGAACCCGTCGTTCGCATACTCTTGGCCGCAGAAGAACTCACGGGCGATGCCGACAAAGCCATCTTGTGGTTTCGACATCAGTCGATCGCCGGCCATGATGGTCAAACCGCCTTACAACTCGTCGAAGCCGGACATGCCCAAGCCGTGTCTGACCATCTCAATGACCTCCGCAACGGCCTTTACGCTTGAGTTGGCAGCTTGAAACTGCCGGCAGCACTGCCTCAACGGGATTTTCTAGCGAACGTTTGGCGCCGCAGTGGTCTTATTATCCATTATCAGGAGCGGGTGCCGCCCGCGTCGGCGGCTGCCCGGAAGACCCGGGCAACCCGCGCTCTACCTCGCCGAAAGTCATGCGGTCGCGATCACCGAATATCAACAGGATCTTCCAAGGCCGGGGACATTGGCGAGTTACGAAGTCCGGGTTTGTCAGATTCTTTGATATCAGCAATCAAGCGGCATGCTGCCGATCCTTGGTGATATGGATCTTGCCGGTTCCGGACCCGCCAACGAGCACAACATTGCCGGTGGCTCGATGAAGTCGCAAAGCTGGAGTTGCCCGGCCCTTATTTGTTCCGGCTGAGGCGCGCACAGCCATGCTGGCCTTGTTTGGGCGCACTTTCGTTATCTGAATTGGGCTGAATCGGATAGAAAAAATTGCGTAATCAGGTAATGATTTCCTCCTTTAGCCGCATTACCCACCCCAGCACATACTGCTCATCCTCTCTCCGCTCCGTCATCCGTACCAGTTTTGGCAAGCGTTTGACAAAAACGTGGCGGGGTAACCGATGCTCATTGAAAATATCCCAGTGTCCGTGTCGATCCACCATGGTGGCCAGCAGCAGGCGAACATGACCGGCGATTTCCGTCATCGGGGTGGCGGCGTCGTAGCGCAGTAGCAATCCCGACAATCCTCCGGACAGGCCTGTGTGGTCCACGTCCAGCAGGACGCGCGGCAGGCGTTTGGGCGAGGTAAATACTGCTATCAGACAGGCCCGGCGGCGTCGGCCGACGAATGAAATCGCCCTCCCGGATTTCAGCGGCACCAGCCGCAAGGTCAAGGTTACGTCCGGCGTTGACTTCTCGATTCGCCACAGCACCAGTTCCAGCAAACTCAAATCGCCGATATGATCGGCCCCTACCTGATCCAGCGTGGAGAATTCGACGGGTTGAAGGCCGCCGGACAGTGCGGGTTCGCCGACGCTGACCAGTTTGCGGACCAGCGTCGATGGCAAATCGGAATTGATGGGATGCCCGGCATCCGAACGAGTCTTGCGGCGCGACGCAGGGTCTTTTCCCTCAGTAACTGGTCTAGGCGGCAGCAGATGCTTGGTAACGCGGGATTTATTCACGAAACAACCGCGTTTTCCGCCCAGGAATATGACATCCTGATTGGCATTGCGTTGGCTATCCGCTTCGTCTTCCACCACATGCTCGAGCTCGTGCGCTGGGCGCCTTTCGCCGCGCTCGTGGCCATCAGAGACCGTGTGCTTACCGTCGGAGATGTCGGGGCTAAACGATTCGTATTCCGATGGATGGGACCAAACTATGTTGAGCGCCGGCTGTTTGCGTCCCGATAGAGATAAAATTTCCAGCACCAGCCATTGGCGGTTTCTCTTAACGCCGCGAAATTCCAGAAGACAGTCCTGGATCGGCGGCGGATCGAAGGTCAGGATGCGTGAGGTGCTGCGCCGCCGCACGCTATCCCAGGCTTCGCGGCCATCGGGATGCACGCTCAACCAAGCGAATTCGCGGATGAAATCCTCGCTCAGTAGGCGGCGGGGCATGTCAGATGTAAAGTGAATCTCGATTTCCCAATGTAATCCTGGAACCGGCGACACCGCCAACGTCTGTAGGCCCGAGGGAGTTAGCAGCGTTTGGGCCAGGGTACGGCTGTGCAGGAACAGGAAGCGGATCAGTTCAACGGCGGGAATCAGGATGGTCCAGTCGTTGGATTGGTAACGCAAGATCCGCTGTCCGCCACCTCGGTGACCGCCGAGATAATATAATTCGGGGGAAATGGTTGGAATGACATCAATTTCTTCGGCGCCGGACAGATCGGACAGGTTGACCCGACCGTTCTTGCCGGAGGCCCTAGTACTCTGTAGTTCGCCTTGTGATACTACCAGCCCCGGCATCAGAAATGGAAGGTACGAAAAGGAGATTTTCTCTTGAAAATAGACTTGGTCGGCGCAGTTGCGGAAGCGTACGCGTAAGTATCTGTTGCGGTTTGAGTCTTGAAAATGCCCGCTCAGCCACATCAATTCGATATCATTACGATAATGAGTTAAGGAATTGATAATCATGAGGCGGTATCCTCCGCCGCCCGCAAGATCGCTTCCACCGGGGCAACGCAGCGTTTCGGCAGTCCGGCCAACCGGCGCAGTCGCCAGACCTGCACCGGCAAATCGCGCCGGGTCAATTCATCTGTAGCCCAAGCGATGCGGCGGCATTGGAAAGCTTCCAGCGGTTCGGCAAGGAGGTTCAGGGCAGCAGCACTGTGTGGCAGCTTTTTCAGCCGTTTATCCAGCCAGTCCGACCGCCCCAAGCCGCGTGCCAGGGCAGCACGGGTTATTGATATCGGTGGGGATATCGCCTGCAGCAGGGCAGCAGAGGCATGCAGATCCCGTACTGTGGCGGTATCCACGGCGGCCCAGTGGCGGCGGGGCTTGCCGCCGGAGCGGCGCAGCGGATGAGGCGGTTGCGCCTCAAGCCATGCTTGATCATTCCGATAGAGCCACGCAAACTCTGCAGGCAGATGCTGGCGAAGTTGCTTGCGGTTCAGGGCCGGATTGGCCCGGTGGGTAGCAAGCCAGCGGGCGCGGACGGTTTCACGGTCGACGGGCGGCTGTCTCAAGCGTTCGGCGACAGGTTTCCAAGAGGTTGCGATGGCGAATTTGCCAACGTAGCGCAACACCGTCTTGGCATCCACATGCAAAGCTTTGGCTGTACCGCGCAGGCTGGTTTCGTTGGCAACCAGTACCCGCAGACGGGCTTCAAACAGGGGGCCAAAATCGAGGATACGAAGGCGGGAGGCTGGTTCCGTGGCCATGCTGAAGGCATACCCACAGGCGCAGCGAAACGCGCCGATGGTTTTGCCGCCCTCTCGGTGCGTGGTGCAGTCGGCGATTACCGACTGCCGGTAATGTTCTGCCAGGGGATTGCGGCAGGGCCAAGGCCCGAGGCCGAAAGGTTGTGGGCGGGGATTGCTTAAAGGCAACGCCTCCAGCAGCAGGCGCAGCAGCAGATGGTGCAGCGGGGCGATGGCTTTGCGGTGTTTGCGACCCATATCCTCGAGCCACGCATCAGGGGCGGCGTTAGGGAGGATGCTCAGCACTGGATCGAAATGGGCCAGATAGGCGCGCTGCAGGGCGTTCTGGTCGATGCGGGATGTTCCTTTGCCCAATCCCCGTGCCGCTAAGGCGTCACGATAATGGCCGCCCCAATAGGTCAATGGCTGTGCATCCGGCGGTGTTGACAGCAAAGCGGTGCTGGCCCTGCTGATATTCCACAGCAGCTTCATTGCTTCAGGTTTGGCTGCCCAGGCAGGCGGCGATGGAGCGGCCGGACAGTTGTTCTCATCGGCTGCTACGAAATTGTGCTGCCCTTGCTCTGCGGGGCGCACCAAACTGTCGGTCACTGGAACGCTGTGCTGGAGGCAGACCAGAACGCCGGGAAGCTGGAACTCCCGCCGCCAGTATAGTTCTCCATGCTGGGCCAGCATCTCGGCCCGGCAGGCGGGGCAATAGCGCAGGGCCACAGGCAATCGCACAGTGCCCGCCGCCAACCCGAGGCGGACATGTAGGGATTCGGCGGCGCCCCGGCTCATCGTCGTCATTGCCCAAGCGCGGACTGAGGCAGGCTGGAAGGCGGTCAGATAGGGAAACAGGGTCGTGTCCATCGCCAACCGATCCTCCGTCAGGCCGCGCTTGGGTGGAAGGTTGGTTGCCAATCGATGCAGATTGGTTTGCAGAAACGGGTGGGCGTAAACGGTACGGCGACCAAAGGCCTCTTCAAGCATTTGCTTAGGGCTAAGAATGCCACCGTGGCGGCACAAACGCGCCAACAGGCTATAAAGCAGTTCGTCAGGCCGCAGGGCCGGAAGATAGGCCAACATTGCCCGATCCTATCGAGCAATGCCTAGGAGCGGTGGCGCGACAATCCCCGCTTCACGCAAGGCGGCATGAGCGGTCTTGCCCGCCGCTTTTCCGGTTGCCACAATTTCAGCAAGCTGAGAAATCGGCTGTTCCCGGCGCGCCGCGGGTTTGGGCTTGCGCGAGTTCGGCCGCGGGCCGTCCCGGTTCAGTTCGGCTGAGACATGGCCAACCAACTCCAGCAGTGATGCGCCGGGATGTTGGGCCAATATCCGCGCCGCACTGACTTCGGCAATGTCGGCGGCAAGTCCCAACTCCTGAAGTTTTTCGACTAAAGTAGAGGAGGCGGGCTCGGCCTGGCGCGGTATGAACGTTTTCACTACGGGCAGCGGCGCGGGGGCAAGACGCAGTTGAGCAGCGTTCATAATCTGCTGCACATGCGGCTCCAGCGGGCGCAGATCATCATATTTGGCGACCTTACGGCGGTCGCCCGACTTCAGAGCCCCCATCATTGGCTCGATTATCTTGAAATGTTCGGCGGCCACCTGCCGCAACAACCCGGCGTCCATCACTTCGGGGCGCTTACGGGTTACACCAAGTTCTATGACCCGCAATTGTCCGAGCATGAAGAGTTTGACTAATACATCAATGATGCCTTGCGATTCTTCGTACAGCACTTGCCGGATATCGTCGGTCAGTGGCGTTTCCTCACGGGTCCACTGATACCTCCAGAGGAACTCGACGAAATGGTTCCACACCTGCCCGGGTTGTAGCCGCTCCCAAATGTCTGAGCCCAGGCCGTTGGCCCGTCGGGCTTGCCGGAAGTCGCCCTGGAGCACTTCCAGCGCGCCCATGGTGCCAATCACCACAACGGGGATGCCGATGACGTTGATCAGTGTCACCAGAAAATTTAGTATGGCTGCCGGTCCGACGCCTTTCGCCAAGGTCAAATGCTGAATTTCATCGACGATCAGCACTCCCAAGGCATGACGGTTGGCGATTTGCGCCATCTGGGTCATCATCAGATCCAAAGAACTACGGCTGCCCCCATGATTAGCAAGGAAGCGAGTTCCCAGAATCAGATCCATCTGCTGAAAGAAACTGAGGCAGAGTTGCTTCGGTGACCCTTGAAACGGGCAGTCCAGCTTCAGCCAAGTCACCTGTTGCATGCTGAATGGTTCGTCATGCTCGATGACTTGGGGATAATACTCCAAAACGCGTTCGACGCCGGTGCTTTTTCCGGCTCCCGATGCGCCTAGCAGGGCGAAACCGGCAGCCGAACTGCGTACTGGATTGCGCACCGCCTGTAAGTCGCGAGCGACGATCCGCTCATGCCCGTCGCGAAGGCGCCGGATATAGTCTGTGGTCAAGGGATTGCGGTTGACGTAGCCCTGCCTCAGCAAAGCGGAAAATGCTGCCTCCAAGCGCAAATGGTGTTCCAGCGGCTCGAAACAACGGCCTAAGCGGTAGAGGCATTGCACGCGCATATGTGCAGGATAGTTGCGATCCGAGGGCGAGAAATCTGGTGGGTCGGAGAGAAAAGCCCAGGCCTCGCGCATGGACATCTGTGCCGGAAGGCGGTTAATGAAGGGGTTGTCACGGTATTCGGGCAATAGCAATTCGGATGATTTGTTCACGATTCATCCTCATCGTCCTCGCGAAAACGGCGCAGTAATTCCGTGATGTCGGGCAAATTGTAATCATCTGGTGGAAGGTTGCCGGGAAAGGGCACCACATCAGCCTTTTCTTGCGGGGGCCGATCTACCCGCACGGCATCGCGGCGCTGCAAATCCTGCCGTTCTTCCCGCCGGTTGGCACGGATGTCGGCAGTTCGTTGGCGCTGGGACAGGTCTGAAGTGCCATGAGCCATGGCCTGAGCCTCCTTTACCACTGATTGGATTTGATCAATCAGCGCTACCCGTCCTTGAGTCTGCTGTGGACGACCGGCGGCGACCAAGTCGCGGACTTCCTGGCGCAGTTGATCAATTTCCCATAGCGAACGGCCCTGATGCTCGCGGCTGCGGTCGGTCAGGGCGCAGGGGATGAAGCGGGGTTGGCCGGGTTGCCCTTGCAGCCAGAGGTCGTCCATGCAGCGGGGATCGTAGGAAACCCTCACCTTCCAATTGCTGCGTTGGCGGGCTTTATCGAACCAGTGTTTCTCGATAGCCAAAGGGCAGGAATAATAGCAGCCGAAGAAGCGGATGCCGTGTTTGGTGACGGTGGCTTCGTCGGAGGGCAGCAGGCTGAGGCGCACCAGCTCCGCCGGATAGGTCCGCAAGCGCCCACTGCGGCAGACGATGCCCCAATCCCAAACCTCTACCGGAATTGGCTTCACGCCGTCGCGGATCATGTCCGGATCCAGGGGATAGCCCTTCAGCACATGGGTGTTGTTGTAGGCCAGAACACAGAAGATCAGGATGCGCGTAAACTGATCAATATCCAGCGTTGCGTCCAAGCGGTAGTCGTTTCCGCCTCGCTGCCGGTAGTCTTCCTGAATATACCCCGGAGTGTAGGCCTTGAAGCGGGCGGGCAGCAGGCGGAATTGCTGTTCCACCAACCCCTTCCAATCGGCCCGGTAGGGGGCGGTGTTTTCCACATGCACCGCGAAATTATGGATCAGGGTTTCCACCATCCGTCCGGCAAGCTCGCCCCGGTCGCCCAACAGACGTTCCGGCATTCCGACGCTCGGCCAATCTTCCTGAATAATATCAATGCCGAATCGGCGGCAATAGTCCGTCTTGTCAAGGACGGCGTTGCTCAATGCTTCCATCGCCCCCACCCAGGACGGGCCCTCGAATCCGACATGAATGCCGGTGATCATGTGGGTGAAGACGTCAATCACGACATAGAGAACCGGTCGCCCGACGACGCGGTCGCGATAATAGCGACTGACCAAATAGATGTCGGCGATGGTGGCGTCGATCTGATAGCGGGCTCCGGGGCCGTTGACCTGGCCGGTGGAGGTGCCCAACAGCCCCCGCATGTCCTTGTCATAAACGCGCGGCGTGCGGCGCCGCCGGGCGATAGCGAAGATGTCGTTGTCTTTTTCGTACCAATAACGGAACTGCCGCTGTGAGGGCGCACCAGCTCGAATCACCAGTTCCTGCCGTCCGTTCACCGGACTGATTCTCGAGTCTGAAAAGAACTGCCGCAGCAGGGCATGATAGCATTCGGCCAAATCGAACACTGGCTGGGAGGCATAAAAGCGGGTGACGGCAGTGCGGAACAGGCTACGTATCTCGACCGTGACGTTGAGCGAAGCGATTTCTGGATTTTTGGGTGGTCGTCCGCGCGGTTTATCCGATGCCGCTTTGTCCTTTCCGCGCCCGCCGCACTTGGCATAGTCGGGCAGCAAAGTATTGCGGGTCATGCCGCGCTGCCAGTAGCGGCGTAGCAGTCGATAAAGGACAATATGGCTTTCGCCCCGCTGTTTCATTAGGGCGGCCACGATTTTACCCCGGCGATCCAGGTCGAAGATGGCCGGTTGTTGTTCCAGCAGTGGGGCGATGCGGTCCCAGTTCCTATCCCGTCGTGCTCGGTGCTTTGGGGAGATAGAGTCTTCATTGGCGGGTAAGGAAAACGGATCATCAGAGAGTAATTTTAGCACTCCCCCCTCTGCTAGGGCTTCCAGCACGGCATGAGTTCGGAATAATGGCAAGGCTTTATCTGTTCGTATATCAATCAGAATGTAGCCTGACCGCACAGTTTCGACCCATAGCACCCGCTCGATGCGATCCTCTTCGGAAAAAGCCACAAGCTGGTTAACGGCTAAGAGCTTCATCATGCCCGATCCCGCCGCTGTCGCGGCCTGTTGACCGACATAGCCGCCAACGGCAAGCGGTCGTTCAGCATGACCTGTTCCATGTCGCAGACCACCATCTGGGTTGCTAACAGATGGCGCAATATGGACCAAGTGGCCCCTTGGGGCAGGTTATGCTGCTGATCCATCGCGGCCCTGACAGCACCAATGGACTGGTGCGGACGAGTGGCAATTTCGTCAAGGAGCACCGGGATCAATGCCAATGCTCGCTCATCAAGACCTTGCTGGGAATAGAAGCCATGCACCAAGATGATGTTGTCGACCAGTCGCCGTGGCAGTTCGGCGCGGGTGACAATGCTCCAGGGAACATTGCGCGCCTGCCAGTAGCGCCATTCGATCTCTAGTTTGTGCAGCGTGCGCGGCTTTTCCAAATCTTCGGCGGTCTTGACGGCGTAAGCCAAGGTTTCCAACCCGTTGGCCCCGCGTCGGTCCAGCATTAGATCTGTGGTCATCACCATTGGCTGGGGAGTGCGCGGCGCTTGCGGGTGGCGGATGTTCAATCGTTCGGCAATGTCCTGCGTGGCGTCAATATCCAGCGGGTACTGTTCGCGCAGATCGGCGGTAGTCGTTTGCCAGTCCAGTAGCAGGAACAAATCATGTTCCAGATTGGACAGGAAATCATGCTGTCGACCGGTGGTGATCCCCATCAAGCGGTGGCTGAGTCCGTGCGACGGTACGTCCCGAACAGTTAGCCAAGGTTTGTAATCGCCGCCGTCTCCTTGCCCGCGCCCTTCCTTCTCGAATTTTGCAGCTCGCTTTTCATCGATTGTATACCGACGACGGGCCATCCGAACCCTCCTTGGGGCGGGCATTCATAGAATCTAATGATCTCGCTAGCGTAAGCGGGAGAAGAAGTTTGTACAAACTTTTTTGTCTATGTTCAAACTTTTTTGTCCATGAACAAACTTTTTTGTCGACAAACAACAAACACATGTACGAGCGCTCGGATTATTCAACGGTCACCGATTTCGCGAGGTTGCGCGGCTGATCGACATCGGTCCCTTTTAACACTGCAACCTGATATGCAAGCATTTGGACGGGAATGGTATACAGGAGTGGTGCTACGAAAGAGGCACAGTCCGGCAGAATTACTGCATCGCTAGCGATTGACGCCAGTCTCGCTGCGCCCCGCGCGTCGCTAAACACGATAATCTTGCCTCCTCGGGCCGATGCCTCCTGAAGGTTGGACGCGGTCTTTTCGAAGAGTGGACCAGACGGGATAACAGCGATGACCGGAACGGCCGGATCGATCAAGGCAATTGGCCCATGTTTCATCTCACCTGCGGGATATCCTTCAGCGTGAATATAGCTGAGTTCCTTCAGCTTCAACGCACCCTCGAGCGCTACCGGCATCAGCGCACCGCGCCCGAAAAACAGGACATCGCGGCTGTCCGCAATCGTGGCGGCAAGTTTGTGGATCGCGTCGCTGTCGGAAAGAATCTGAGCGGCCTTTGCAGGAACTTCCAGCAAGCTAGCTACAAGGGCAGCGATCGCCATGTCGTCCTGCACACCGCGGGCACGTGCGACACTAAGGCAAAGTCCGGCGAGAACGGTTAGTTGTGCGGTCAACGCCTTCGTGCTGGCGACCGAGATTTCAGGACCCGCAATTGTTTCCAGGACGAAGTCGCTCTCGCGCGCCATGGTGCTTTCGGGTACGTTGACCACTGACAGTACTCGGCAACCTTGTGTACGCATGTAGCGAAGCGCTGCCATTGTGTCGGCGGTCTCTCCGGATTGGCTGATCACAAGACCGAGCGTTCCTGCGTCGATAGGCGGAGTGCGATAGCGGAACTCGCTGGCCACATCTGTATCAACGGGAATCCGTGCAATCTCTTCAAGCCAATAGCGGCCGATAAGGCCGGCGTAGAACGCTGACCCGCAGGCGGAGATGGTAATGCGCCGGATTGTCCCGAGGTCGACGTCCAGCGTCGGCAGGACCGGCATCCGCGTGGCTGGATCAATCATTCGTTTCAGTGTGTCGCCAATAACGACAGGATGTTCATGCATTTCCTTTTCCATGAAATGCCGGAAATTTCCTTTGCCGATTGCAGCCCCGGTAAGCTGAGTCAGCTTGATCTTCCGTTCCACCGGTCGGCTATGTGCGTCAAAGAATAGGACTTCATTAGGCTTGACGATGACCCAGTCGCCATCATCAAGATACGCTATCCTGCGGGTGAGGGGCGCCAAGGCGAGGGCGTCCGAGCCAAGGTACATCTCTTCTTCACCGAAGCCGACCGCGAGTGGTGCGCCCCGTTGCGCACCGATAATGAGGTCGGGATACCCTGAGAAAATCAATGCAACGGCGAAAGCGCCCTCCAGCCGGCCGAACGCCGTCGATGCTGCTGTAGGAGGCGCCATACCCTGTGAGAGGTACAAGTCGACCAATTGCGCAATCGTTTCGGTGTCGGTTTCGCTCGCGAAAACCTGCCCTACGGCCTCAAGTTCTCCGCGCAGTTCCGCATGATTCTCAATAATTCCGTTATGGACAACAGCAACGCGAGGAGTGCCGTGCGGGTGAGCATTGTTTTCGGTGGGTGCCCCGTGCGTCGCCCAGCGTGTGTGGCCAATACCGGTTGTACCTGCCAGCGGGCGTACGCTAAGGTTGGCAGCTAGTCGGCTTAGTTTGCCTTCGGCGCGTCGCCGTTCGATAGATCCGGCAACCAGCGTTGCGATCCCGGCGCTATCGTAACCACGATAGGCAAGGCGACCAAGCGCCTCAAGCAAAAGCGGGGCCGCGTCCTGACTTCCGACGACGCCTACAATTCCGCACATCAGGGCTTCTTTCGTGCAAGCCGCATCACCGCGGCTCGCCCCGGCTTTTGCGTTTGCTGCCCTCGTGCGAGCGCCAGCGCATCGGCTTCGACGTCTTTTGTAATAACGCTTCCGGCAGCGATCATGGAGCCATCTCCGACGCGAACCGGGGCAACAAGAGCTACATTGGAACCGACGAAGACACCCGATCCTATGATCGTACGGTTCTTGGAAAATCCATCATAATTACATGTGATTGTTCCTGCACCGATATTGGTACCCGCGCCAATATCCGAGTCGCCTAGATACGACAGATGATTGGCTCTACTTCCTGCACCAACCTGCGCGGCTTTGAGTTCGACGAAATTGCCAATGCGCACGCCAGTCTCGATCACCGTCCCAGGCCGAATCCGGGCGTAAGGGCCGATGATTGTGTTCGATCCAATTTTGCAGCCTTCGAGATGGCAGAATGCGCGAATGACCGCGCCACTACTAACTTCAACACCCCGACCGAAAATCACATTCGGTTCCACGACCACATCCGGTGCAAACATCGTGTCAGCAGCAAAAAACACCGTTTCAGGCGCAGTCAGTGTTACGCCAGCTTCCAATGCGGCTGTACGCAACCGGATCTGCATTGCCGCTTCTGCTGCGGCGAGTTCAGCACGGGAATTGACGCCTAGACATTCCTCCCAGGCAGCTTCGACAACACTTACTTGTGCTCCCTCTTCGTTGGCGATACTGACGATGTCGGTTATGTAATATTCGGCCTTGCTGTTTTGATTGTTCACACGGTCCAACCAGCGTCGCAGATCCCTTGCACGAGCTGAAAAGCCACCCACATTACAAAGCCCAACTGCACGTTCAGCGTCCGTGGCATGTGCGGCTTCTACGATCCGAACTGCTTGGTTGCCAAGAGAAACGATCCGACCGAAGCTGCTGGGCACCGGTGCGCGTGTTCCGAGAAAGGCGAGGTCCGCCAGTCCTGCCTCGATCCGGTGGGTCAGGGCGTCGAAAGTTTCCGTCGTAAGCAACGGATTGTCGCCGTAGATGATGGTTACAAGGCCGTCGCCGAACTCAGCGCTGGCGATAAGCGCTGCGTGGGCAGTGCCACGCGGTTCCGCCTGGACGACAACGGAATGCGGCGCCACGGCTTGCGCTACTGCCTCGGCGCTTGGGCCGGTTACCACCACGATGCGGTCAAAGCTTGGTTCCACAGCCCGGACGAGAAGAGAAATCATAGAGAATCCCGCGATGTCGTGTAAAACTTTGGGGCGCTGGGATTTCATTCTGGTGCCGAGGCCGGCGGCAAGGATGACTGCGGATTTGTGCATACGTGAAGCGGTAGCGTCGCGCCTATTACCATGTCAAAGGTGGCATTGGTCAAATTAGATGTCGGAGTTTGTCATGACTGGAGTAGTAGGACCAGCATCGCGCGGTGCGGTGTTCGATCTGGATGGCACGTTGATCGACAGCCTACCCGATCTCGCGGGTGCCCTGAACCGATCGCTCGCGTGCCATGGCAAGCCGCCGCTGGAGAGATCGGAAGTCGCGGCAATGGTTGGAGATGGAGCCACGGTGTTGCTTCGTCGTGGTTATGCGGCCCGCGGCCTGGAACCAAGCCCGTCAGATCTCGCAATGTTTCTGAACGATTACGAAGCGCACGCCGCAGAGCTAACGGAACCATTTCCAGGCATTCCAGAGGTTTTGGCTGATCTCCGGGTCAAAGGGCTCGCACTTGCAGTCTGTACAAATAAGCCGGAAGCGTCAGCCCGTAAGGTACTGGCCGCCCTTGATCTCGAAGATTATTTCTGTGCAATCATTGGCGGGGATGCGATCCAATATCGCAAGCCGGACCCGCGTCATTTGCAGGCCGTACTGGCTGCGATCGACGTCCCGGCAGCCAACGCCGTGATGATTGGAGATCACCGCAATGACATGTTGGCAGCATCCGGCAGCAACGTGATCGGCATTTTCGTCGCCTGGGGCTACGGCACCGCGGATGCAGTGTATCGCGTCGATCAGCCGGCGGAGCTGCCGGCAACGATTGCCGCGGCATTAGAACATCCCTGAAGCTTTTTCGGCGGCGCTTTGCTCTTGACGGATAGGGGCTTATTCCCCATTTCGAAACAGGACCGTAGTTGTCCACAATCGAGGTAAGACATGCTCCGTTTATCACGCCTAACCGACTACGCGGTAGTGGTTCTGGTCCGGCTTGCCCAGACCGGAAACGTCGAGACATCGCCGGGAATCGCCCAATCCGTTGGCATTCCCGAGCCGACCGTGGCGAAAGTGCTGAAGGGGCTTGCGCAGGCCGGGCTGGTCGCGTCGCAGCGCGGTGCACGCGGCGGTTACCGATTAATCCGGCCGCTTTCTGCCATCCCTGTGTCTGCTGTGATTGCTGCAATTGACGGCCCGATTGCGCTGACAGCGTGTGTCGAAGGTACCCATGGTACCTGCGATAGCCAGTCACAATGTCCGATGGCCGGGCGCTGGAGCGTGGTCAATGATGCGATTAGCGACGCTCTGTCGGCCATTACGCTGGCAGACATGCAACGCACGACCCTGCCTGTGTCAACGCAAGTTGCGATTGGCATACCAACGAGCGGCGCCTTTGTCACTCACGAATAGGAATTGTCTATGGTTGCTGTGACCGAAACACTTCAAACGATTAACCAGCTCGCGGGTACCGGATACAAGTTCGGTTTTGAAACCGATATCGAAATGGATGTTGCCCCGAAAGGGTTAAACGAAAAAATTATCCGCCTCATTTCGGAAAAAAAACGGGAACCGGATTGGTTGTTGGAATGGCGGCTGAAATCGTATCGGGCCTGGCTTTCTATGGAGGAGCCGGCGTGGGCACGAATTGTGCATCCAAAGATCGAATACCAGGAACTCCACTACTACGCGGCACCCAAAGGGCCGGCGCCAAAATCACTCGCCGACGTTGATCCTGAACTACTCAATATGTACGATAAGCTCGGTATCCCACTAAACGAGCGGGCGGCTTTGGCTGGTGTCGCGATTGACGCCGTGTTCGACTCGGTTTCGGTTGCTACCACCTTCCGTGAAAGTCTCGCCAAGGTCGGCGTGATCTTCTGTTCGATGTCCGAGGCGGTGCGCGAGCATCCGGAACTGGTTAGAAGGTTTCTGGGCAGTGTCGTTCCGGCTGGCGACAACTATTACGCAGCACTAAACTCGGCGGTCTTTTCGGACGGCAGTTTTGTATTTGTTCCCCGTGGCGTGCGCTGCCCTATGGAACTCTCCACCTATTTCCGGATCAACGCGCGCAATACCGGACAATTTGAGCGGACGCTGATCATTGCCGAAGAAGGCGCTAGTGTATCGTATCTTGAGGGATGTACGGCTCCGATGAGAGACGAAAACCAGCTACATGCGGCGGTTGTGGAACTCGTGGCGTTGGACGAAGCGTCGATAAAGTACTCGACTGTCCAAAACTGGTACCCGGGCGATGCTCAAGGCAATGGTGGAATTTACAACTTTGTTACGAAACGCGGCGCTTGTCGCGGGCGCAAGTCAAAGATCTCCTGGACTCAGGTCGAGACAGGATCGGCGATCACATGGAAATATCCCTCGTGTATTTTGCAGGGCGAGGGCGCGGTCGGGGAGTTTTATTCCGTTGCGGTCACTAATCATTTTCAACAGGCCGATACAGGTACGAAGATGATCCACCTTGCGCCGAATACCACGAGCACAATCCTTTCAAAGGGAATTTCTGCTGGGCGGTCCAGCAACACTTATCGTGGATTGGTACGGATCATGCCACGCGCCGCGAACGCTCGCAATTTCACCCAGTGTGACTCGCTTCTGATTGGCAATCACTGTGGTGCTCATACCGTTCCATATATTGAGAGTCGGAATCAAAGTTCAAAAATAGAACACGAGGCGACGACATCAAAAATTTCGGACGACCAGCTATTCTATTGCCGCTCGCGTGGCCTTTCGGAGGAGGATTCGGTTGGCCTGATCGTCAATGGCTTCTGCCGTGACGTGTTGAAAGAGCTGCCGATGGAGTTTGCAGTAGAAGCCCAGAAGTTGCTCGCTGTGTCACTCGAAGGTTCGGTGGGTTAAGGAACTTAACATGTTAGAGATTAAAGGCCTGCGAGCCTCTGTCGGTGCCAAAGAAATTCTGACGGGGATAGATCTCACTGTTCCGGACGGTGAAATTCACGCGGTTATGGGGCCAAATGGCGCAGGCAAGTCAACTCTGTCTTACATTCTCTCCGGTCGAGACGGCTATGAGGTGACTGGTGGGGCAGTGAGTTTCGATGGTGCGGATCTGTTGGTCATGGCACCTGAAGCCCGGGCCGCAGCCGGCATTTTTCTGGCTTTTCAATATCCGATTGAGCTTCCCGGTGTCGGCAACGCGAATTTTATCCGAACCGCGGTCAATGCAGTCCGGCGAGCACGCGGTGAAACCGAGATGGATACGGTTACCTTTCTCAAGGAAGCACGGAATGCCGTCAAGGCCTTGGCAATGCCCGACGACATGCTGAAACGCAATGTCAACGTTGGCTTTTCCGGCGGCGAGAAGAAGCGCAATGAAATTCTGCAGATGACACTTTTGAAGCCAAAACTGGCATTGCTTGATGAAACGGATTCTGGCCTTGATATCGATGCGTTGCGAATTGTGGCCGGTGGAGTTAATGCCGCGCGCGGACCAAAGTTCTCTGCGCTTGTGATCACGCATTATCAGCGTCTGCTCGATTACATCACGCCCGACCGCGTGCATGTTCTTGCCGCAGGGAGAATCGTCCGTTCAGGCGGCCCGGAATTGGCTGTTGAACTGGAGCAGCATGGTTACGGGGGATTGGAGGCTGCATGAGCGGGACAGCGCATGCCACGAAATTCCTTGACCGGGTTGACGTGGCGTCTTTGCCGGGTGATCAAGAGGCGCGCCAGTCTGCACTGGCAACTTTTTTTTCCACTGGCTGGCCGGATCGCAAGCATGAGGCGTGGCATTATACAGACCTGAATGCACGAATGCGTAGCTTTGCGGACGAGGCGCTTGTAACCCGGACGCTACGCCCAGAATTTCCATCTGTCGATATTCCTCGGTTAGTCTTTGTCGACGGTGTTTGGGACAAAAATCTTTCAAGTGATTCTCTGAACTTCCTGCGAACAAGGGGAATTCCTGAACAGAAAGCAGGTAGCTCGCCAATCGTGGCGCTGAACGCTGCCATCACCCTGGATGGAGCCGATTTAAAAATCAGCGCGGGCCAGAACGCTGGCACAATTCTGTTAGTTTCCGTTGGATCTGCAGATGGTCTGGCGATCGCACCGAGACATCGGATTACCCTAGAAAAAGGGTCAAACCTAACGGTTATCGAGGTCATTCGTGGCGCAGGGAGATATCTACACGTACCGGTGACGGAAATAGACGTAAGAGACGGCGGAACCCTGCGTCATTTTCGGCTGCAAGAAGAGTCGCAGGATTCTGTTCATGTCGCAACGATTCTGGCGACTATTGGTGAGTCTGCAGCCTATGAGACATTCACTTTGGGGGTTGGCGCGTCGCTTGCGCGGAGTGAATTTCATGTGACGTTGGGAGGTAGCGGGGCTGACGTTCAAATCAACGCGGCACAGCTGCTGACCGGTACGCAGCATGGCGATGTTACGACCATTGTTGCTCACGACGCGCCGGGCTGTACGTCAAGACAGACTGTAAAATCGGTAATTGACGGTTCTGCGCGCGGAGTTTTCCAAGGCAGAATTGAAGTTGCCCGTATTGCTCAGAAAACAGACGGTTATCAGATGAACCAAGCGTTACTGCTTTCGGATTCTGCGGAAATTGACAGCAAGCCGGAGCTCGAGATTTTTGCTGATGATGTCAAGTGCAGTCACGGAGCGGCTATCGGGGCACTAGACCCTGAGCAGATTTTCTACCTCCGTAGCAGAGGTGTGTCGGAACAGGAAGCGCGAGCCATCCTGATCCGGGCGTTCCTACACGAGGCGCTGGAACCCATTACCGATGATGTCGCACGGCCGCTATTCGAAGCGGCAATCCAGTCCTGGCGCTGGGGAGCATCCGGATGAGTGTGGCAACGGCGTTGTCCGGCTGCTTGGATGTCGAACGGATTCGAGAGGACTTTCCCATCCTTGCAGAGCGCGTACACGATAAGCCGCTCGTGTATCTCGACAGTGCCGCATCAGCCCAGAAGCCTCGCGTGGTCATCGACGTCATGGCGCGGGCTATGGAAAAGCAATACGCGAACGTCCATCGCGGCTTGCACTGGCTAAGCGAACGTTGTTCGGATGCGTACGAAGGTGCTCGCGACAAGGTTGCTCGGTTTCTCAACGCAGAGCGAGAGGAAATCGTGTTCGTACGCAATGCGACTGAGGCGATAAATCTGGTTTCGTACACTTTTGGCCATGCAGCCTTGGAACCCGGCAATGCGGTTGCCGTGAGCCAGATGGAGCACCACGCAAACCTCGTTCCTTGGCAGATGCTTCGCGACGCGCGAGGCATTGAGCTGCGAATTGTCAAAGTCACTGAGTGTGGTGAAATTGATTTCGATGATCTGGCGCAGGTGTTTGCCGATAGGAGGGTCAAGCTTCTGGCCATCACCCATATGTCCAACGTGCTTGGTACCTATACTCCTGTCGAACGTCTTGTCGCGTTCGCCCATGCGCATGGCGCCCAGGTTCTTGTTGATGGTGCGCAGGCGGTTGTTCATCGCCGTGTCGATGTTCGCGCCTTGGATGTCGATTTTTATGTGTTCTCCGGGCATAAGCTATATGGGCCGACGGGTATCGGCGTGCTTTACGGCAGGCGTACCCTGCTGCAGTCGATGCCGCCATTCCTTGGTGGCGGAGATATGATTGGCAGCGTTTCATACGAGAGATCGACATGGGCGGAACCCCCTTACAGGTTCGAGGCAGGTACGCCAGCGATTGTCGAAGCGATCGGTCTTGGTACTGCGATCGATTACATCCAAGGCATTGGGTTTGACGCGATTGCAGCACATGAGCGCGCGCTGACTGACCACGCACTGAGAACACTGTCGGGGATTCCTGGCCTGAAGATCATAGGTAATGCACAGGATCGGGGTGGAATTGTCGCATTCACGCTTAATCAGATCCATGCGCACGATGTAGCCACCTTGCTGGACAAGCAGGGCATTGCGGTTCGGGCCGGGCATCATTGTGCGGAACCGCTTGCTCATCGTTTCGGGGTCGATAGCACTGCACGTGCTTCCTTCGGAATCTACACTACAAGCGCAGAGATTGATCTGTTGGCCGCGGGCATCGAGCGGCTGAAGAAGGTTTTTTCCTAATGGAAGACTCGGTCGAGGATCTATATCAGCACTTGATCATAGAGCGGGCACGGGCTCCGCACCATGCTGGTCGCCTTGTCCATATCGATGGCGAAGCTGAAGGCAACAATCCGATGTGTGGCGATCAGGTTCACCTGATGTTCGCACGCGGTGACGGTGACGTGGTTCAAGAGTTTGCTCACCAAACACATGGTTGTGCGATCTGTATCGCTTCCGCTGATTTGCTTGGTGATGTCGTCTTGGGACGGCACTTGGATGAGATCACGTCCACCGTAGACGCATTTGAAGAGATGATCCGGACAGGCGTGCGACCGACGAGGCGGTCGGAATTCGACAAGCTGGCCGCATTCGCAGGAGTTCACGCCTATCGATCAAGGCACCGCTGTGCCACGTTGGCCTGGCAGGCGGCACGGACCGCGATTATCCGAATGATGGAGGCCCATCATGGATAAAGGCACAACGCAGGTGTCCGCTGGCGCGACGAAGCCAGTGACGACTTGGACGCCCGATGGTGAGGCGGGGGCGGTGATACGCGAGGGGGATGTCATTGCAGCGATTTCGACCGTGTACGATCCGGAAATTCCGGTCAACATATTCGAACTCGGCCTGATTTACGCGATTGAGATCGAAAACGGGGCGGTCAAGGTGGAGATGACGTTAACGGCGCCGGGGTGCCCCAGCGCCCAGGAACTACCCGAGGCCGTACGTCTTGCCGTTGGTGCGATTCCGGATGTCGCCGAGGTTGATATTAAGGTGGTGTGGGATCCGCCGTGGGACCCGAGTCGGATGAGCGATGAGGCACGGCTAGCACTGAATATGTATTGAACAATGAGCATAGGGGTGTTGCTATGAGTGTTCATGAGTCAGAAAACAGAACGCGTTTGCAGAATCTGCCCCCTTTGTTGCGGCTAACCGATGCAGCAGCAGAACGGTTGCGCTTGCTCTATCAGAAGGCCAATAATGGGAAGCTGCTGCGTGTGGCCGTCGCGACCAAGGGCTGCTCGGGCATGTCCTATGAAATGGAATGGGCCGAGGCACCAGCATCGACGGATGAAATTGTCCACGACCACGGACTAACTGTGCTCATCGATCGGAAAGCAACACTGTTTCTGATCGGAACGGTGATGGATTACCAGTCAGATAGGTTCTCTTCTGGCTTTACCTTTAAAAATCCCAACGAGAAGGGACGTTGCGGCTGCGGGGAAAGCTTTCACATCTGATCAATGGATCCGTCTTCCGTGACTGTCCGGAAGAAACAGTTGTGTGCGCCAGTATGACAGGCCGGTCCAGTCTGATCGACGAGAAGCAGCAGTGTGTCGCCATCGCAGTCGACGCGCATTTCGACAAGCCGCTGTCGGTGACCAGATGTTTCGCCTTTTCGCCAAAGCGCCGCCCGACTTCGGCTGAAATAACAGACTTGCCCAGAGAGTAGTGTCTCCCGGATTGATTCCGCATTCATCCAGGCTAACATGAGGACCTCACCCGTGTCGTGCTGTTGGGCAATTGCGGGAACGAGACCGTCAGCGTTGAACCTCACGAGGTCAAGAACCGTTGTCATTGGCTTGCGTCTTCGGCTCGGCTGTTCCTCAAGGGTTCGCGAGTATGGATGCATCACGGATGGTGCTGGAGTGACTGCGGAGAACACCCAAACCAGCCTTTAGGTCGGTAATCAAATCTTCGGTGTGTTCCAGACCGATTTGAAACCGTAACATTTCGCCACCGAAATTGCCAGATCCTTCCGTTCGGCTGATTGTGAAGCTGGAAGGCAGCGCAAGGCTCTCGTACCCCCCCCATGATGCGCCAATTCCGAACAGTCGAAGCGCATCAACCATCGCCGCGACTGCCTGATAGTCATATTGTGGGGCGAAAACCACGCCAAAGAGACCGCAGCTACCACTGTAGTCGCGCATCCAAAATTCATGGCCGGGGCAAGACGGTAAAGCGGGGTGAAGGACGCGCTGAATCTCTGGTTGGTCAGCTAGCCAGCGGGCAATTGTAAGCGCCGACTCGCCTTGGCGATCAAGTCGAACAGCCAGAGTTCGAGCTCCGCGGAGCGCGAGCCAACAGTCGTCCGGTGACGCGTATTGGCCGAGGTCCAATACCCCGTGGCGCAGCCAAGCCCAATCTTCTTCCGAAGCTACCGTGATTGCGCCGAGAAGAATATCTGAGTGTCCACCAACGTATTTCGTCAGTGACTGGATCGAAACATCGACGCCGTGGCGAAACGGCTGAAACGTGCGAATGCCCCAAGTGTTGTCCATAAATACCTTTGCCCCGACTTCATGAGCAACCTTGGAGATCATGGGCACGTCCTGAACCTCGAAGGTATGGCTTC
>JAJZBH010000164.1 GCA_021799015.1 Pseudomonadota bacterium
CGGCGTTGCCGTCGCCCGTGCCTATGTCGATCGCGGCTATCGCGGCCACGGTGCCGAAGCCAAGGACAGAAAGATCTTTATCTCCCGCCAGAAGCGCGGCATCACCCCCACCATCCGCCGCGAGTTGCGCCGACGCGCCGCCATCGAACCCGTCATCGGTCACATGAAGACCGATGGCCATCTCGGAAGAAACTTCCTGCTCGGCGTCGACGGTGATGCCATCAACGCCGTCCTCGCCGGCGTCGGACACAACCTACGCCTCCTCCGCAGATGGCTGATCAGGCTTCTTTGTGCCCTCGTCGCATGGCTCTCTGCCGCAAACCGCTCACCAAGCCTCGGCTTCGCCCACCGCCAGATCACATAGTTCACAGGCGACTAGACTCCAACGAGGTAACGAAGCGTCACACTGTCGGCGCGAGCGGGCAAAAGGCGACCTGTTTCAGTCTAGATGTCGACGACGTGCCTAAAAGAACGAAACGGCCGATAACCGATGCAGTGCACCCAAAGTAGGCTCTAAAGCTAGACTAGGTGTGACGACAAAGGCGGACGTTCGGCTGAACGGAAAGCCGTTCTGGTTCTCGTACGGAATCAGTGTAGATCGAACCGGTCAGCATTCATTACCTTAGTCCAGGCAGCAACAAAATCATTCATGAATTTTACCTTGGCATCGTCTTGTGCGTAGACCTCTGCATAGGCGCGAAGGATAGCATTGGAGCCGAATACGAGATCGACGCGCGTGGCTGTCCACTTCGTCGTGCCGGTTTTGCGATCACGGACTTCATAAAGGTTTGTGCCTACCGGTTCCCACGTATAGCCCATGTCTGTCAGGTTAACGAAGAAGTCATTTGTCAGCGTGCCGATACGATCGGTAAAGACACCGTGCTTGGTACCTTCATGATTAGTCCCCAACACCCGCATACCCCCCACCAGTACGGTCATCTCGCATGCCGTCAGGCCCAGGAGTTGGGTACGATCGAGCATTAGTGCCTCGGGTCGTACGGCGTAGTCTTTCTTCAGCCAGTTCCGGTAGCCGTCATGTACAGGCTCCAGCACATCGAAGGATTCGGCGTCGGTCATCTCGGCGGTCGCATCGCCACGGCCGGGCGCGAACGGCACCGTAACGTCGAATCCGGCCGCTCTCGCCGCCTTCTCGATTCCGACATTACCCGCCAGCACGATTACGTCTGCGAGGCTTGCCCCGGCTTTGGTGGCGATAGGCTCGAGCAGCGCCAGCACCTTGGCTAGGCGCTGAGGCTCATTACCGGCCCAATCCTTCTGAGGCGCCAAACGGAGTCGTGCGCCATTAGCGCCACCGCGTTTGTCGGAACCGCGGAAGGTGCGCGCGCTGTCCCACGCCGTACTAACCAGTTCGGCAATGCTCAGCCCGCTGGTAGCAATCTTGGTCTTGACTCCGCCGATATCGTAGTTCGTGGGTCCAGCGGGCACCGGATCCTGCCAGATCAAATCTTCCTTCGGTACGTCGGGCCCGATGTAGCGCGACTTCGGGCCCATATCGCGGTGCGTGAGCTTGAACCATGCGCGGGCAAAGACCGATGAAAAATACGCGGGATCTTTATAGAAGCGCTCCGAAATCCGACGATATTCCGGGTCCATTTTCATCGCCATGTCGGCATCGGTCATGACTGGATTGTGGCGGATCGTAGGATCCTCGACATCAACAGGTTTGTCTGCCTCTTTGAGGTTGATTGGTTCCCATTGCCACGCCCCCGCCGGACTCTTTCTCAGCTCCCATTCGTGATTCAGCAGCAGATGGAAATACCCATTGTCCCACTTGGTTGGATGAGTGGTCCAAGCGCCTTCAATTCCGCTGGTGACGGTGTCATGGCCGATACCGCGCGTGACGTGGTTGACCCAGCCGAGGCCTTGTTCGTCAAGGTCGGCGGCCTCCGGGGCAGGACCGAGATTCGCGGCTTTACCATTGCCATGGCACTTCCCGACGGTATGGCCGCCGGCGGTCAAGGCTACGGTCTCCTCATCGTTCATTGCCATGCGGGCGAAGGTGATGCGCACATCATGAGCCGTCTTGAGGGGATCGGGCTTTCCATCTACCCCTTCTGGGTTTACGTAGATCAGCCCCATCATCGTCGCAGCCAGCGGATTTTCCAGATCGCGCTCCCCGGAATAACGGCTTCCTTCACTCCCGGTGGGGGCCAGCCATTCCTTCTCCGAACCCCAATAGGTATCCTTCTCAGGATGCCAGATATCCTCCCGACCGAAAGCGAAGCCGAACGTTTTCAGCCCCATTGATTCATAGGCCATGGTCCCTGCCAGAATGATTAGATCAGCCCAGCTGAGTTTGTTGCCGTATTTCTTTTTGATCGGCCACAGGAGGCGCCGAGCCTTGTCAAGGTTCACGTTGTCTGGCCAGGAATTGATTGGCGCGAAACGTTGGTTGCCACGCCCTCCGCCCCCTCGCCCGTCGGCGATGCGGTATGTTCCAGCGGAGTGCCAAGCCATGCGGATCATCAACCCGCCATAATGACCCCAATCTGCCGGCCACCAATCCTGGCTGTTGGTCATGAGCGCCTTGACGTCGTTCTTCAGTCCCTCGACGTCGAGCTTCCTTAATTCTTCGCGGTAATTGAAACTGCTCCCCAGAGGGTTCGTCTTGGCGTCGTGCTGATGCAGGATGTCCAGATTCAGCGCTTCAGGCCACCAGTCCATTTTGGACGTGCTCACGAAGGTGTTTCCACCCTGCGTTACCGGGCATTTGCCGTGCTGTGCTGCCGTGTCGTTCATCGCGTGTTTCCTCCTGATGCCAGGCCGCGTTTACGCTGTGGGCTGTCGAGATGGCGACAGCATAACAAACAGGCGGGATTTTGGAAGGCAGCAATTCATGAATTGACTGAAACTAAGCCTCTTTCCCGTTGAAGGTAGGTTTTCGGGTTGAAGTTGGACGGGCTTGCTCATGCCGTCAGCGACGATCTACGTTTTTTACCCTAGCCCGTGCCGCGGGTGGTTGCGTGGCGCCAATTTTACAAGTTCATCGGGACCTCAGGCCTTTCTTGAAGGGATTTCCAACATTCGGAAGGCGGCTTCTATCTTGCCCTATCAGGATGGGATCCAACGCCGGTCCTACGCACGCGCCTGCAAATGCCCGCACAAGGAGGCACGGCGACCGCCGTCCCGAACGTGCCCGATAGGGGATACCAAAACACACCGCCCACAATGACCGAGCCCTAGACTATATTAGTTCGCGGACAGAAAGAGGAAGGTATCAAAGCTATCGCGAATTATGGTCGGCATGACCATACGCCGGGCGCGACAGCGGACCCACAAAAAGAAACCCCGGATATTTCCGGGGTTCCTAGGGGTCGGATCTGCTAGCCTGCTTGGAGAAGCAGGAATGCAGTTACTATAGACCAAAATTTGGCATACCGGCGTCACACTCGCGTGTGGTCACGGACTCGTGTTTCACGGGCGGCATGTCAACGGTGCATGAAGACGAAGACACACAGAAAACCCCGGATCGCTCCGTCGTTGTGAGGAGGTTATGGGACTTGGCGGCGTCGCTGCGGGAACAGCAAAGGGCTACTTATGTGGGCTGGTTATAGCCCACAGATTGTGACATTGGCGTGATAGTTTGATGTCAACTAGTTTGACTGACGTAGCCTGCGAATATGTTGATGACGTTTGATAATTATACTAGATAATATACTGGAATATAAAAATATTCTTGATAACGGCAAATTTTAAGACGTAATTTTAACGCTTCAAAGCGTTTTCATAACCTTATCCAGACGCTCGAGCTGAATCAGAGCCAGTTGCAGCTGGACGTAAACGGGAGCCGCACCATTACCTTGAAACGGCATGCGGCCTAGCTCCGCCGCCCCGTGTGCCAAGCGTACAAGCACGCCCGGGATTGCGGCTTCCGGGACCGCTCGGACCTTCGCGCCACGATAGTTGCTTAGAATGGATTGGATTGCCTTGGGCAGGCTTTTCACATCAAGATCGCCGGTGGCAAGCCGATAAGGCAGCTTCCATGTTCCCGGATCAGCAGGGTTCCCGACATACGTAAAGCAGTCTGACGGAACGTGGTATTTCGGATGAAACAGACCATCCCCCGCTACGGCCGGACGGCAGTATCGCCGCCGAGCGGTTTCAGTCCAGGCCATCGTGACTCCGTCAGTTGTCGTAAACCAACAGAATCACAACCAACTGAAATCGCTCAACTATCTTTTTCGTTCAGGCTCTAAGGATTAGCGGTAGCCGCATGGGCAGTTTTGATGGCCTGAGAGGCTGATCAATACTGGGAGCCGCCAACATGCATTGACGTCTTTCGATCCAGGTTTCATTCTGGTCAATGATAGCAGCGGTTTGGACATCCGTCGTCGGGCAGACTCGCTTCGTGCGCCCCCTCTCCTCGGGAATCCAAGCCAGTCCAACTCACAGCGACTTTAAAGGAGAAGCTCCATAGTTGTGCCCCTGAAGCAACACATCTTCTTGCTGTCCTCGCTCGCCGAGTTGCTTCCTGCAGGCAGTGAGCAGAACGATGAAAGATAATGACGGTACATCATCATGGTTTCGGTGAACACGATCGCTTTTGAAGCGGTCTCGCCAATTATGATTATTCTTGAGACAGTTGGTCGCCAGAATGCCCTCGCCAGTCCAATAAGCCCGGAAACGCAGGTGGATTATCAACGCGATTCCCACAACGGTGCGCGATCACCAGCTGTTGCACGATCATCCCGAAAGACAGCGATTATGGCAAATGACTTAGGGCACCGTCGACGCTAATCAATGTTGCCAACACTACAGCAGGCAAGGCAGGGAAGATACCTGCAAATGATTCAATGCGATATAGAACACTGCTTTTCGCGGCCGGTCCCGTCGCGAGGTGTGT
>JAJZBH010000165.1 GCA_021799015.1 Pseudomonadota bacterium
AGGCCGTACCCAGGTCATAATGGTCAACCCCGTAGTTGTAGGTGAGTTCCAGCACCGTGTTCGAACTCTCGTCACCATAGCCAACGAAAGCCAGTGTATATCTTCCTTCCGGAACATCTGTCCGGCGCAATTCCTTCATTCCGAGTAGTTCCGTGTAGAATTTTACGCTTTGATCCAGATCATTCACCCGGATCATTGTATGCATGTAACTGAATTCACCCATGTTTCGATCCTCACTGAAACTCCCGGACGGTTGGGTCGATACCATAAAGGAACATTCCGGCACTGTCTGCCGCCGCCATCATTGCCGCCTTGTCCACCAAAATGGTTCCTCCGGCCTCAAATGCGATGCCACGAAGTCCGGCGTCTGCGGCGCGCAGCACGCTCGCAGCGCCGAGTGTAGGCAGATCGGCGCGACGGTCTTGTCCCGGCTTGACCAGTTTGACCAGGACTCCCCCCTCGCCGGGGCGGCGAAGTACGCCTGCCCGCTCCAGCATGGCGTCAGTGCCTTCGATAGCTTCAACCGCCAGCACTAACCCCTGCTGGACAACACAGGCCTGACCAACATCCGCATGACCCAGAGCATGGAGGACCGCGATTGCGCGAGCAATATCCGCCCGCGCCAATGTATCTGGTTGTGTCGCTGTCAGCGCGCCCTCTGAGGCGACGGCATCTTCCAGCACCTCATGCGGGCCGAGCACGATAAATCCCTCCTCGCCGAGGATCCGGATCACCGCCCCCAGCAATCCGTCGTCTCCAGCGAAAACGGCCCGCCCGATCCGAGCCAGTAGCTTCGCTCCCACAGCGTCTGGCCGCAGCTCCAACAGGGAAGGTCTCTTGACTGGCCCTGCCAGAACGACATGTCGGCAGTTCTGGGAGCGCAGCGCCGTGATAGCCGTACCCACTGCGCCCAAGCGTACAACAAGGTGCGGAAATCCTTGGAACACGGAAGGGTCGGCAAACCCCTCCAGTGCCACGACGAACACCGCCTGGCCGGATGATTGTGCAGCAGCTGCAACCAAGCCAGGCAAGGCTCCGCCGCCGGCGATGATCCCGAGCGGAGAGGATACGTCGCGCACCCCGGTCAGCCCTCGGCGTCATCGGAAAAATGGTGTGTCATGGTCCGGATCAGGCCGCGCTTGCTCGGAGTGGTGACGAAACGCAGCATGGCCGCAACATAGGGATCGGCTTCCGCCAAGGAGCGAACGCGCTCGATCCGGTTGGCGAACACTATGGAGTCATCACGAAAAAGGGTGTTGAAGGCCAACCGGATCCGGTGAAGGCCGGGCTTGTCGAGCCCGGCGCGCTTCAGTCCAACGATGTTGAGGCCGGCGAGGCGGGCGCGGTTGCCAATGACGGAACCGAACGGGATGACGTCTCCTTCGATACCGGACATGCCACCTACCATGGCGCCGGTGCCAATCCGAACGAACTGATGGATAGCGGCGGAACCCCCGATGAACGCGCGATCAGCGATGGCAACGTGCCCACCCATGACGACGTTATTGGCAACGATCACATTGTTGCCGAGGTCACAATCATGAGCGACGTGAACAACCGCCATCAAAAGACAGCCATTGCCGATACGGGTGACACCCGAGCCCGTGACCGTACCGCGATGGATGGTGCAATTTTCACGTATCGTGCAGGCACTGCCGATGACCGTCTCGGTATCTTCACCTTTGTACTTGAGATCCTGCGGCGCAAGACCAATGGTCGTGAACGGATAGATTTTGGTGTCCGGTCCGATCCGGGTGCGGCCGTCGACCACGACATGGGAGAGGAGCTCCACGCCGTCCCCGAGTGTGACCTTTGGGCCGACAGTGCAAAATGCACCGATACGCACGCGCGACCCGAGCTCCGCGCCGGGCGCGATCAGCGCTGTGGGATGAATCATGCTGATATCATGCAGGGTTGGCGCGCTCATCCCGGATCATGGCGGCGAAGCCGGCTTCAGCGACGGTCACACCATCGACGCGTGCGACGGCATGAAACTTCCAGACATTGCCTCGGTTACGCTCCTTGGTGACATGAATGCGCAAGCTGTCGCCGGGAACCACGGGCCGCCTGAATTTGGCTCCCTCAACGGACATGAAATAGACGAGTTTCCCGGCTTCTTCCGGGCCAAGAGTTTCGACCACGAGCACGGCGGCGGTTTGAGCCATGCTTTCAATGATCAGCACTCCTGGCATCACCGGGTGGCCCGGGAAATGCCCTTGGAAAAAGTGCTCGTCGACCGAGACATTCTTCACGCCTATCGCGGACACGTCGGGCACCATCTCGATCACGCGATCAATCAGGAGAAATGGATATCGATGCGGAATCGCCCGCATGATACCGGCGATGTCAACCGTCAGGCCAGGTCCCGCTTCACCAGGAGCCGTTCCGGCGTTGCTGCCGTCCATCGCGTTCGTTCCGCCGTTTGCGTTTCGGTCATTCATGTTGTCTCTGAGCCAGTTTGGTGTCGGCTTCGGATTCAGAATGGCGCATTCCGTCACGCCGTGCAAAACGCCTTAGCGCAGCGACTTCCCGGAAGAAAGCTTTGACGGGTTGAGCGGGGCTGCCCAGCACGTCCGCGCCCGCAGGAACGTTGGCCATGACACCAGCCTGTGGGCCAATGCGCGCGCCATTACCGATGGTTAGGTGGCCGGACAAGCCTGCCTGCCCGGCAACAACCACCGAATCCCCAAGGACGGTTGACCCGGAAATGCCTGCCTGGGCAACGACGATGCAATTTTTGCCGAGGCGAGCGTTGTGGCCGATTTGAACTTGATTATCAATGCGTGTGCCGGCACCGATGATCGTGTCCTGTGCTGAGCCTCGGTCGATCGTGGTGTTGGCCCCGATATGGACGTCGTTTTCGATAATAACTCGCCCCAGTTGTGGAACACTGACAAATCCCATCGGAGATGAGGCAAAGCCGAAGCCGTCCTGACCGATTCTGGCACCCTCATGGATCGTGATCCGCTCACCGAGCAACGTGTGGGAAATGGTGACGCTACCGCCGACACGGCAATTGGCACCGATCACGACGCCGGCCCCGATGACACTGTGAGGACCGATCACGCTGCGCTGGCCGAGCTTTACCCGCGGCCCGATGATGGCGAACGCTCCGACCTCCGCCATCGGGTCAATTTCAGCACTGGGGTCCATGATGGCGGTAGGGTGAACGCCGGGAATTGGCTCGGGAGGTGGATGAAAGAGCGAGCAGGCGCGTGCCCAGGCAAGGTAGGGTTCCGCGACCGTAAGCGCGATCGCGTGGCTTGGAACCTGATTCGCCAGTTGGGAAAGGAGAATCACGGCACCTGCACGTGTTTCGGAGAGCAGCTTCTGGTACCGCAAATTGTCGAGAAAGCTGACCTCTTCCGGGCCGGCGCTTTGCAACGGCGCGACGCCGCGAAACAGCCGGTCGCCAGAGACGACCGGCGGCGGTGCGTCAATCGCCCGGGCGATTTCCGTCAGGCTGAACGGGCCGCATCGGGAAAAGAAACGTGGATCCCCCGGTGGGTCCATGGCTGCGTGATCAGGCATCCCAAGAAAGCATCACTGTACCCCCGAGAAATTACGGCTTCTGCGGTTCTATCGCTGCGGCGCCTTTTGGCACGATCGAGGGTGGTACCGCCACAGCCGGCAGGAGCTTGTTCAGGCGTGTGACAACCTCCTGGGAGATGTCGAATCCATTAGCGTTCAGAACGGTCTGTGAACGGTGCAGCACAAGGTTCATGCCGTGCGCCCGAGCAACCTGACGGATTACCGCGATGAGCATGGCCTGCACTTTGCCAACGGCTTTCCTTCCGGCAATCTGAATTGCGACGTCCTTGTTATGGAATTTAACCTGGGCCGCTTCGATTTCCTGCTGCAGGGCCTTCTCTTTAGAAGCGATTTCCTGCTTGCCGAGCTTTTTCTGCTCCGCCTCGATGGTTTTCTGCTCGGCCTGGAGCTTCTTTTGCTCCGCTTCCGCCTCTTTCGCCAACACTGCGCGCCGGCCTTCAATGACTTTTTCGATGCCAATCATAGCCGTCGATTTTTGCAGGATCTCGGGAACCGAAAGCGTCCCGATCACGGCCGCAGGCGGTGTGCTTTCAGGAGACAAGGTTGGGAGATTAGGGATCGGCGGTAGTTTTTCCGCTTCCTCGACCGCGCTTTGCGCGCTGGTCTGTGCCGAAGGCGGCGTTTGGGTTGGGATGACCTTGTTCTGTGTCGGTGGGGCAGGGGCTTTCGGAATGAAATACCCGGGGCCATTGCTGGTCTGGGCCCACGCAACCCCAAGAGACAGCGCAAGGGAAGGCAGCAACATAAAAAGCTTGGTCTTGGTCATCGTGGAGTGCGTCACTCTTAGAACCTCTTTCCAAAGGAAACACGGAATTGTTCGACCTGGTCGTATTTGTATTTCTTGATCGGCTCGGCAAAGGACACGTCGATCATGCCAAAAGGGGTATCCCAGGCGACACCAACACCTGCGGAAATACGAGGTGCCGCGTTGTCATAGATCGGCAGCGGTTTGCCATTCAAAGTCTGGCTGCTTATCAGTGACAGGCTGCCGACGTCAACGAAGGCGAAACCTGACAGTCCCGTGCCCCGACCGGCAGGCAATGGGAAGTGTAGGAGCGTGTCCCCCGTCCAGATGAAACGGCCACCGAGGCTGTCGCCATATGTCGTGTCGTGCGGCCCGACGCCGCCATCCTGGAAGCCGAGCAAGCTGTCGCCACCAAGGAAGTAGCGGTCGGCCAAAGTCGTTTTGTATCCAAAAAGATCAAACAGGTAACCGACATGGCCGCGGAATTCCAGGACCCAGTCCTTGTTGCCCAGATAGTGTTTGAGGGGGATGTAATGGGAAGCGTGAATTCCAACG
>JAJZBH010000166.1 GCA_021799015.1 Pseudomonadota bacterium
GCTCGCGGAACCCATCTGGGCCGGCGGCCATGTTGCCGCCTATACAGGCCGAACGCATGACCGCTTTCGAACCGCCATCAAATCTTGCAAATTCCCACTTGAACTCAACGGGCCGTCCACGCATGATATTGGAGGAAAGCAGGTCGGTGCGCACTACCGAACCTGGCCCGCCCGTGGGCTTTCGCCGTGCCATCAGGCCGTCTTCGCCGTCAGAAAGGCATAGTATAGGCCAACAGCCGACCTTCACCATTGCAGATCATCCGCGTCTTTTCGTGCTCGGCGGCGGCGGATCATTGTCATCGCGATTGCGAGAGGATTTTGTGCGGTTCCGGGGCGGCGCACCCGCATTCATCTCGTCGAGCTCGACGATACCAGCAAGGATTGGATTTGTTTCAGCCATCATGACGCGAACCCGATGTCCGAGATGCCACGCCGAAGGGTAGGAGATACCAAGCATCTTGCTCAGTTTCATCGCCGGGATGCCCTTCGACGCGGACACGATCAGGTAAATTGCCTGCGCCCATGTCAGCAGCGGCAGATGCGTCCGGTGCATCGGCGTTCCCGCTGTAACCGAGAACTGGTGATGGCACCCCATGCAATTCCAGCGACGCGGTTTTTTGAGCCAGGACGAGTGGTCGACAGAGCCGCACTTCGGGCATTCCGGGCCGTGCGGCCAGCGCGCCTTCTCAAACCAGGCCCGTGCTGCGGTCTCGTCCGGAAACACTTGGTTGAAGGCGCGAAGCGCCATGGATGGACGGCTCATAGACGTCTAACTCTAATACTATAATCTACGTCATATTGATAGTTTCGGATTTATATATGCATAAACTAAGGCATGACAGAAATATTAAACGAAACCCGCAATGCCCGCCGCGCAAAACAGGAAGCATGGTTGCCCGTTGCTTCCGTGGCTAGACGGCGGCGGAACTTTGCCGCATCAGGCGCGTTCACCATGACTTTGGACGAAGGAAATAGCTGTTTATGATTGTTGCCCGAACATTGTCCGAGCTGCGCGGGGTACAGGCGCGCTTGGGTTCTCCGGCACTCGTACCGACAATGGGCGCACTGCATGACGGACATCTGGCACTTGTTGCGTCTGCAAAACGAGAAGGGCTCAACGTGGTAACCTCGATCTTCGTCAACCCATTACAGTTCGGTCCGGGGGAAGATTTCTCTCGATATCCGCGCAACGAAGAGGCTGATCTTGCGAAGCTTGAGGCGGCAGGCTGTGCGCTCGCATGGCTTCCGGATGTCGCGACCATGTATCCGCCAGGTGACGCAACAGCGATAAGTGTTTGCGGACCCGCGGAAAATTTTGAGGGAGCGGTCCGACCGGGCCATTTCCGTGGGGTCGCCACGGTCGTGGCAAAGTTGTTCGGCCAGATCCGACCAGAGTGCGCCTATTTTGGCGAGAAGGATTGGCAGCAGTTGCAGGTGGTGAGGCGTATGGTGGCGGATCTCTTGCTGCCGGTCCGGATTGAAGTTGTGGAAACACGGCGCGAACCAGACGGCCTGGCATTGTCATCACGCAACCTGTATCTTAACCCAGCGCAGCGCGCGGCAGCACCCATCCTATATCAGACCCTGACAGCCTTGCGGGCGGCGCTGCATGGCGGCGCGACGCCCCGCCCAGCCATCAATGCTGCGATTGAACGGCTCGAAGAAGCGGGATTTGTTCCTGACTATTGTGTTTTGGTCAATGCGGAGACTCTCGAGCCGATCGAGACTGTACGGTCCCCTTCGCGCTTGTTGGCGGCGGCGAGGCTGGATGGAATCCGCCTGCTCGATACAGTCGGCGTAAATTGACATTGTGTCTACAAACATAGTTGCAAGATGGCGGTCTCTTTGAACTCGGAGGATCATGGCACAGCCACGCCCATTTTTGGTGTTGGCATCAAAAGCTTCTCTGTCGGCGATATGCTCGCGGGTCACCTGAGTCCAGGCTGGACTGATGCTTCGTTAACAGGCACGATCGATGACAGTTGCTTGATATCTCACCGCCGCGCTGTCGCGGTCGGAGCGTGTTTGAGGCGAATGCGCGAGTCAATGGGTGAGCATGGTTTCAAGCCTTGGTCGAGGATACGGATCTTGCGCATCTACATGACTGCCTCTTCGGCAAACCGCGTTTGTGGCAGGCTGCACAACTATAGTCTCGAGTGGGAAAAAAATGAAGGAGCCGGCTGTTGAGCACCGAGTTCTTCTTGTGCTCTACTGGATCCTGGCATGACGAACACGATCAAACCCTGTATTGTCGCTCTTGTGCGCTGCGTATTGCCTGCTTCATACCGCTTCCGTTTACGGTATTCACTTTGTTGTTTTTCACATTGGCTAGATCGCCCTTGGTCATGGTGCTGCGACTTTGTCGGGTCCAAGATTTGGGAAGAGCGATGGAGCCTTTATTCGTTGGACCAATGCCTGTTACCAATTCGGCCGCTATCGCTACAAATCGCGTGTTGCGGGTTGTTCGTTTGTTAAAATCAACTTTCAGAGGGTGGCAAATGCCGAGGAAATCCGTGATCGCGGGGACCCAGGCACGGTTGGGGGTACGATGAGGAAGTTGCTGCGAAACATGATCCTCGCAAGCAAGGAGGCTTGGCGTCTCGCCAAGCCCTATTTTAGATCAGAGGATAAATGGAAGGCATATAGCCTCCTCGCCGCGATAATGCTGCTAAACATTATCATCGTATATGGTCAGGTATTAAATACGTACTGGTTCAAATACAGCTATGATGCCTTGCAAAAGAAAAACGCGGCGTCATTCTGGAAACTGGCCATCACTTATCAGCACGTTCCAGATTTTCCGTATCTTATACCAGGCTTTCTGGCCATCGGTATTCTTCTCACGGTGACAGGTACGTATGCGGTCTACTTACAGCAAATGTTACAGATTCGCTGGTGGAAATGGTTGACACGGGAATTTGTCGGCGACTGGATGCGCGGCGGTGCGTATTATAAGCTCGCATTAACGGCCCAACAAGGATCGGCAGTCGACAATCCAGATCAGCGTATCGCTAATGATTTGGAATTATTTGTTTCTGCAAATCTTAACCTTTCGATCAGTTTTGTTACGAACATTATTAGCATTGTTTCATACGTCGGGATTCTTTGGGCCGCTTCTGCTCCAATGCGGCTGTTCGGTCTGCATGTTCCAGGTTACTTGGTTTGGGCTGCTCTGCTGTATTCCGGCCTTGGCACAGTTTTTACCCATCTTATTGGGTACAAGCTTATCGGTCTCAATTTTCGTCAGCAGCAATATCAGGCGGATTTGCGCTTCAATCTTGTTCGCGTGCGTGAGAACACCGAACAAATCGCGCTCTACCGGGGTGAAGAGCCAGAAACCACTGGAATCATGGGGAAATTTGGCTGGATTTACGACAACTGGTGGCAAATCATGCGCCGCACCAAGGCGTTGAATTTTTTTACCCTTGGGTTTTCGAACGCTGCCATTTTTTTTTCCTTGATCGTTGGTGCGCCCGATTATTTCGCGGGAATCATTTCCTTAGGCGTTCTGATGCTGATCAACTCATCGTTTGGCAATGTTCAGAGCGCGTTTTCTTGGTTCGTTGGTGCATATCCGCAAATCGTCGCGTGGCGGGCAACGGTTCAACGGCTTGACGAGTTCGAGCGCGCCGTGCGGGTGGCGCACCAGGATGCGGTGTTGCCGGCACTGCAAGTAGATACTCGTGGAGAAAAGCTCGTTGCGGACAACCTGGCAATCAATTTACCGAATGGCGTGGGTCTATTGCGGGCGCCGCACTTCGAGATCCGTCGAGGCGGACCGGTAGCAATAACGGGCGTTTCGGGTTCTGGGAAATCGACTCTGTTGCGTACCCTTGCTGGCATATGGCCATTCAGTCATGGCAAAGTAATACGGCCAGAAGGGAATTTGATGTTCCTGCCGCAGCGACCCTATTTGCCACTGGGGACGCTCAAGCGTGCCGCTGCCTATCCTCATGACGAAAGTACTATCGAAGACGAAGCTGTGGGTGCAGCGCTCGATGCCGTCGGGCTTGGCGGCTTCACAGACCAATTGGGGGAGGTAGACAACTGGGCGCTTCGACTTTCAGGCGGGGAGCAGCAGCGTTTGGCTATCGCCCGTGCATTGTTGCTCAAACCTGACTGGCTGTTTCTTGATGAGGCAATGTCGGCTTTGGATGAACCTTCGGCGCGGTCGCTATTTGCGCTGCTGCAGACACGATTGCCCGAAGCTCAAATCATTTCTGTGGCACATCATGCTTCGATGGTCGACCTGCATGCGCGCGTGGCCTCTTTGAAGGCAGACGAAAAAGGCGTGATGCGGCTGGAACTTGGTGAAGCGGTTCCTAGCGAGTAAACAGAGCCGCCGCCACGATACCACGGCTAACGAATTTAACGCCAGTAACGTACGGAGACGTTGCCCGTGCGACATCAGCGGAACAGCAGAGTACGAGGGCGTTATGTAGCAACTTGGCGCCGGAGTCGGCCTGCTTACATGTAAAGTTCTGTCTTGGTTTAAACATACACTTTTCGTGACCGTGATAGAAGCAGCAGGCAGCTGAAGCGTAGGCTAGAACTGTTCCACTCGGTGTTCTGGATGCAGTTCGGTCGCCGAGGCCACGTATCTTGAAGCTGACGAGTCTGGTCGAGATTGGCAAGACAAGAAGCATCGGGGCAGTTGGCCTGAACTTTTTTGCGGTTAGCCTAAAAGCGCCGGGGAGAAAAGTTTTCTTCCCGACAGTAGGCGACATATTGTTCTGGGGACATGGACGACAGTTTCGCACCGAATAAATTGTTGGAGGGGCTCAAGTCTACACTCCATGTCACCGAAGTCGCCAAGATCATAGGTCATTATGCCGACCAGGCTGTGCC
>JAJZBH010000018.1 GCA_021799015.1 Pseudomonadota bacterium
CCTTGATATCGAAGCCAGCTGATTTCGCTTCAGCGTAGATGTCTTTGATGTCAGATGCGAGTGCCTTTCGCTCTTCTTCAAGCCGCTCGATACGCTCAACGATACTTTTCAACCTGTCTGCAGCAACGTTTCCTGTCGTCGGGGTATCAATGGTATCGAGCGCCATCGTCATGTTCTCCAATTGAAAGCGGAGCAGGGGGATAAGGCGGAGGTAGCGCTGGGTCAACCGGGCGTCATCAGGAGTGAGGTTTCCGTGCTTCGGCAAACGCCGTGTCCTGTTCAGGCGAAGACAGCGGCTGGTATCTGGATTTCCACTCGCTGTAAGGCATGCCGTAGATGATCTCGCGCGCTTCCAGATCACTCAACGTCAAGCCTTGTGCTTCGGCGGCCTCGCGATACCAGCGAGAGAGACAGTTACGGCAGAATCCAGCGAGATTCATGAGGTCAATGTTCTGAACATCGGTCCGTTGACGAAGATGTGCCACCAGTTTCTGGAATGCAGCAGCTTCCAGTGACGTGGTAGTCTGCCCGTCAAATTTCTGTGTGGTCATTGCGTTCATTTCCTTCCGTACACGTCATGTGGTCATTTGCTCTCTTATTTGCCATACGGAGCGCGCAACGCCCTAGAGAGGACATAGGATGACATCCCGCTCACGCCGCCATCGGCGCACAAAAATCATCGCGACGGTCGGCCCAGCCTGCTCCACACCGGAGATGCTGGCGCAATTGGCCGAGGCAGGCGCCGACGTATTCAGACTCAATTTCAGCCATGGGACCCATGCCGATCACGCGGAACGCATCGAGATGATCAGGGCACTTGAGCATCGAATTGGTCGTCCGATCGGGATCTTGGCCGATGTGCAGGGACCGAAGCTTCGGCTCGGGCAATTCCAGGGTGGGCGCGTCCAGTTGCAAGCTGGCCAAGAATTTCAACTTGATCTGAACCCGGCTCCCGGCGATCGTCGTCGGGTCAATCTGCCACACCCCGAGATTATTTCTGCAGCAGGTATCGGTACTACTTTGTTGCTTGACGACGGCAAGCTTCGGCTTCGTGTTTTGCGCAAGCGTGGCGACCATCTTCTCACCGAGGTCATGAATGGGGGCACCTTGTCGGACCGCAAGGGTGTGAATGTTCCCGACGTGGTTCTCCCGATCCCGGCCCTCACCGAAAAGGACCGCTATGACCTCGACTTCGTTCTGGATCGCGGTATCGATTACATTGGCCTGTCCTTCGTCCAAAGACCCGAGGACGTTGTGGAAACCAAGGAAATTGCTGCTGGTCGCGCCTTGGTAATGATCAAATTAGAAAAACCGCAAGCACTTACCAATCTTGATGCTGTGCTTGATGCTTCCGATGCCGTAATGGTAGCCCGTGGCGATCTCGGCGTTGAACTGCCTCCTGAGGAAATTCCTATTGCCCAGAAGCGCATAATTCGGGCGGCCCAATTGCGCGGCATGCCGGTTGTTGTTGCAACGCAGATGCTCGAGAGCATGGTTACCTCTCCCGCGCCGACCCGAGCGGAGGCATCGGACGTAGCGACAGCAGTTTATGACAGCGCGGACGCCGTTATGCTTTCCGCTGAATCTGCGGCCGGTCAGTACCCTCGCGAAGCAGTCAATATGATGGATCGGATCGTCGCCCGCGTGGAGCGAGACGAGGATTGGCAACGAGGGATCGACCAGAAGCGTCCTGATCCTGAACACTCCTCTCCCGACGCGATAGCTCGGGCCGCTTGGCAGGTTGCCCACACGATCGACGCAAAAGCGATCGTCGCCTTTACCAGCTCTGGTGCAAGCGCATTACGTGTTGCACGTGAGCGACCGCATTGCCCGGTGATCGGCCTTACTCCGTCCCTGCAGACAGCGCGCCGGCTTGCGGTCGTCTGGGGAGTGCATGCAGTTGTGGTGACGGATGAAGTATTCTCGATGACCGAGGCTGTCACGCTGTCGATGCGCGTCGCTCGTCAGGAAGGGTTTGCCAAACCGGGTGAGGAAATCGTCGTTGTGGCTGGTGTTCCATTTGGTCAGAGTGGCACGACGAATGCATTGCGGGTTGCAAAGCTGATGAGTTAGGTCCCGAGGTGGTCGGCGAGGCCTTCAACGGAGTCGGCCATGATGTTCCAATCGCCTTTTGCTTGAGCGCCATCATTATGCTCGTTGCCGAATTCGCGTGGACGGGCAATGAAGCCGGTTTGTAAGCCGAGGCTCGAAGCAGCGGCGAGATCGTCGTTGTGGGCAGCAACAAGCATGACTTCTTCTGGAACAAGACCCAAAAGATCGCATGCGCCAAGGTAGACTTGTGGGTCTGGCTTGTAGCGGCGAAAAATATCTGCGCCAAAAGTCACGTCCCACGGAAAGGCGTTGTGACGTGCTAGATCGACCTGTAAGGCAAGATGGCCGTTGGACAGTGGTCCAATAATGAATCGGCGTTTCAAGCGGATCAACCCGGCAACGACGTCTGGCCATGCGCTGAGTCGGTGCCAGAGCCCCACTAGATAGGCACAGTCAGCATCGGCGAGCGGAGAAAGGCCGTGGCGCCGGGCGATATCCACCAACGCGTCGCGGTGCAGGTCGTCGAGGATGGTCCAAGGGATTGCACCTCGGCGCACTCGATCCATGGATGGGCGATAGGCACGGTACCACGCATCTGCGATCTCTGGCCAGTTACCTGAGACACCCCGTGCCGCGCCAAATGCGATTAGGCCGGCAATGACACTGCCGCGCCAATCGACCAATGTCCCGAATACGTCGAACAAGATTGCCCGAGTGGCAGTCATAGGCGGTCAGTGGCCCATCATGAGCAGAAGCACTACCAAGGCAATCGCGATTGCTTGGAGCGAGACCCGCAGGCGCATCAGCCTGTTCTGTCGCCGAGGATCCGCGCCGGTCGTCATGCCAACGGCGCCGGTAAGGAGCACGGCTACTACGGCGGTCATGTCGATTCCAAGCAGAACTAGAAGAACATCCCGCATTTGATTGCTATAAGCGGTCTTCGCTGTGTCGGATAGAGGGTCAGCCATCAGCCTTGTGCGTAAATGACATTAAAGCAATGTTGTGGGAGGATGACGACACCGTCCGGAATCTTTATAGGCTTGGCTATGTCCATATTAGCGTGGTTGGTACTCGGGCTGGTTTCCGGGTTTATTGGTAGCAAGGTTGTCAACCGAACCGGGTCGGGGCTGGTCGGAGACATTGTACTTGGCATCGTCGGTGCATTCGTCGGTGGCTTCATCTTTAACTTGTTTGGCGCTTCCGGCGTGACCGGACTCAATCCGTACAGTTTGATTGTTGCCGTTATAGGTTCAGTAGTTGTGCTCGGGGCGTTTCACGCAGTTTTCTGATCCTCGTGTCATGCGCGTAGAAGCCGTGCTGCCTCAACCGCGAAATACGTCAGAATGCCGGATGCCCCAGCGCGGCGAAAGCAAAGCAGAGTCTCCAGGATTCCACGCTCGCGATCGATAAGACCGGCTTGCACGGCATTTGTCAGCATGGCGTATTCACCAGAGACTTGGTAGGCAAACGTTGGTATGCGAAACTCCTCATGTACTCGTCTGACAATGTCGAGGTAAGGCATGCCGGGCTTGACGATCACCAAATCGGCACCTTCTTCGATATCCATAGCGACTTCGCGCAAAGCCTCATCCGAATTGGCGGGATTCATTTGGTAGGTCCTCTTGTTTCCCCTCAGTGCCGCACCGGAGCCGAGCGCCTCGCGGAACGGGCCGTAAAAGGACGAGGCATATTTAGCCGCATAGCTCATGATGAGTGTGTGGATGAGCCTTTCCTCATCGAGCGCTCTCCGAATGGCTCCGACGCGCCCATCCATCATGTCGGAGGGAGCAATGATGTCAATTCCTGCATTCGCTTGGTTGATTGCTTGACGCGAGAGAACGGCGACCGACTCGTCGTTGGCAACATAATCACCCCGCAGCAAGCCATCATGGCCGTGATCGGTATAAGGATCAAGGGCGACGTCCCCAATCAAACCAACATTCGGGAATTCGCGCTTCAGAACGCGAGCGGCGGAACAAATTAGGTTGTTGGGATTAAGAGCTTCACTTCCTTCCGAGTCCTTTAGGGATGCTGGCGTTGCGGGAAATAATGCGATCGCTGGGATGCCGAGTTTTACTGCCGGCTCAACATATGCTGGAAGGCGGTCAAGGCCTACACGCAGCACGCCCGGCATGGAATCGACCGGGGTTGGGTCGCCTTTCCCAGCACCAATAAAAATTGGCCAAATTAGGTTTTCAACATTTAGCACTGTTTCCGCGACCATTCGCCGGATCCACGCCTCACGGCGGGTACGGCGAAGGCGCGTCGTGGGGAAGCGTCCAGAAATCATAGCAGATTCATCGCGCAAAATGTTTTTGTCTGCAAGATGGGAAGTCTGTCAGGGGCTCTTCCTTTCGCGTGATTCTATGAAAATTTCAATGTTAAGACCGATCGGAGTCGTTGATTTGCCTACAGCATCGCGAAGACTGCGATTAGCCTGGATGGCGATTTGTTTGTCCAAAGTTGTCGGAGGTAACGGGGATACAAATATCTTTTTGAACTTGATCGTAAGAGCGGACGTAACGGAGTTTCTGAAGAGATTTTTGCAATTGGCATAAAAAGCCAAAACAGATTGGAAAAAGTTTCTCGTAGGATGTACCCGCTTCTTGTCCTGTGGCGGTTGGAGGAGAACTGGAAGCGCAAGGACGTGTTTTGCCCACGCCGGAGATGCCACTTAACAAAGAACGCTGATTTTACGAGATTTCAGAATTGTACCTTCGCTTAGAGTAGATAATTACCGCAAATGTAAGACTATCACTCTGGTGCAACCCATGCACGCGATCGCGAATGTCAAGACCCCAGTGTTGCCAGCGTTCAGATGGTGTTGTCGACATGCCCGGGGCGCCGCAGACGATGAATGGAACTTACTCGCAACGAAAATAGCTCCCTCGCCGCAAGTCGCATATCATCTTTTACGGTAACAATGCTCTTCATCGCCTCCTAATCGAGAGCCCCGCGCGTCTTACGACGAAACTGCCGACGTTTGACGCAGATGAAAATCGACCCAGCAGTGTTGTTGCTGCGTTGGCGCGCGCGACGGATTTTCCGCCGCGGTTATGCTGCTGTAATCACAGTGCTCTCATGCGCAAACACAACGACCGATTAATCGAGGCTGATTTCGTTACGATTCCAGGATCGTAAAAGAATGTCCATTGTCAAATTTAATGACGATGCAGGAGCCAGACAGCCACTGCAATGGGCCTACAAATAGATGCGCTGCTGTATTTTCGGGTCGAGCCTAGGGCGAAAATGCTTGACGCGGCTAAAGCCGGATACCGCAAGGGGCACTGCGCCCGGGCTGGAGCCAATTCATGGCATGCCTTTTTCAGGCTCATTTCGTCAACGGCGCGGGATTGCCACGCACCCATTTCTTGATGATTCAGCCGGGTCGCCGGTATCACAGCCAATCATGTCAGTTCTCGCTTCGACACTGGTTCCACCGGATGCTATCAGCATACCGTCTGCGAATGTCAGCATTGAAAATATCTCACTCTTTGACCGCCAGAACGGTAAACCAGTTGGTACAAACAGCGCGGAACGCTCGGTAGCTAATCTTAAGCAGCTGCGACTTCAAGAACGCCATATTGCGGAGTCGTGAGCTTTCATGGGGCGTGATGACGGTCGACCGCGACCCACTTGGGCTTTGCTGAATAGTAAGCGCTGATATCGGCTGTTTCCCTAGGACGTGGCGTGTTTCGATACTCTTGTGGCCTGCGGGGATTGCCGAAACGTCTGGTTCGCCCTACCGGACAAGCGATATGAAGGGGGAGAGATGAGAATTCTGTTTCTGGGTGATGTTGTTGGACGATCTGGTCGCGAGGCCGTAATCACCGCTCTGCCCCGCCTCAGGCGCGATTTGGCCATCGAGTTCGCAGTCGTAAATGCGGAAAATGCGTCGCACGGATTTGGTCTTGGCCCAGATATGGCAGACGCTCTCCTTGCTGCTGGAGCGGACGCCATTACTTTGGGAAACCACGCTTGGGACCGGCGTGAAATTATTCCGTATATCTCCACACAGAAGAGACTTATACGTCCGATCAACTTTCCAGCTGGAACGCCGGGTGAGGGCTTTGTCGATATTATGCTAACCGATGGGCGCCGTATTCTAGTCGTGAATGCAATGGGGCGGTTGTTCATGGACCCATTGGATTGCCCATTTCAAGCAGTCGAGGCGCTGCTTGCGCGCGTTAAGCTAGGGGTTACCCACTCTGCCGTTCTGATTGATTTTCATGCGGAGGCAACCAGCGAAAAGATGGCGTTTGCACACATGGTTGATGGTCGGGTCAGTGCGGTGCTCGGTACGCACACCCATTGTCCGACGGCTGACCATCAGATTTTGCCACACGGCACAGCGTTCATGGCAGATGTTGGCATGTGTGGCGATTATGATAGCGTTATCGGAATGGGAAAGGCGGGTGCACTCGCACGCTTCGTCAAGAAAATGCCCGGTGACAGGCTGAAGCCAGCCGAGGGGGACATCACAATTTGCGGGGTTTTTGTAGAGACCAACGCAGATGGCTATGCATTGCGCATTGAGCCGATTCGTATAGGCGGACGACTGGCGCCAATCTTTCCTTCTGTATAGCTTCCTGCGTCATGTTTCTACATTACGCATGTTTACGTAGGGGTTGATAAAAGTTCCGGTATTATACGAGGCTCGTATCGTGGAGTCGCAATAAAAGGGATGTGAGTACATATGCTAACAGCCGGATAGCGTTATTGGAACTGGATTTGGCGCTTTATGGAAATTAGGACCATCGTCACCTTGAAAGTTCGTGCCCTGCCAAAGCGGAATTCATATTCCGGTCACATTGGCTACGTCCGGGCAATAGTAGCTGGGGTATGAAGCTTATCACTATTGCGCATTTCCATTGGTCCGTTTTCTGAACGATGAAAGCCGATAAATATTATTGATGTACGTTACGCCTGTTAGTAGAACTCACGGTAATCAGGAAGAAATTTGAGATTTCAGCAAGCGTTGCGAAAATACCGGTATAAATATCACAACCGGCCCGGCATAAACATGACATCAATCTGCAAAGGCGTAGCAATAAAGGAGCTTGTGACAAGATCTGCGTTGCAGAACCCATCTCAAAAAGAGATGGTGCGACTTCCTCGTGTGTCAGCTTTAGCTATATTGTCATAGGAAAGGAAGGCTTGTTTAAGCGCGGAAAGTTCATTTTCGTTTTTCAATTGGATAGCAATGCGTTTGCTGTTTTGGCTATAACTTGCATTGGTTCTACAGTTTTAAAAGGCATTTTCAATTAAGAGTCAAAAATCAGCGCCGAAGGGCGTGTCTGCGTGTTGCTTCGGATGTTTTTGCTAGCCCGATTCCAGGTAAAAGAAGCGCAGTAATTTGGATAGATGCGACGGCCGAATCGTGGACGTACTGAGGGAGAACTGAGAATCAGTGTGCGCAGAAGCAACACTGATCGTACGTTGACTCCAAGATTGATACGAGGGATTGGGTGCCGGAACATGGTTGATATTTGTGTCGACATGCAAGACTTCTTCCTTGGGCGTATTCCATGACCGCGGTTCTTGCGGCGCATGCCGACTGGAGCGTTGATCCCCGCAAGCGATTTCTTGCGGTTGCAGCGCGTCGAGACGGAAAATGGATCCTGAATCAACCGGAGCCAGTTGGTGAGCCTAGAAATTTGCTTGCGAGATTAATCGATAAGGCGGGTGGAGATCCGGTAGCCTTTGGGGCTGATTTCGCGATTGGTGTGCCTCGGGCTTTTGCCAAATCCAAGGGGATCTCAGATTTTCTGGGCTGGTTACGCGGCTTAACCGAGGATGAACAAATTTTTCAGGTATGCAACTCCCTTGAAGAGGCTTCACTTGATCGACCATTCTATCCGCGAGCAAGCGTCAAAGGTTATGGTCACATGGCGCGGCTCAGTGACAGGCTTGGCTTTTCGAAAACCGATGATCTGCGACGCTACGTAGATTTTCCGACATCCAGGCGACGTGGCGGATCTCCCTTATTCTGGACGTTAGGGCCGAATCAATGCGGAAAGGCCACTCTTTCTGCGTGGCGCGAATGTTTGTTGCCAGCGTTTGTACAGAATTTGAGCGTAATGGTTTGGCCGTATGCAGGTAACTTTGGCGATTTGCTTGAGCCAGGTAACATCGTCGTTGCGGAAACATACCCAGCTGAAGCGCTGGCACAGTTCGGTCTGACGTTGGTTGGCAGCAAACGAAGGCAATCGGATCGAGCAGCTCTAAGGAAAAATTTGATGGAGACGATAGATCGATTTGGTGTTGTCCCGTCACATCACCTGGTGCGTGAGATTGCCGACGGATTCGGCGGGCGGCGAGACGGCGAAGATCGGTTTGACTCTGTACTTGGTGTCTTGAATGTGATTGCTGTCGTGGAGGGAGCGCCGGACGGAGTTCCGACGGACCCCCTGATACGTACCGTGGAGGGGTGGGTCTTAGGTCAGATTGATGCGCCTTTGCGTTCGACGCGATCAGTTAATCACAGGGTGCGTCTCGGAACGCCACCACAAATATCGCGCTAAGGTTTAGGTCTTTATCGACCGTGCTCGCTATCGATCAATAGCTCCGTTGGCGAGCAGGGTGGCGCGGACCACCGACTCGGGGACATCTCGGCTGGTGAACGCATGGCCAATTGCGTGTGCAAGCACAAAGGTAAGTTTCCCGTTCCGCATCTTCTTGTCGCTTTTCATATGTGCCAGCAGCTTTGATACGGAGAGCGACCCAATGCGGACCGGAAGCCCAACGGAGTTAAGATGCGCCGCGATCTGAGAGGTGAGATCGGGAGGGCAATAGCCAAGCCTGGCAGAGAGATCAAATGCGCAAACAAGACCGATGGCGACAGCTTCGCCATGTAGCAAGCTTCCAATATAACCGGTTTCGACCTCCAGCGCATGTGCGAAGCTGTGCCCAAGATTAAGTAGCGCGCGACCGCCTTCCGCCCGTAACTCGAAAGGGTCCTCAGTGACGATGCGCGCTTTGAACGTGATCGCGCGTGCGATAGCCTGCTCCTGCAAGCCAACATCCCCCCGAAGCATTGGTGCACCGTTTACCGTGCACCAATGATACAGATCCGGGTCGGCAATTAGTCCCGCCTTAACAACTTCGGCGTATCCAGCAGCGCGCTCTCGGGCCGGTAGGGTGGTAAGAGTGTCGAGGTCGATCAGAACACACCGCGGTTGGTGAAAACTTCCGATTAGATTTTTCCCGCTTGCCGAATTGATTCCGGTTTTGCCGCCAACGCTTGAATCGACTTGCGCTAGCAAAGTCGTAGGGATCTGAACGAAGGGTAAGCCGCGCAGAGCGGTGGCTGCGATGAAGCCGGCGAGGTCACCAATGACTCCCCCGCCGAGAGCTATGACTGTGGTGCCGCGCTCCGGGCGCGTTGCCAAAACTTGTTCGATCAGTGTGCCATACATTTTGAGGCTTTTTGATGCCTCACCCGCTGGCGCCGTGATCGTATGGTGCGAGAAGCCGGCGTCGTTGAGCGATGCGATCAGCGTCGGAAGGTGGTATGCTGCGACGTTTAGATCCGTTACCACAATGACTTGGCGCTGCGGCAGCTTGGCTGCGAGCAGCGAGCCCACACGCCGCAGCAAAGATTGTCCGATGATGACGTCATAGGCTGGACCGTCAGCCGGCTTGACGGGGATAATTCGAGGCTCCGAGTGCTTGGCGATAGCGTCCAGAACTGCCTTTACGGTCATTGCGTGTGGGGCCTCCGTGGTGTCAACGATTAGGTCGGCGCTGGCATAGACCGGGTTTCGTTCAACGGAAAGCTTTTGCAGAGTCTCGGCTGGATCGGCGCCGCTAAGTAGTGGCCGGTGCCGCTTGCCTGCTACGCGACGGAGGAGCACTGGTACGCTGGCGCGGAGCCAGACGGACCAGGCCTTACTCGCAATAACAGAGCGGGTTGTCTCATCCATGAAAGCGCCGCCTCCAGTGGACAGGACGACTGGCGGTCCGGCTAATAGGCTAGCGATAATTCGGCGTTCGGCCGCACGAAAGGCAGGCTCGCCATGATGGGTGAAAATTTCCGAGACACTCATGCCGAACTCCGCCTCGATCGCCGCGTCTGAGTCATGAAATGGAAGCGACAGTCGGGCAGCGAGGCGCTTGCCAATCGCTGTCTTGCCGGAGCCCATCAGGCCGACGAGCACTATGCTGCGCGGTTGATCGTGTTGTTCGGTATTGTGCTGCATGGCGTAGGCGGATTACCACAACTGCGCGATGGTGATAGAGCAGCATGTCGAGGCGTTTTTGGAGATGCTCGCAGCTGAGCGGGGAGCGTCGCGCAATACGATCCTAGCGTATCTTGGGGATCTCGATGATTTTGCCGAATTCTGCAAGGCCCGTGGCGCCGTCGTTCATCGAGCCGATCGTTTTGCAGTAGGTGAGTATCTCAGTTCGCTTGCGGCGAACGGCCTGACAGCGCGAAGCCAAGCACGTAAGCTTTCGGCATTGCGCCAGTTCCACTTATTTCTGATACGTGACGGGCTACGTGAAGATGACCCCACCGATCAGGTAAGTGCGCCCCGTTTGGCGCGAAGCCTGCCAAAATTCTTGACTGAGGCGGAGGTTGATCGGCTTTTGGCAAAGGCTGCGGAAATGCAGGGGCGGGCAGGTCTGATTGCGCGGGCTGGGTTGGAGATTTTATATGCGACTGGCTTAAGGGTATCCGAGCTTCTCGGATTGGCGGCTTCAGCACTTTCGGGCGACGCGGCAGTGTTGCTCGTCAAAGGCAAGGGGGGACGAGAACGAATCGTTCCGCTGTCAGATGCGGCCCGGAATGCCGCCGCTGCCCTTCGCGCCGAACATCGCAAGGGAGAAAAATTTCTGTTTCCTGGCCGCACCACGGGGCATGCGATGACGCGCCAGGGATTTGCCTTGGTGCTTAAGCGTCTGGCGACGCGGGCGGCTATCGATCCTGCAAGATTATCGCCGCATGTACTCAGGCATTCTTTCGCTTCCCATTTGCTCGCCCATGGTGCGGATTTACGCAGCTTGCAGATGTTGCTTGGGCACGCAGATATCGCGACAACCCAGATCTACACACACGTTCTCACCGAGCGCTTGCAGGCGCTTGTGGAGGCTAATCATCCATTGGCGCGGGAGATTACACGCGACTGAATTCGTGGTGATGTTGCGACTAGCTTTTCTTGTCCGACCTGATGGTTTGGACGTTCAACGAGAATTTCAACCCATCAATATCTGTTTTCCCACAACCTCCGACGACGCGTGGAAATCGGGTGTGCGACGACTGTTTGCACTCGCGGATGCACATGAACTCGCAGCGCCGCTCCCTTTGCGTAAGTGCTGCGATCTTGCATCCATTTGTTGCCGTTCAAGCCGCATCGGGTTGCCATTAGTCCGATGTGAATGCGGATTCTCCATGATCGCGCCTCGATCGGAAGAAGCTCTTCAATAAGGCGGTGCTCTTGCTTTCCTCAACGCCACCGGTCACCGCAGGCTTATGGTGACAAGTGGCGTGATCGAACACCCTTGGCCCGTGCACCACTCCACCCGACTTAGGGTCATAGGCGCCGAATACCAGACGCTTGATTCGAAACAGGGAAATTGCGGCTGCGCACAGAGGGCAGGGCTCTAACGTGACGGTGATGGTGCAGTCCTCCAGATACTTCTCACCCAGGCGCGCTGCGGCCTCGTGAAGTGCAAGGATTTCGGCGTGGGCGGTTGGGTCGCGCCGGGCCTCAACGGCATTGCCAGCTGCTGCCAAGACGAGGCCTTGCTGGTCTGTGATCACAGCCCCAACGGGAACCTCGCCGTTGCGTGCGGCTTTGGCAGCTTCATCAAGGGCATGGCGCATCGGTATCATCAGCCTCTCTTGCCTTGCTCGGGCTTCTTGGTCTAGCTCCGTCTATGCAGACGTATCCGACTAGAAAGCCTCCGCTGATCGGGGTGACTCTCGACGCCGAAGAGCCGGGCGGATATTCGCGATTTCCTTGGTATGCAGTCCGACAGAACTACATGGCCGCTATTGCATCTGCTGGAGGTGTCCCTATCGCGTTACCCCACCTTCGGGATCTGGCCGAAATTTACATTGATACGATTGATGGGTTGGTTGTCACGGGCGGGGCTTTCGATGTTGATCCCGCTTTATACGGTGACCATGCACGGCACAGCTCCGTAACCCTTAAGGCGGAGCGCACGGCGGCGGAAATAGCGCTGCTGCGTTGTGCCCTGTCTCGCGATGTTCCTGTACTCGGCATTTGCGGCGGCGAGCAACTTCTGGCTGTGGTGCTCGGCGGTACACTTATCCAACATATTCCGGATGTGGTGCCGAACGCCCTCGTACACGAACAGCCAAATCCGCGCGACCAAGTGGGACATGCGGTCACAATCGTCGAGGGGACGAGGCTTGCGTCAATCATGAGTGCGGACGGCATCAACCTCCAAGTAAATTCTGCACATCACCAGGCGGTCGCAGATCCCGGCGACGCATTGGTGGTCAACGCGATTGCTCCCGATGGGGTCGTTGAAGGGATAGAAGCGCCCGACCATCGGTTCTGCGTAGGTGTTCAATGGCACCCGGAATTCCTGATCAATCCGGGTGATAGGCGTCTGTTTGAAGCGTTCATTGACGCTGCTAGCGCAGCTTGACCCGGGCGCGGCGACACTACGTGATCCGAATTTCTGTGCCGGATTCGAAAGACATAACTTCAAAGCATGTTGTTTATGCGAGGCATTTATCAATCTTGACTGTTTAGTTATGGCGGCTCAAGATAACAATATATCAAAGTTCTTGACCTAGTCCCGGCGCGCCAAAATTTTGAGGTGCAGTGTACCGGTGGCAATCTGCACCTCCAGCGCTTCCCTGCATTGTTGGGGTGCGCCGGGACAGATTGAGGCGGCGCCGGGTTCTCTGCACAACCGGCTGTCCGCGATCTATGTTAAAGTGCTGTTGCGTTTGATGTCATCTTCACAAACAAACGTTTCTGTCCTTTGCGAGACATGGGTGACAGTTGTGTCCCGAATGGATTGTCGGCGGGTTCAAGTCTGCGTTCCGTATCATCGACGTAGCGGCGGGCATGGCCCATGACGCTGAGCAGCCCGTGCCACTCGAGCACCGCATGGATAGTCGAGATCGTGGGCCTGTGGATGTGCGGACATCGCGTGGCTGGAAGCTGCAGGATCTTTTGCACCCCCGGTGGGTAGCTCCCTCGCTTCGGCTGCACAATCAGCACTTCGATCTGGAACGGCAGCTGATCGGCATCCGGGGGCGGTCAATAGTTCCGGCCTGTCAGTCCCAAAAACCCGAACGAGTTCATCCGTAACATTGCACCTCGTCCAGGGCATGCGACATTTCCTCGGAGCGCCAATAGTGCGCAAATGGCGGAAGGGTATGTTTCTAGTCCGGAATGTTACCGGTCTTTCAATCATGACAATTCTTGGGCTGGTGCTGTCAGAGGGAATTGAACCCTCGACCTCCTCATTACCAATGAGGTGCTCTACCCCTGAGCTATGACAGCAATAAAAAACGCGTATATCGGATGGCATATGGAGGTGCAAGCACGGGTGGAATGGATCTTGATCTTGACGGAGGTGGCCTAAAGCCGCTTTGTCTAATTATGACCGGCACGATAGAGAAACAAAACACAAAAACTGAGACATCAACGAGGTTGGCGCGGCGTGAGCGCGAGGCAGCAGCGCTTCGCGCCAATCTGGCCAAGCGGAAGGCTCAGTCGCGGGCGAGGCAAGACGCGATCGCGCGCAAATCTGAGCAAACGGAGTGCGAGGGGTTGACATGCCGGTAATGCCCGATCACTGGATCCGAGATCAGGCCGTTTCGAAAGGCATGATCGAGCCGTTCATTGAGGCGCAAAAGCGAGATGGCGTAATTTCTTATGGCCTGTCGTCATTCGGTTATGACGCGCGGGTGGCTGAAGATTTCAAAATCTTTACCAACGTTGACTCGGCGATCGTTGATCCGAAGAATTTTTCTCCTTCAAGCTTTGTAGACCGTGCTGGCCCAGTCTGCGTCATACCCCCGAATTCCTTTGCGCTTGCCCATACGGTTGAGTATTTTCGAATTCCACGTGACATTCTTGTAATTTGTTTGGGTAAATCAACCTACGCGCGATGCGGGATTATCGTGAACGTGACCCCCTTGGAGCCAGAATGGGAGGGACAGGTCACGATCGAAATTTCCAACACGACGCCACTGCCGGCAAAAATTTACGCAAATGAAGGCATATGCCAATTCCTATTCTTGCAAGGCGCGGCATCATGCGAGACGAGCTATGCTGACAAGTCCGGGAAATATATGCGCCAGCGCGGTGTTTCGTTGCCGAAGCTTTAACTGAAACTCATGGACCGTATTCGCATCGATGGAGGGCGCCCGCTTGAAGGTAGCATTGCTATCTCTGGGGCGAAGAACGCGGCGCTTCCACTTATGGCGGCCGGTTTACTAACCGATGACCGGCTCATTCTGGATAATGTCGCTGACCTCGCCGATCTCAGAACGATGGCTGAACTTCTTGCGCAGCACGGCATTGCCGTGGAGCGCACGCTTCCACGTCGCCTATCGCTGGGTGGAGCAATTACCAATACCGAGGCGCCATACGATATCGTCCGTAAGATGCGTGCCTCAATTCTTGTATTGGGACCATTGCTTGCCCGGACACGCGAGGCGCGCGTGTCATTGCCCGGAGGTTGCGCTATTGGAACCCGTCCCGTCGACCTGCATCTTACGGGTTTGGAAGCGATGGGGGCGGAAATCAAACTCGACAGTGGTTACATCCATGCCACTGCCAAGCAGGGTTTGCGGGGGGCAAAAATCACGTTCCCTTTCGTGTCGGTTGGCGCCACGGAAAACCTCATGCTCGCTGCCAGCCTTGCTGACGGCGAAACAGTGTTAATTAATGCCGCGCGGGAGCCGGAAATCGGTGATCTGGCTAAATGTCTGAATGCAATGGGCTCAAACATTAAGGGTATGGGAACCGATCGGCTGACGATCATTGGTGCACGAAGATTACACTGCGCGCAGCATGAAATTATCCCGGACAGGATTGAGGCCGGTACCTATGCCTGCGCGGCGGCGATTACCGGCGGTGAAGTGCTGCTTCGTGGCGCTCGTTCAGCCGATCTTGGAGCGGTCATGGCCTGCCTTTTGCAGGCGGGCGTTGATATCAATGAAACGATGGAGGGGTTGTCAGTCAGCCGGCGGAACGGCCTACACGGTACCGACGTGATGACGGAGCCGTTCCCTGGGTTTGCTACTGACATGCAGGCACAATTCATGACGCTGATGGCAGTTGCCGAGGGTGCCTCAATGATCACGGAATCGATTTTTGAGAACCGGTTCATGCACGTGCCGGAACTCAGCAGGATGGGGGCGCGGATTAACGTTCACGGCGCTTCGGCCATCGTTCGTGGCGTACCGGTCCTGTCCGGCGCGCCCGTGATGGCAACGGATTTACGCGCTTCGTTCTCTTTGGTGCTTGCGGGTCTTGCTGCAAAAGGCGAGACGATTGTCAGCCGGGTGTACCACCTCGATCGCGGCTACGAGCATGTGGAGCAGAAGCTTGCGGCCTGCGGGGCAGCCATTGAGCGCATTTGAGCCAATTTTCGCCCCCTGGGAAAAGTTTTTAAAGCCCGACGGTTTTCATACCGCCTTCCGCATAACGGGCCCCGACAGCTACACCTTGCGGGACCGCTGCGTCGATCGCAGTTAAATCCTTTGCCGTCAGGGTGACGTCTACGGCTCCCACGTTTTCCTCCAGGTATTTCCGGTGTTTGGTGCCGGGAATTGGCACAATGTGGTCTCCTTGCGCCAGGACCCATGCCAGCGCCAACTGGCTGAGGGTAAGTTCCTTCCTTGCGGCTACCTGCCTTAGTTTATCGACGATTCTCAGGTTTTTGGCAAAATTTTGATTCTGAAACCGCGGGTTGGTGTGCCGCCAATCGTCGGCTTCTAGGTCTGTCGGCTTGGTAATCGCGCCGGTTAAAAAGCCTCTCCCGAGCGGCGAATATGCTACGAAGCCGATGCCAAGCTCACGTGTTGTGCGCAGGATTTCCCCTTCCGGGTCACGGGTCCATAATGAATATTCGGTCTGGAGGGCGCTGATCTTGTGGACTTTATCCGCGCGGCGGATCGTATCCGGCCCGGCTTCAGAAAGCCCCAGATTTCGGACCTTTCCGGCTTTGATGAGATCCGCCATGGCACCAACCGTGTCCTCAATGGGAACACTTGGGTCGACCCGGTGCTGATAATAGAGGTCTATCGTGTCTATGCCGAGCCGTTTCAGTGAAGCATCGCACGCCGCTTTCACATACTCCGGTCGGCCGTTGACACCGAGGCGGCGGCGATCGGTTGAAAATTGGTTGCCGAACTTGGTAGCAATCACAATTTTATTGCGATTTTGTTTAACGAATCTATTGAGCAGCGCTTCGTTGTCCCCATAGCCGTACATGTCTGCGGTGTCGAAGAAGTTAATGCCCAGCTCCAGAGCTCGATCGAGCGTGGCAAGAGCTTCACGCTCATCTCGGCCTGCATAGAAGTCCGACATGCCCATACAGCCAAGGCCAATCGCGGAAACAACAAGGCCCCCGAGTTGACGTATTTTCATCGTTTTGCTCCCAGCTTGAACGGACATAATGTTGGTTTTGCCAGTAATGTCTCCAAGACCGGCAACGCTGCCATGTTTGAAGGCAGGCCGACTCGACATAAATGGGCAGATCGGTTATCTGCGGCGCTTCAATGGAACGCGGGAGGCTAGGCCAACGGTGGCTTGGCCGTGTGCACCGCGGTCTTTTTGGCGTTTTCTGGCTGATTTGTAGCCGTAAGCGCCTTTGGGATTAGGAGTGCGCGCCACATGGCGAAGAAGATCACCGGGTACATCAAGCTGCAGATACCAGCCGGTAAGGCAAATCCCTCGCCGCCGGTTGGTCCGGCGCTTGGGCAGCGGGGACTCAACATCATGCAGTTCTGTAAGGATTTTAATGCAGCGACGCAAGGCATGGAGCCCGGTATGCCAGTGCCGGTGGTCATTACTGCGTACGCGGATCGGACCTTCAGTTTTATCACCAAAACCCCACCAAATACGTATTTTCTAAAAAAGGCTGCAGGCGTTTCCAAAGGTTCAACCACTGCGGGAAAAGGAGCGACAGTGGGCAGTGTGACTATGAGCCAGTTGCGTGAGATTGCAGCGACCAAGATGGTCCACATGAATGCCAACGATGTTGATGGCGCCGTACGAATGCTTGTCGGTTCGGCCCGCTCGATGGGCCTTTCGGTGGTGGAGAGTTGATCGTGGCACACAACAAGCGGCTTGCGAAAGCGGCCTCCACAATTGACCGCAATAAAACATACTCGCTGTATGAAGCGGTGGATCTTGTGAAGAAAAATGCCACCGCGAAATTTGATGAAACGGTCGAAATTGCGCTCAACCTCGGCATTGATCCACGTCACGCCGACCAGATGGTACGAGGCTTGATTTCTCTACCGAATGGTACCGGCAAGGTCTTGCGCGTGGGCGTATTTGCGCGCGGGGCAAAGGCCGAGGAAGCAAAGGCGGCGGGTGCAGATTTGGTCGGAGCAGAGGATCTGGCCGAACAAGTCCAGGGGGGGGCGCTCAATTTTGACCGTTGTATTGCCACCCCGGACATGATGGCTCTCGTTGGACGGCTCGGGAAGATTCTTGGGCCGCGCGGTTTGATGCCCAATCCGAAGCTGGGTACGGTGACGCTTGACGTGAAGGGCGCAGTTTCTGCAGCGAAGTCAGGTCAGGTGGAGTTTCGAGCAGAAAAGGCTGGCATTGTTCATGCGGGAATCGGGAAGGCGAGTTTTGCGTCCGAGAAGTTGATAGAGAACGCAAAAGCCCTCGTTGATGCTATTCAAAAAGCCAAACCTGCCGGCGCGAAGGGTACGTATTTGCAGAAGATAGCCTTGTCGTCGACGATGGGGCCGGGTGTACGCGTAGACGTCAACAGTCTCGCGACGTGAAGCGAGTGACCGAATGTGCCGGGGGCTTAAAGCTGAAAGGCATCCCCGGCCACAGCGGCGCGCCGGAGTAATCCGGCGGGCCGACCTGTCCAAGACGGCATGCAACCACGCGATTTGCGAATCGCAAGGTTTTAATGGGGCAACCCACAGGCCGGAGACGGGGTGTTGGAGCGAGTTCGTTCTGACGGTTCCGGATAAGAGGACAGGCGAGCGGGCGGTCGGGGTGGTCTCGACCGCTTGTGGGCAACCCGGTTTCGTGCGGTCCAAACGCATGTAACCAAAACGTGGAGAGCGGCGTGGATCGCGCAGAAAAACGTGATTTCGTCGACCTGCTGAACAAGGTGTTCGCTGAAACATCAATGGTTGTCGTTAGCCGAAATGATGGGTTGACGGTGGCTGATGTTTCAGAGTTGCGCCGGCGGATGCGGGCGGCGGGAGCGCAGTATAAAGTCGCGAAAAATCGTCTGGCTCATCTCGCCTTGGCTGGGACCCGGTTCGATGGCATTAAACCGTTGCTGAAGGGACCGACTGCGCTTGCGTGGTCGCACGATCCGGTGGCAGTGGCGAAGACGGCCGTCGAGTTCGCCAAGACCAATGAGAAGTTCGTACTGGTCGGCGGCGCCTTGGGGACGCAGATGCTTGATGCATCGGGCGTTAAGGCGTTGGCCGAATTGCCGTCGCTTGAAGAGTTGCGTGCGAGGCTGTTGGGGATGATCCAGACCCCAGCTACGCGCATCGCGGGTGTTCTGCAGGCGCCAGGCGGGCAACTCGCTCGGGTCTTTGGTGCCTATGCCAAAACGGGTGAGGCTGCCTGACGTCCAATCTGAAAAAGCCAGCCGATATTGGCTTGCACGAAACCCAACGAACCCCCATATTAAGGAAAACGTAGATGACTGATCTGTCAAAGCTGGTAGATGAATTGTCCAGCCTCACTGTTCTTGAAGCGGCGGAGCTATCAAAGCTGCTTGAGGATAAGTGGGGTGTATCTGCTGCTGCCCCGGTCGCGGTAGCTGCCGCTCCTGCCGGTGCCGCTTCTGTTGCGGCCCCGACTGAGGAGAAGACCGAATTTACCGTTGTGCTGAAGGCGGGTGGCGACAAGAAGATCAATGTGATCAAGGAGATCCGCACCATCACCGGGCTTGGGTTGAAGGAAGCTAAGGACTTGGTCGAGGGCGCGCCAAAGACCGTCAAGGAGAGCGTGACCAAGGATGAGGCGGAAAAGATCAGGAAAGTTTTGGAAGAGCAGGGCGCATCTGTCGAAATCCAGTAATGATTTGCTCGTCGCGATGACTTCGGTCGTTGCGGAACACTAGTCAGATAGGGCCTGGCGGGTACCTTGACGGTACCCGCCCGTTTCGCGTTGTGCGCCGCGTGAAATGGCATTTGGTGGCGCAGGTGATTTGGACGATAGCGGCGCCGGTAGATTGGTTGCCGGACAGTGTAAGGATCGGGACATGAATGCAATAACCGCGGGCAACAGCAAGAATTTCTCGATTAATCGCAAACGCATACGTAAGAATTTTGGGCGCATTCCCGAAGTTACGCCAATGCCGAACTTAATTGACGTGCAGCGGGCGAGTTATGACGCGTTTCTGCAGATGCATGTTATGCCGGATGCGCGGACGAATACCGGTCTGCAGGAAGTTTTCAAATCGGTGTTTCCGATAGACGATTTTACAGGCCGTGGTCGGCTGGAGTTCGTCTACTATGAACTCGAGGAACCGAAATATGATGTTGAGGAATGTATTCAGCGGGGCATGACATATGCGGCGCCCTTAAAAGTCGTGCTGCGCCTGATCGTTTGGGATATCGATGAGGATACAGGGGCGCGTTCGATTCGCGATATCAAGGAGCAGCCGGTCTACATGGGGGATATGCCGCTCATGACGGACAATGGCACCTTTGTTGTCAATGGTACCGAGCGTGTCATCGTCAGCCAAATGCATCGTAGCCCCGGTGTGTTCTTCGATCACGATAAAGGCAAGACCCACTCATCTGGCAAGTACCTATTTGCGGCCCGGGTGATTCCTTATCGCGGCTCTTGGCTTGACTTCGAATTCGACGCCAAAGACCTGATCTATGTTCGTATCGATCGCAAGCGCAAGCTGCCGGTCACAACGTTGTTCTATGCCTTGGAAAGCAAGGCGACAGAGGCTCTGCGTGCAGCGCGGATGACGAAAGGCGAAACGGTTGAGATTGGCGAAATAAAAGGTATGGAAGCCGAGGAGATTCTCAATCTGTTCTACCGGCAAGTGGTTTTCGAGCGGGCAAGCGATACCAACGGCGATCCAACCTGGGCACGACCATTTGATGCGGATGCATACCGTGGCCTCAAGCTCGGTGAAGACCTAGTGGATGCCGATACCCATGCGGTCGTCGCCAAGAAAGATGAAAAGCTGACCGCTCGCAGCGTCCGAAAAATTGCGGACACGACCAAGCGTGTATTGGTAGGGAAGACCGATGTCATCGGTCGGTTTGTTGCCGAGGATCTATTCGATCCGACGACGGGCGAAATCTTTGCTGATGCCGGCGAAGAGATTTCTGAAGCGAAGTTGCGACTCTTTGAAGATGCTGGCCTGGAAACTATTCCTACGTTAGCGATCGACCAGTCCAATGGTCCATGGATCCGCAACACACTGGCGGCCGACAAGAACGCAAGTCGCGAGGACGCTCTGATCGATATCTATCGAGTGATGCGCCCCGGAGAGCCGCCAACTAGCGAAACCGCGGAAGCGCTATTACGGGGCCTCTTCTTTGATCCCGAGCGTTATGACCTTTCTTCGGTGGGTCGCGTAAAAATGAATATGCGGCTTGGCCTAGAGTGTGATGACCAAGTGCGCGTTCTCCGCAAGGAAGACATCCTCCGGACTGTGCAGATTCTCTGCGAGTTGAAAGATGGTCGGGGCCAAATCGACGATATCGATAATTTGGGTAACCGCCGGGTGCGTTCGGTCGGCGAGTTAATGGAAAATCAATATCGAATCGGGCTGCTCCGAATGGAGCGGGCGATCCGCGAGCGGATGGGGTCGGTGGACATTGATGGTGTCATGCCACACGATCTGATAAACGCCAAGCCGGCCGTAGCCGCTGTTCGTGAATTTTTTGGGTCTTCGCAACTTAGTCAGTTTATGGATCAGACGAATCCGCTCTCCGAAGTAACCCATAAACGACGTTTGTCTGCACTAGGGCCGGGCGGCCTTACTCGTGAGCGCGCTGGCTTTGAAGTGCGTGACGTACACCCGACGCATTATGGCCGCATTTGCCCGATCGAGACGCCTGAGGGACCGAATATTGGCCTAATCAACTCGCTCGCAACGTACGCGAAGGTCAACAAATACGGCTTTATTGAGACTCCGTACCGTATGGTCCGAGACGGTAAAGTTCAGAACGATTACAAATATCTGTCGGAAATGGAGGAGGACAAGCTTACGGTTGCACAAGCCGATGCGCCGAAGCGTGAAGACGGCACGCTGACCGAGGATTTAGTGTCCGTGCGCCGCAACGGCGACTTTCGCTTGGTGCGACCGGACGAGGTTACGGCCATTGACGTGTCACCCAAGCAGCTGGTGTCGGTGGCAGCGGCACTGATTCCGTTCCTAGAAAACGACGACGCTAACCGCGCCTTGATGGGTTCGAACATGCAACGTCAGGCGGTGCCACTGATCCGTGCCGATGCCCCTTTGGTTGGTACGGGCATGGAAGGTGCGGTTGCGCGGGACTCTGGCGCAACAATCATTGCACGGCGCGCTGGCATGGTCGACCAGATTGATGGTGCCCGGATCGTAGTGCGGGCCACTGCCGACGATGGTTCGACGGCAGGTGTCGATATTTATCGACTCCGTAAATACATGCGGTCCAATCAGTCGACCTGCATCAATCAGCGACCACTCGTACGGGTTGGTGATCGTGTGGCGGAAGGTGAGATCATTGCGGATGGTCCGTCGACTGAGCTCGGCGAGCTGGCGCTAGGGCGCAACGTGCTGTGCGCATTCATGCCTTGGAACGGGTATAATTTTGAGGATTCAATTCTGATTTCTGAACGGATCGCCCGGGATGACATGTTTACCTCGATTCATATCGAGGAATTCGAAGTGATGGCTCGGGATACCAAGCTTGGCCAGGAGGAAATCACTCGTGATATTCCGAATGTCGGTGAGGAAGCACTTCGTAATCTGGATGAGGCAGGGATCGTCTATGTTGGTGCAGAGGTGAATCCCGGCGACATCTTGGTCGGAAAGGTCACGCCAAAGAGTGAAAGCCCGATGACTCCTGAGGAGAAGTTGCTTCGAGCGATTTTCGGTGAAAAGGCATCGGATGTCCGCGACACTTCGTTAAAGCTTCCGCCGGGCGTCTCCGGAACGGTTGTCGATGTGCGGGTGTTTAACCGTCGTGGCGTCGACAAAGACGAACGAGCACTGGCGATTGAGCGAGCCGAAATTGAGCGCCTTGCCAAGGATCGTGACGATGAACGCGCCATTCAGGAGCGCGCCTTTATCAATCGGCTTCGTGAGAAATTGATTGGGCAGAAAACTGGAGCTGGTAACAAAGGACTTAAAGCTGGCACTGACATTGACGAGGCGTTACTTGCGGAGGTGCCGCGTGGGGCATGGCGCAATCTGACTGTTCATGATGACGTGGCAATGGGAGAAATCGAGACATTAAAGCGAGAGTTTGATGCTGCTGTGCACCGGTTGCAGCATCGCTTCGAGAGCAAGGTCGAGAAGCTACAGCGCGGCGATGAAATGCCGCCCGGCGTGATGAAGATGGTCAAGGTCTTTGTCGCAGTGAAGCGCAAGCTGCAACCTGGTGACAAGATGGCGGGACGCCATGGCAACAAAGGTGTGGTATCGAAAGTGGTGCCGATCGAGGATATGCCATTCCTCGACGACGGAACGCCCGTCGATGTTGTGTTAAATCCGCTTGGTGTTCCATCGCGGATGAATGTCGGACAAATCCTGGAAACCCACCTTGGATGGGCCTGCGCTAATCTTGGACGGCAGATCGGCGATTTATACGACGAGTATCGGCGTCAGGCCGCGGCCCGTGCGGCGGTTTTGGAGACATTGAAGGATGTGTACGGCGACTCGGTGTTCGAAAGCGAGATCAAGCGGATGGAAGACGTCGAACTTGATGAACTCTGCAAGAATCTCCGTAAGGGTGTGCCGGTTGCGACGCCGGTTTTTGACGGTGCCCGTATCACCGACATCGAGGCGATGTTGGCGAAGGCCGGTCTTGACGTGTCGGGGCAGATGTTTGTTTACGACGGTCGAACCGGAGAGCGTTTTGAGCGTAAAGTAACCGTTGGGTATATGTACATGCTTAAGCTTGGCCATATGGTCGACGACAAGATTCACGCGCGTTCGATCGGCCCCTACAGTCTCGTTACCCAGCAGCCGCTGGGCGGCAAGGCGCAGTTTGGAGGGCAGCGCTTTGGTGAGATGGAGGTGTGGGCGTTGGAAGCCTACGGTGCCGCATACACCTTGCAGGAAATGCTGACAGTGAAGTCAGACGATGTTTCCGGTCGTACCAAGGTCTATGAAGCTATTGTGCGCGAGCAGGATAGCTTCGAAGCTGGCGTGCCCGAAAGCTTCAACGTTCTCACTAAGGAACTGAAGGCGCTCGGTTTGAATGTCGATCTCGATCAGTCGGCATCCTGACCTCTATACTTGTTGAACAGGCACGTTAACGGCGATAGCGCCACGCAAGCTCGACTGCGTGGCTCCTGAAAGGGAATTGATATGAACGATCTGATGAAAATTCTCGGCCGGACAGGCCAGGCTGCGACTTTCGATCAAATCAAAATCCAGATCGCCTCACCCGAACAGATCCGGTCATGGTCTTTCGGCGAGATAAAGAAGCCGGAGACGATCAATTACCGCACCTTTAAGCCGGAGCGGGACGGCTTGTTCTGTGCACGAATCTTTGGGCCAATTAAGGATTATGAATGCCTGTGCGGCAAGTACAAGCGCATGAAATTCCGTGGTATAATTTGTGAAAAATGCGGTGTCGAGGTAACGCTTGCCAAGGTTCGACGCGAGCGGATGGGGCATATCGAGCTGGCCGCTCCGGTGGCACATATTTGGTTCCTCAAATCTCTGCCCAGCCGTATCGCGACGATGGTCGAAATGACACTCAAGGAACTGGAGAAGGTTCTTTATTTCGAGAGCTACATCGTACTCGATCCCTATACGACGGATTTAAAGCGCTTTCAGCTGCTCACCGAAGATGAACTCTACGCAAAGCAGGACGAGTTCGGCGATGATGCATTCAAGGCAGGCATTGGCGCAGAAGCCGTTAAATCGATTCTGACGCAGATTGATCTGGATGCTGAACGCACAACGATGCGTGCAGAACTCAAGGAGGCAACGTCAGAGGCAAAGCGTAAAAAGCTTGTCAAGCGTCTGAAGTTGGTCGAGAGTTTCATTGCTTCTGGAACGCGGCCGGAGTGGATGATTCTGGATGTCGTTCCGGTGATTCCGCCCGAATTGCGGCCGCTGGTTCCGCTCGATGGCGGTCGGTTTGCTACCTCTGACCTGAACGATCTCTATCGGCGTGTCATAAACCGTAACAACAGACTGAAGCGACTGATCGAATTGCGGGCGCCGGACATTATTGTCCGCAATGAGAAGCGTATGCTGCAGGAGTCAGTCGATGCGCTATTTGACAATGGCCGTCGCGGTCGAGCGATTACTGGTACCAATAAGCGACCGCTAAAATCGTTGTCTGATATGCTGAAGGGTAAGCAAGGGCGCTTCCGCCAGAATCTCCTGGGTAAGCGCGTTGACTACTCTGGTCGCTCGGTCATTGTTGTCGGCCCCGAGTTGAAACTTCATCAATGCGGTTTGCCGAAGAAAATGGCGCTCGAACTATTTAAGCCGTTTATATACGCAAAGCTGGAGAAATACGGCCTTGCGACCACCATCAAGGCGGCAAAGCGAATGGTTGAAAAGGAGCGCCCGGAGGTTTGGGACATCCTTGAAGAGGTGATCCGTGAGCATCCGGTGCTGCTTAACCGCGCGCCGACCTTGCATCGCCTCGGGATCCAGGCATTCGAACCAATTCTGATCGAAGGCAAGGCAATTCAGCTTCATCCATTGGTATGCACGGCCTTCAATGCCGATTTCGACGGAGACCAGATGGCGGTACATGTTCCGCTATCAATCGAAGCTCAGCTCGAAGCGCGTGTGCTGATGATGAGCACAAACAACATCCTTAACCCGGCTAACGGGAAGCCGATTATTGTTCCGAGTCAGGATATTGTCCTCGGGCTTTATTATCTCTCAATGGAGACGCCGCTTTTTACGTATCGCGAAGACAAGGACGCACGGGCATTCGCTAGCGGAACTGAAATTGAGCACGCGCTATCGCTCGGCAATATTCATCTGCATGACAAGATTTCTGCGCGGATGACACGTGTTCTGCCGACAGGCGAGGATAAACGTGAGCGTGTTATAACCACACCTGGACGAGTGCTGATCGGTCAGCTTTTACCTAAACACAAAGATCTCCCTTTTTCTTTGGTTAATAAGCAGTTGACGAAAAAGCATATTTCGGATGTCATCGATGCTGTATATCGCCATTGCGGCCAAAAGGAAGCGGTGATTTTTTGTGATCGACTAATGGGTTTGGGTTTTGCCCAAGCAGCAAAGGCAGGAATTTCGTTCGGCAAAGACGACATGGTTATTCCGCCAGAGAAGTACGCATTGCTTGCTAAAACTCAAGCTGAGGTCAAGGAGTTCGAGACGCAGTATCATGACGGTTTAATCACTGCGGGAGAGCGGTATAACAAGGTGATTGACGCATGGTCGCGTTGCAATGATGCTGTGGCCGCTGCGATGATGCGGGAAATTTCGCATCAAGATCCAGAAAAGCCGACTAATTCCGTTTGGATGATGAGTCATTCCGGCGCTCGTGGATCGCCGGCCCAGATGCGTCAGCTCGCTGGCATGCGCGGTTTGATGGCAAAACCATCCGGTGAGATTATTGAACAGCCGATCTTGTCAAACTTCAAAGAAGGCTTGTCGGTTGCTGAATATTTTAATTCAACTCATGGTGCCCGGAAAGGGTTGGCGGATACTGCGTTGAAAACCGCGAACTCTGGCTATTTAACAAGACGCCTTGTGGACGTCGCGCAGGATTGCATCGTTGTCAGCGAAGACTGTGGCACAGGTCGCGGGTTGACTGCACGGTCAGTGATGGATGGCGGCGAGGTGATTGCGCCGCTCGCCGAGCGCGTGCTTGGTCGTACGGCAGCGGAAGATGTGCTTGACCCGACAGATGGTGCAGTCATCGTGCCGGCAGGAATGTTAATCGAGGAGATCGAGGCGGATCAAATCGAAAAGGCGGGTGTTGAAAGCGTAAAGATCCGCTCGGTATTAACGTGCGAGGCGAAGATCGGCGTGTGTGCCAAATGCTATGGGCGTGATTTGGCGCGCGGGACCCCGGTCAACATTGGCGAAGCTGTCGGCGTTATCGCGGCCCAATCAATTGGTGAGCCCGGAACGCAGCTAACGATGCGTACCTTCCACATTGGTGGCGCGGCGCAGCGAGGTGCAGAGCAATCTCATGTAGAGGCGAGCCACGAAGGGACTGTTACGGTAAAGAATCGGAACATTGTTTCGAATTCCGCCGGTCTACCGATTGTGATGAGTCGTAATTGCGAAGTTGCAATTGTTGATGCCGGTGGGAGAGAACGCGCGCGTTTCCGCGTACCGTACGGTGCTCGGTTGTTAACGGACGAAGGCCAATTGGTCGCGCGAGGGGACAAGCTTGCGGAGTGGGATCCGTATACCCTTCCGATCATTACGGAACGGGCGGGCGTCATCGAATACGCAGACCTTCTCGATGGTGTGACCCTGATCGAACGGGTTGATGAGGTTACGGGTTTAACTTCCAAGATCGTCGTTGACTACAAGCAGTCTGCGAAAAGCGCGGATCTTCGCCCCCGTTTGCTTCTGAAGGATGACAAGGGGGAAATTATCCGCCTCGCTAATGGCGCGGAAGCGAGGTATTTTCTTAGCCCGGACTCGATCCTGTCGATTGAAAATGGAGCGTCGGTGCATGCTGGTGACGTTTTGGCGCGGATCCCGCGAGAAGGGGGAAAAACGCGTGATATTACCGGTGGTTTGCCTCGAGTGGCCGAATTGTTTGAGGCTCGTCGGCCGAAGGACCATGCTATCATCGCGGAGACGGACGGCCGCGTAGAGATCGGTAAGGACTATAAGGCGAAGCGCCGGCTGATCGTCAAGAACGACGAGACGGGTGAACAGACCGAGTATCTCGTGCCGAAGGGGAAGCATGTTTCCGTGCAGGAAGGCGATTATGTTCGCCGTGGCGACCCGCTGGTTGATGGTCCACGTGTCCCCCATGATATTTTGCGCGTACTTGGCGTGGAAGCCTTGTCGGAATACTTGATCAACGAAATTCAGGAGGTCTACCGCCTACAAGGCGTCAAAATCAACGACAAGCATATCGAGGTGGTCGTTCGACAGATGCTGCAGAAGATTGAAATCACTGAACCCGGAGATACAACGTTCTTGGTCGGAGAACTCGTTGATCGGCTAGAGTTCGATGCGGAGAACGAAGCAAGAATTGCCGCTGATGAACGGCCTGCGTCGGGCCTTCCTGTTCTCCAAGGCATCACGAAGGCGAGTTTGCAAACGCAAAGCTTCATTTCAGCCGCTTCGTTTCAGGAGACCACTCGTGTTCTTACCGAAGCGGCGACGGCAGGCAAGATTGATCATCTGACAGGCCTGAAGGAGAACGTTATCGTAGGCCGGCTGATCCCAGCGGGAACAGGCAGTGTGATGACGCGGCTGCGAGCGATCGCAGCTGGACGTGATAAGACGAGGCTTACGGAAACGAGGCCAGCCTTGCCATCACGGCGTGACGCGGCCGAGTAATCGCGGCGCATAGCTGGGTCGCTTTGATGAAGGCCGGAGGAAACGCATCTCCGGCCTTTTTTCTGTATTTTTCCTTATTTCAATTGTGCCGCTTCGATGCTGGTGCTTGACTTGCGAGCGCCCTGCTCTTAAGGGTGCCGCTCTCAGCGGGGTTGCGTTTCGCCGGTCACGCTGTTCACTCATTCTCAGCTTGCGGCGCCGCCGGTCGTTATGACGCGGCTTAGGTCGCAGGTTTGGGTTTCCGTAGGTGGGGGATAAACTCCACCCTGCGGTGTTTGGTGTGAGCGGCCGGTATGAGCACTACTCGGTGTGCGGAAAAAGGATCGAAGATGCCGACGATTAACCAGATGATCGCCAAAGGGCGTGAGGTTCGGGCCAAGCGCAATAAGGTGCCGGCACTGCAAGGTTGCCCACAGAAGCGTGGGGTTTGCAC
>JAJZBH010000167.1 GCA_021799015.1 Pseudomonadota bacterium
CGCGCGCGAGCAGGACTGGCGCAACAAGATTGGGTGCAAAATGTGCGGCCATCGTGTCGGCATTGACCTGTCGAGGAGCATCGAAGACGAAGCGCGCGGCGTTGTTCACCAGAACGTCGAGAGGACCAGCAAGTGCCGTAGCACGCTCGATCATCGTCTCCACCTGGTCGGTATCGGTCAGGTCACACGCAAGAAGAAAAGCTGCTCCTCCCGCAGCCATGACGTCCCTGCGCAGCGCCTCTGCGGCCTCGCGTGAGCGATTGTAATGGATAACGACGGGCCTTCCGGTTTTTGCAACGGTCTTGACGATCACAGCACCCACTCGCCGTGCTCCCCCCGTAACCAGCGCCGCACCCGTTGCTGGAATCATCACGCACCACACACGGTGAATGACACATGGCGGCAGTGGTTACCTTGCTGTTTAGGATGATTTCGGTTCACGAACTCAGACTGGTTCATGATCATGGCGTCTTTCCCATTAATTTAATGAAACCCGCAACGAACTTCGGCGACAAAAACAGGTCGACCCGGCACAAAGACCTGAAAACAGGGATCCGTCACATTTGCCGCCGTGCGACACCCTCACCTTACATCCTTTTCCAAGAAGATCGTGGCGTTACCGCCAAATCTGGCGTCTCTCGAGCGACATCTGTTCGTGAATCCCAAAAAAATGGAGCCAGGAAGCCGGCAACGTCGTGTCCTCACCGTTGCCCCCCCTCTTTTCAGGGAGCCTTGCGAAGTATCTGGGCCAATTCGGCGTGGGTTAACTGGAAACCGACCAGAATCTGCTGCTGGGCGCTGCGTGGTATATTAGGCGCCACAACGCGAATCGCCTTTGTCGTCGCAGTAGTCTCGTCAGCACCGCCTTTGAAATCGAAAGTAACAGGATACACCTGCTTATCGAAGATTTGGTTCCCCTGAACCGTTGCAATGAAATACGGCAAGGTGATGGAATTCTGCGTGAGAGCAGGACCTCGCCTCGCGGAGAATCCGATTCGGAAGGCAACCGTTACATCGGCTTTGCCGGATTTTGTACATTTCCCTGCAACGCCGGTGATTCTTGCGTCCACAACTCGGGTAGCAAAGTCATCCTGTTTCCCGCGTCCGCGAATCACGTGATTGGCTTCCTGCAGGACAGCAACATCAGGGCAGTACAGCGTCGGCTTCGGACCGCTGGAACACCCAGCCAGCGCGAACAACGCAATCATGGTCGTGGTCAAGGCAATGGCTCTGGCGCTTCGTGTCACAGGCAACTCCATCTCACAGATACGCCTCTCTTGCCATCAAAACACCGATCGGTCATCTCCGCCTCCATGGCTGTGTACACCGAAGTCACCGACGAGATGCTCGAAGCGTTCCTAGATCGCTACGATCTTGGGCGGCCCGTTGCATTTCGTGGTATCGCCGAAGGTGTGGAGAACAGCAATTATTCGCTTCGGACAACCGTAGGCGACTTCATTCTTACCCTCTATGAAAAGCGGGTCGATCCGATCGACCTTCCTTGGTTTCTTGGCTTGATGGAGCATTTGTCTGCGCGGGGGCTTCCTTGTCCTTTGCCTGTTCGCGATCGTGCCGGGTCCAATCTCAATCCGCTAGCCGGCCGCGTTGCCGCGATCACCAGCTTTCTTCCCGGTGTCTGGCCACGGAAGCCCGGCGTTCAGCATTGTGCCAAACTTGGAGCTTCACTTGCGCAGTTGCACCTGGCTGGCGCTGATTATGCTGCCGAACGGACAAATTCACTCGGCCCGGCAAGCTGGCGTCCTCTTCTGCGTCGATGCGGCACCGAGGCCGATAATCTGAAGACCGGGTTGACGACCGACCTCGAACAAACCCTCGACATCATTGATGCCAGCTGGCCAGTGCGCATACCACGCGGACAGATCCACGCGGATCTCTTTCCAGACAACGTCTTTTTTCTCGATGGAAAAGTTTCGGGGTTGATTGATTTCTATTTCGCGGCCACTGACTTTTATGCCTATGACGTCGCCATCTGCCTGAATGCATGGTGCTTCGAAAGCGACTACACTTTCAACGTGACCAAATCACAGGCTTTGCTTCGCGGCTATCTGACCCATCGTTCTCTTGAAGAGGCAGAGCGAGAGGCTTTGCCAGTTTTATGCCAAGGGGCTGCGATACGGTTTTTGCTCACCCGGTTATATGATTGGTTGAACACACCACTGGGAGCAATGGTCACGCGAAAAGACCCGCTCGCCTACTGGCGGCGGCTCCGTTTCCACCGATCGGTTCGGAGTGGAGCCGATTATGGTCTCTAAGCTGCCTGGTGGTCCTGTTGAAATTTGGACCGACGGTGGCTGCAGACCCAACCCAGGGCCGGGTGGATGGGCAGCAATCTTACGATTTGGCGGGCATTTGCGGGAGCTTTCAGGGGCTGAACCCAACACCACTAACAACCGTATGGAGTTGACGGCCGCGGCAGAAGCGCTAGAGGCCCTGAAACGGCCATGCAAAGTCGCCTTGCACACGGATAGCGAATACCTCCGGCTAGGCATTACCAAGTGGCACCACGGCTGGGTACGGCGCAGATGGCGAAACGCCAGGGGCGAACCCGTGGCAAATTATGATCTTTGGCAACGAGTCCTTTCTGCGGCATCTCCGCACCAGATCGACTGGCATTGGGTGCGCGGCCACACCGGAGATCCAATGAACGAGCGGGCGGACGCCTTGGCAACTGAGGCGCTGCAGAAGGCATTGCTCATGTCAGCATCGCTCGATGCCATAAGGCATTAAACTTCAGACCGCAGGCGCTCACAATTGATATCTTTTATATTCAATTTGTTATTAAATTTTCCTAGATTTGTATTTTATAATTCGAAAAAGGCATTTTCGCTATTAGCGTACCTGCAACGCAACGATATTTGGGCGGGCATACGAACCCCAGCCGAGGGTGAATACTCCCAAAAATGTTCAGATTTCTGGCTCCGGGAGGCTGTGCGCGGCCAGCGCCGAAGCTCTTCCCGTTCTCATCGGCGCACCACGCTTCACCCCGTGCATTACGTCGCTTTCAGCGTACTCATGTCGATGCAGAAACGGAATTTTACATCTGATTTCAGCATCCGCTCAAACGCTTCATTGATCTGGTCCATCCGGATCAACTCGATATCCGCAGCAATATCATGGGCACCGCAGAAATCGAGCATCTCCTGCGTTTCCTTGATCCCTCCGATGATTGAACCGGCGAAATTGCGCCGTTTGACCAGAAGCGGAAACACGTTGAAGGGCAACGGCCGGTCAGGCGCACCGACCTGCACCATTGTCGCTTCGCGCTTCAGCGTATTGAAATAGGGCGCAAGGTCGTGCGCTGCCGAGACCGTATCGATGATCAGATCAAAACTCTCCGCATGCGCTGCCATATCTGCGTCGTCTTTGGAGAGAATTACATGGCTGGCGCCCAGCCGCCGGGCATCCTCCGCCTTTCCGGACGAGGTCGTGAACAAAGCCGTCTCTGCCCCCATCGCATGTGCGAGTTTCACGCCCATGTGGCCGAGTCCGCCGAGCCCAATGATACCGACCTTCTTTCCCGGTCCCGCCCCCCAATGCTTCAGAGGTGAATAGAGCGTAATTCCCGCGCAGAGCAGGGGTGCCGCTGCCGCCGGATCCAGAGTGTCTGGAATCCGCAACACGAAATCCTGATCGACAACGATCCGCTCTGCATAGCCGCCCTTGCTCGGTTCCTGCAGCACCTTCTCGAACCCACCATAAGTCTGGCCGGCAAAGCCGCCATTGCAATATTGCTCCAGCCCCTCGCGGCAGGACGGGCAGGTTCGACAACTATCAACCATACAGCCCACACCAACCAAATCGCCCACCTTGTATTTGTTAACCAAAGTACCGACCCGTTTCACGCGACCAACAATCTCATGTCCCGGCACCGCGGGATATTCGGTGAATTTCCATTCATTGCGTGCAAAATGCAGATCCGAATGGCACACACCGCAATAGACAATTTCGATCTCGACGTCGGATGGTCCCGGATCACGCCGGTTGATCTGCAGCGGTCGCAGCGGGGACGATGGAGCGGTCGCGCCATAAGCGGTGCAAACAAACATGAAAACTCCTTTTTTTTGCCGGAATATTTACAAAAGGATCAATCGTCCGCCACGCTAGGGGACCGCTCTTGATATGGTGGCGGCACTGCCGATATCCACCCGCATAAGCGAACGGGATAAAGCGATAGGCAGCATATAACCGGTAACCGGCATGTTTCTCAACCCATCACGAGGCTTACCATCACCAAGAAGGACCGGTGTTCACTTGCCCGCATTAATAGCCACCATACAATCGGGATTCCAAACCTAACGTCTTACATAAACAACTTTTAGCGTTCAAAACCTTGTGTGACCTAACGAGTGCCGTTGTTTATTTCTTTATCTTTATAATTTGATAAAAAAGCATTTTATCAGGAACAATGAGCTGATGAAGCTTTGAAAAAGAGGCCTTGCGCGAGTGCGATGGCGAAGACGACCATATTCATCTGTTGATTGAATTTCCGCCAACCGTGCAGCTGTCGAAGTTGGTGAATTCTCTAAAGGGCGTTAGCTCCCGGCGCATCCGGGCACGAAAGTTTCCGGAGGTTGAAAAACGGCTGTGGGGCAAGCACCTCTGGTCGCCAAGTGGCAATTATTGACTTTCATAGGAAAGCCTCATTTCCTTGCAAAACCGGCTTGCGTTGGCTGGCTGGTTTCGGTTGGCGGGACGATGCCTTTGTGCCCCGTCGGGCGTGATGACGCCCTTGTCTCTCA
>JAJZBH010000168.1 GCA_021799015.1 Pseudomonadota bacterium
TGAAAGCCCGAGTGCTGAGGTTCAAGGACACAGTGCCGATCAACGGCAGCTTGTTGCCGGTAAGAGTGACGTCGGGATTGCTGCGCTCGAACCGAACGGCCACTACGCAATTCGCATCAGCTTTGACGACGGTCATTCGACTGGCATCTACACATGGGATTACCTGTACCGGCTAGGCAGGGAACGACCATTCCGGTGGGCCGCCTATCTTGACCGGATAACGGCCGCCGGTCTCAGCCGATAGGCAACCGTTTCATAACGGTGGTTTGCTCGGCGGGCATTTAGAGAAGGATTAAGCTGTTACTCTGGCGCCGAAAAAAGTTGTGGTTCCCCGGCAAGAATTGTTGCCTTTGCCTCTTCTGGATCAGGGATTCCGGCATTCATGGCGATCAGCAGGATGGCAACGCTGAATCCGATTAGCGTTATTGACGCGTCAAGCTGATTAAGCAGCCCGGTGCCGCCGGTAAGCGCTTTCGGACCCAAGTACGTAACTAGCCACAGGCCGAAGAAATAGGGTGCGAGCCACCAAGCGCCCCGCCAATGCAAATTGCTGATACCAACACCGACGAAAGCCTCATATGCGATGTAGAGGGCGGTGAAGCCCAAAATCAGTTCGAACAGAAATGTATCGGTTACAGCACCGCTCCAGAAGATAATAAAGTTTGAAATGATGAACGCCAGAGACCCAACGATATTTGCGCCACTCAGATGGTACGGGCGTCTGTATTGGTCGACCGGAACGGTTTTGCGGAGCGTCATTAATACTACCGGTCCCGTTCCATACGACAGTACGGTCGCGGACGAGATGAATGTTACTATGCTTTGCCACGAAGGAAACGGTACCAGAAATAACAGGCCGATGAGAAATGCGACAACTACTCCCATGATCGGCACGCCAGCGACGGACAATTTGGAAAATGCCGGACCACCGACAAGCCCTTCCTGGCCGGTAGCGTACAGGACGCGCGACGTCGTTGTAAAATAGATGATACCGGTCCCAGACGGCGACGCGAAGGCATCAATGTAGAGCAGGACAGCCAGCCAACCCATGCCGATCAAAGAAGCCAATCCTGCGAACGGCCCAAACGCGCCTTTAAATGTCAAATTTGTCCACCCTTTTGCTATGTCGGCCGGATTCAAGGCTCCGATAAAGGCGACCTGCAGTCCCACATAAAGGGTCAATCCAATCGTGACAGAACCTATAATCGCGATCGGTAGGTTCCGTCTTGGATTGCTCGATTCGCCAGCCAGTTCTACCGCTTGACGAAATCCGAGATACGAAAAAACAATTCCCGAGGTTGCGACTGCCGAAAATACGCCTGATACCCCGCTGGGCGCGAAGCTGTGGACGGTAAAATTGTGTCCGTGAAACCCGAAAAGAAGAAAGACCAGAATGGTTAAGGCAGGGATGGCCAGCTTCCACCATGTCAGTGTGCTGTTTATCGCCAGCACGATCTTGATCGCTAAAATGTTGACGACCGCAAAAGCGGCGAGCAAGCCCGCCGAGGCAAAGAAGCCGATGAGGGTCAATGTGCCGGATTTGTCGACCAGCCCGCCAATATAGTTACTGGCGTAGGTAATTACTGCAGACGCTTCGGCCGGAGCCACGGAAGCGTAGCCAAGAAATACCACGAAACTAAGCACTGTTGCCATCAGGTTCCCGTGGGACAGTTTCGGAAACGCTATTACGGCGCCGGCACGCGGAAATGCCGTGGCCAGTTCCGCGTAGACGAATGACAGTAACAGAACTGCAACGCCGCCAATCAACCAAGCGATGACTGCCGCCGGACCGGCAATTTTTGCAGCGTTTAACGGGCCGAGTAACCAACCTGAGCCGATGATTCCTCCCAGGCTCGCAAAAAGAAGGCCGATAACCCCTGCATCGCGCTTGAGCTTGCCGCCTGCATTTGCACTCATTTTTATCCCCTTTGTCGCGGTGCTGGGCGTCACCCCAAAAAGCATCTGTGAGTCTCAGGCCTTTGCCGACCAGGCGCCCGACCGGTTTGGGGATGGGCGATGATCCGCCTACCCAACGATGAATCGCGTGATCTGTTTTGGCTCGTTCGAAATGCAGAGTATCCGGCGCGAGTCATCCGACAAGCAAACAGCACGCGCTTTGTATGGTAACGCACTTCGTAACGTGCTCAAAGAACGAGAGGCACTCCGGGAAAATTGGCCCAATTCGTCGGGGATTGCAAATGGTTGTTATCGGGTGGATGAGCCATCCAAGCACCTGGTACACCACCTAATGCGGAAATCAGAGTAATTTCGATATCGTGACATCACAACCTTGGGTGGTTCTTCGCCATGACGCGAACTGCGTTACCTGTGCCGAAATGACCGTATCCTGCGACGACGCGCTGCATGCTCGACAGCATTCGCTCAGGTATCGACGTAAATCTGCACCCTCTCCGATGCTTTGCGGCACTTCACGGGGCAACGAGAGCGGCCCAGATGGTCCCTTGACGTCTCCCGGATCCGCAATTGGTACAAACCCGCAACAGCCAGCTGCCGTGCGAAATCGACCAGTTTGTACATAAAAAATAATTGGATGCGAACGGGTCGAGTTACATAAGATAATGATTTTACTACACAAGCAGGACGGAAACGTAACCAAAATGGAGCCTTGGCTGTAAACTCTGTTGACGTTGCGATTGACTTCCCGGCCCGGGCTGCATTACCCCGCGCCGATCCAAGGGAGACCACAGGTCATGATGGCAAGCGCCTTCATTTTTCCCGGTCAGGGAAGCCAGTTCGTCGGTATGGGACGCGACCTCGCCGCAGCGTTTAGTGCCGCGCGCAATGTTTTTGAGGAAGTCGACGATGCTCTCGGCGAGCGACTGTCCCGCATCATTTTCGAAGGACCAGCCGAAGAACTCACACTGACCAGCAATACACAACCTGCCTTGATGGCTGTTTCAATGGCTGCGATCCGTGCTTTTCTTCATGAAGCTGGTAAACCGCTGGGAGAAATGGCCGCAGTGGTTGCCGGCCATTCGCTGGGCGAATATTCGGCTCTGGTCGCCGCTGAGAGCTTTTCGGTTCCTGAAGGGGCAAAGTTGTTGCGGATTCGGGGAGACGCCATGCAGCGGGCGGTACCGCCGGGTGAAGGCGCGATGGCCGCGCTGCTTGGCTCAACAATCGAGCAGGCCCGGACGGTCTGCGAGGAGGCTGCGCAGGGTGAGGTCGTGGGTATCGCGAACGACAACGGTGGTGGCCAGGTGGTGATCTCTGGTACAATTGGAGCGGTTGACCGAGCGATCGAGTTTTCCCGAATGCAAGGTGTAAAAAGAGCTATGAAGCTGCCCGTATCGGCGCCCTTTCATAGCCCTCTGATGGCGCCTGCCGCTGACGCGATGCGCAGTGCGCTAGTTGAAGCTCCACCACGGTCACCTGTGGTGCCCCTGATCGCCAATGTCACTGCAAGTTCGGTGACCGATGCCGTAACAATCAGTGCCAATCTGGTAGAGCAGGTAACGGCCACCGTGCGTTGGCGAGAGTCAGTGAGCACAATGAGGGACCTTGGGATCACTCGCTTTATCGAGTTTGGCGCCGGAAAAGTTCTGGCTGGACTGGTGAAGCGGGTTGCTCCGGAAGCTGAGGCCTTATCCTGCGGCTCGCCGGCAGAATTAGAGGAGGTGTTGAAGCATGTCCTCTGATCCTTTTCGCCTTGATGGCAAGAAGGCGCTCATTACTGGAGCGTCCGGTGGCATCGGTGCCGCGATTGCCCGCGTGCTCCATGCGCAGGGAGCTACCGTTGCTCTTTCTGGCACTCGCACTGACGTACTGACGGAGTTGGCGAAGTCGCTCGGGGGCAAACGAGCGCATGTATGCCCGGGTAATCTTTCTGAGGCTGATGCCGCAGCGGTTCTGGTCACGAGCGCTGAGGCCGCCATGAGTGGACTTGATATTTTGGTAAGCAATGCCGGCGTTACCAAGGATGGCCTCGCACTGCGGATGAGCGATGAGGATTTTGAATCGATTCTCGCGCTGGACTTGACGGCTCCGTTCCGCCTTGCTCGGGCGGCATTGAGAGTTATGCTGCGTAAGCGCGCGGGTCGGATTATCAATATTGGCAGTATCGTCGGAGCAACAGGCAATCCTGGGCAGGCGAACTATGTCGCAGCTAAAGCAGGTCTTGCGGGGTTGACCAAGGCTTTGGCGCAGGAAGTAGCCTCGCGCGGGGTTACGGTAAACTTGGTTGCTCCCGGTTTTATCGCCACGCCAATGACGGAGGCGCTGACGGATGCCCAACGTGCCGCACTGCTGGCCCGAATTCCGCTCGGGCGCATGGGGGTGCCTGAAGATGTTGCATTTGCCGTGGCTTATCTTGCCGGTGACGCGGGTGCGTGGATCACTGGCGCAACGATGCACGTTAACGGCGGCATGGTAATGCTGTAGCCGACAGGCGTCATGGTTGGCGCGTGCAAGCGAACCATGCTAAGCGCGCGGCAACTTTGGGGTTGTCAGAGTCGCTTGCGCCGTCAATCGCGGTGTTTTGTCATAATGATCACGTGTCAGGAGTAGCACAGTATGAGCGAAGTCGCCGATAAGGTGAAGAAAATCGTTGTTGAGCATCTGGGGGTCGATGAGGCAAAGGTTACTCCAGAAGCTTCGTTTATCGATGACCTGGGTGCGGATAGTCTGGATACTGTCGAGCTGGTAATGGCCTTTGAAGAGGCGTTCAGCGTCGAGATTCCAGAGGACGCTGCCGAG
>JAJZBH010000169.1 GCA_021799015.1 Pseudomonadota bacterium
GGCTGATCAGTCTTCTTTGCGCCTTCGTCGCATGGCTCGCCGCCACAAGCCGCTCACCAGACTATGGCCTCCAGCGCCACCAGATCACATAATTCACAGACGACTAGGTACATTCCGTTACCCATCTCTCCGGTATGGACACGGGTGGAATGGTGCCGGGTGAGGGATTTGAACCCCCGACCTTCGGTTTACAAAACCGCTGCACTACCGCTGTGCTAACCCGGCCTGATATTGTCATTGTGTCGTCGTGATGCGCGCGCGACGCCGGCATATCATATCAGTGCGTTTCGACAAATGGCGCCGCCCCGGCATGCCCGGCAACCGGATTTGCATGGTTTTCGAGATCGGAAGATACATCTGCGACATCAGAAGAAATGCTGATTGTCTGGAGGATCCATGACCACGTGTGACGATAGGATTGCGGTGTGCCTGCCTTCTCATGATCGTGCCATCGATATCACGGCAGAGACGTGTCCGATGACCTATGTCCGTACCCGGCTGGCACTCGATGCAATGCAAATCGGCCAAATCCTGCTGGTCCGCCTGCGGGGGGCTGAGCCGCTGAGCAACGTCCCGCGCGCAACGGCCGACCAAGGCCATGACGTGCTCGACCGGATCGATCTGGACGACGGCAGCGCAGTGCTTGTAATCAAGAAAGGCTAATTATTTTTAAAGTTTAAGCCTAAGTAAAATAGCATCCTGACCGGCGCTATAGTAATCGCGTCTGCGGCCGACAGAGACAAACCGGCAGCGACGATATAAGTCTATAGCGATTCTGTTGTTTGCGGCCACCTCGAGGAGGAGAACTTCAGCTTCACGGAGCCGTGCTTCCGAGATAACCCGATGGAGCAAAGCCATACCAAGCCCCCTGCCGCGCGCCTTTGGCCAGACGCCCAGGCTAAGGAGTTCCGCCTCCCCGACTATCGCACGACCCAGCGCAAAACCGCCATCGGCGACAACCCCAAAGCCGCCAGGGTTGCTCAGGAGAATCCGGATCGATTGCTCGCTCCAACGGTCATTGGGAAAGCATTCGTTCTGCAGAAGCGTAATGACGCTCGCATATTCGGTACCAACGACATGGATCGTTTCGGTCATACTGGTTCCGGACGAAGTCCGCCGTGCGGTAGTTTCGCCTCTGGAGGGTCGACGTAGAGTGGCGATGCAGGGGCGGTCGGTAGGCCAAGGGCGATTTTGTTCCTCAGGGCGTTCGCGATGGCGGTTGGATGTGCGTGCCGAACGGATGTCAGAAGGACGTCATGCCCTCCGGCGGCAAAGAGCGCTGCGGCATCGTCAGCCCGCTCACCTGCTAATGCAATTGGTTCGTCGGGGGCTGGGAGCGAATCTTCAGCAAAGCCCCCGGCGACGCCTTCGCGCTCCAAGAATAGGCGACCCCGTCTGGCCGTGACCGCGATCCAAAGTGGACGCGCCAGATTCGGAAGGGCTGCGCGAAATGCATCACATAGACGTACACCGTGGATGGGAATACCCGTTGCAGTGCAGAACCCGTGGCCCAATGCCAGCGACGCCCGGATGCCGGTAAAACTACCGGGACCGACGGTGACAGCGACCGCATCAAGTGCGTCGGCACAAACAGCCGAATCCTGCAGACAGCCAGTAAGCATTATTGCCAGGCTGTCGGCGATTCCTGTGTTGCCCTGCATCATACGATGCGCGCGGAGTATATCGCCTTCCAAGACGCCAATCGAGGCATACCCGCCGCAAGCGTCGATGCTCAGAATCATGCGCGGAATCCTGTGCTCGATCATCGCATCGATCTGTATCATGTCATTCGAGGATACATGCCTCTTCAAAGTTTAGGCGCGGATTGCGCGGAAACGGGTCCTCGGCAAGCCCATAGCCAAGATTGACCAGGAAATTGGATTTCCAGCCATTCCCTGAAAAGAAAGCCCGATCAACGGTTTCCTTGTCAAACCCCGACATGGGACCACAGTCGAGGCCAAGTGCACGGGCGGCCATGATCAGGTACGCACCCTGCAGGGTACCATTTCGGAACGCTGTTTCCTCGGCAAGATCGGGATTGCCAGAAAACCAGGAACGCGCGTCCACATGGCGAAAAAGTCGTGGTAGATATTCGTAAAAAAGCGGGTCGTGTGCGACAATAACGGTCACGGGTGCAGCCATCGTCTTGTCGATGTTGCCAGGATTGAGCGCCGGCTTCAGCCTTTCCTTGGAGGCCTTCGTTCGCAGAAAAACGAAACGGGCTGGCGAGCAATTGGCCGAAGTTGGCCCGCATTTCAGCAGGTCGTAGACCTCACGCAGCGTCTCGTCCGAAACAGGAGTAGTCGTCCACGCGGACTTGGTGCGCGCCGTGCGGAATAGCGCGTCAAGCGCCGCATCATCAAATACCATGAGGAGTTACCCCGCGTTTGGTCCGGTGAATTCGAGCAGATTCAGGCGGCAACCTGCTCGACAGCCTTTACCTCCGGAATATAGTGCCGGAGAAGATTCTCGATACCCATTTTTAAAGTGGCAGTCGAGGAGGGACAACCAGCGCAGGCTCCTTGCATGTGGAGCCGTACGATACCGTTTCGAAAGCCACGAAAAACAATATCTCCGCCATCGCCGGCAACGGCAGGGCGCACTCGTTGGTCAAGCAGTTCCTTGATCTGCGAAACAATTTCGTGATCGTTTGGATCGACATCTTCGTCACTCGTTTGCCCGTTGGCAACCATCACGGGGCGACCGGCGAGAAAATACTCCATGATTGCGCCCAGAATCTGCGGTCGCAACCCGGACCATTCTATGTCGTTTGCTTTTGTGACGGAGATAAAATCCTCTCCGAAGAATACGCGGGTCACACCTTCAAGCGCGAACAACTCGCAGGCGAGCGGGCTGGCTGACGCGTGCTCGGAGTCGGCAAAATCCGCAGTGCCGGCCGCAAGCACTTGCCGACCGGGAAGAAATTTCAATGTGGCTGGATTTGGTGTTGGTTCAGTCTCGATGAACATTGCAGCTCCTAATCAGGACTTGATGCGTCCCATTGACCATACATCGGATCATTACCCTTGAAACTCAAGGCACCCCAGCAGGGGGCATGCCAACGTATTTTTTGTCAGTCAAAAAACATCAGTGTCTGAGCGCACGACATGCAGAATTCGATGGGCATATTGTACTTCCCTGGCAGTAGACCGCCGATATCCTTGACTTTGCCTGTCTGTTTCTCGATATCAGCAAAAACTGCACTGTTGTGCGGTGGCGATGCGCGACATCGCGCTCCTCTTACACGAATTGGTCGTTCGAATTGTCCATCACCCAGTATAATGCAACCGACACCGCGGCGGGCGGTGAAACCGCGCAAGAGCATGTTGGTTTCTCGGAACTCGGTTTGTCGGCCGAGGTTCTGCGTGCCCTAGCTGAAAAAGGCTACACGACACCTACTCCGATCCAGACTCAGGCGATTCCGACGGTACTGATGGGGAGGGACGTGCTCGGATGCGCCCAGACAGGTACCGGCAAGACGGCAAGTTTTACTTTGCCGTTGCTCGATATTCTTTCGGGTTCACGAGCACGTGCCCGAATGCCGCGCTCCTTGATCCTGGAACCCACACGCGAACTCGCGTTGCAGGTTGCCGAGAATTTCCGCCTTTATGGCAAGTATCTCAGGCTTAGCCACGCTCTCCTGATTGGCGGCGAAAGCATGGCTGATCAGAAGGAAGCACTGGCTCGAGGCGTCGATGTGCTGATTGCGACGCCAGGGCGCTTGATTGATTTGTTCGAGCGCGGTGGATTGCTACTCACCGATGTACGGGTTCTTGTAATCGATGAAGCTGACCGCATGCTCGATATGGGATTCATTCCGGATATCGAACGAGTAGTCTCGCTATTGCCGCCACTGCGACAGACATTGTTCTTTTCGGCGACCATGGCGCCCGAAATTCGACGGTTGGCTGATGCGTTTCTTTCGAACCCGAAAACCATCACTGTTTCCAAGCCCGCGACGGTGGCAACTACGATCACCGAAGGGCTCGCTTTGGTTGAAACGGGTAACAAGCGTGAAGCCCTGCGGCGCCTGATACGAGCGGAAGAGGTACAAAACGCGCTGATCTTCTGCAACCGCAAACGCGACGTTGATATTTTGTCGAAGTCTCTATTGCGCTACAAGTTCTCGGCAGGCGCATTGCACGGCGACATGGCGCAATCACTGCGTTTCACGACTCTGGAAAAATTCAAGGCTGGTGAATTGCAATTGCTGGTTTGTTCTGATGTCGCTGCCCGCGGCCTCGATATCGGCGGATTGAGCCATGTGTTTAATTTCGATGTGCCGCATCATGCCGAAGATTACGTGCATCGGATCGGGCGGACCGGCCGCGCTGGGCGGGAAGGCAGAGCCTTGACATTGGCTGCACCCGATGAACGGGCAACTGTTGAAGCTATTGAAAAGCTTATCGGCCATCCAATTCCGCGGATTGCAATTAGTGGGCTGGATCCCGTTGAATGGGAGGAGCCGGGGCCGAAACGCCGGCGTCGCGGTGGGTCTTCAGGTAAATCATTATTTGGACGCCGAGAGGCGTCTACTGCGAAGGTGGCATCGAGGCCGCTGGACCGCCCAGAACTTGTCGGGTCTTCGGCGTCTGCCCCGACTTTGGATATGCATGACACCGGGGTACAACAAGCTTCCGAAGCAAAGGAAAGGCCGAACAAGCGAAAACCGGCGGGTCAAAAAGAAAGTACGCGATCGA
>JAJZBH010000170.1 GCA_021799015.1 Pseudomonadota bacterium
TTACCGTTGCCTGGGGATGTACGATCCAATTTGCACGCGGGAGGTCGAGCAGAGCCGACAAAGCTAAGTTCCCGTGACCTCGAAATTTGCGATCGGATCGGGCCGCTACTGCGCGAGCGCGGTCTATTGTTTGCGGGTATCGACATCATCGGCGACTATCTGACCGAGATAAACGTGACATCCCCCACCGGACTGCAGCAGGTCGCCCGTTTTGACGGAGTCCATATTGAAGCCCCGATCTGGGACCGAATCGAAGCAAAATTGGCAACCATGAGAGCCTGAAGGAGCTATGATGCGCAAGTCGGTCGTGTTCTATTTTGTTACTCTGACCGCTTACCTTGCACTCGACACCATATGGCTCGACCTCACGTCGGCGTCGCTTTATCGGGCTGGTTTGGGTCCAATTCTGCTTTCCTCATTGCGCAAAGCTCCGGGTATTGCCGTCTATCTGCTTGAGGTTTTGGGGTTGCTCGTATTCGTGATGCCTCGGGCCGAGGCCTCAGGGCAAGCCAGCACGGCGCTGCTATATGGCGGCTGGTTCGGGGTATTCACGTACGGACTGTACGACCTGGCGAATTATGCCACTCTCCGGCACTGGAGTTTGAGACTGGTTTGTACCGATGTGGCTTGGGGAGCGGCTGTGTCAGGGCTTTCCGCAGCAATCGGATGGTCGATAGCATCAAGAGGTCGCGGGCGTCGCAGATTCCTCTGAGCAATCCATATGAGATTGCGCCGGGCAGAGGCGGAGCAGAGTCTCATATTCGGCTCGGTGCTGATACTCTGGCATCAAAGCGCGCAAAACGGGATCGCTATGCGTCGCAGGGTGAAAATAGATTTCACTGCAACCAGCTGGAAGATTTTCAAGCAGTTGAAGAATGTTGGGTTCGGTCATATGGCCACTCCAAGCGATACCGAAGACAAAATCCGGGGTAAGCAGACCCGCGCGCCGCGCCTGAGAACGAAGGACATGCGACCATAAATAGAGGGCGCGGGATGAAAGCGCCGGACGCGTCCCGCATGCGGCAAGCACGCTGGGCGGCTCCGCGGGGATCCTTATTCGCCTAAGGCCGTAATTCCTGCCGATGTCGATCATTAGCCGCGAGACTGTCGGGTGCAGATGCATATGCTTATGACAGTCAGCGTGGTGAAGCGGCAGGCCAGTCGCGCGGAATGCATCGAACTGCGCACGGATCTCAGCTGTCAGTTCTTTTCTGGCATGTCGAGAAAGAAAGTAACGAAAACCCAAGGCAAGCTGGTTCGAGCCGAAGCGCCCATCGGTTCCGGTGATGCTCGGGAGAGAAGAATGGCCGAGCACCGAGTCACCTTCAACCAGCACAAGATGCAATCCGACCCTCAGTTGTGGCAGACGCTTAGCGCGGCTAACCGCATCCGCGGCTGCGGGGCCTGCGACCATTAGACTGGCCTGCGTCAGCACACCTGCGCGGTGGGCAGATTCCACGGCCTCGTTGACGCTTTCGGTTAGACCGAAGTCGTCTGCAGAAAAAAAAGCCGATCTGTTACGCAGCGTGCCGCTCGCGAAGGAACTGGAAAAATTCGACGCCTTCGCGGAGACGACGCTTCATCATTTGTGGGCTGCGGATCATTTCGTTGACGATCGCTGCAATTTTTGGTGCCCGGAAGTAGAACTTCTTGTAAAAAAGCTCAACACTGTCAAAAATTTCCGTGTGTGTCAGGTGCGGATAGTGCAATGGCGCGATTTGAATGCCATGCTCATCGATCAACTCGGCGTGTTCAACATCGAGCCATCCATTGGATACCGCCTGATCATAAAGAAAGGTGCCGGGGTATGGAGCCGCTAGCGAGACCTGAATGGTATGCGGATTGATCTCCTTTGCGAAATCTATGGTCTCACGAATAGTTTCTTGCGTTTCTCCTGGCAGACCTAGGATGAATGTGCCGTGAATTTTGATGCCGAGATCGTGGCAGTCTTTGGTAAACCGCTTCGCGACCTCAATGCGCATGCCTTTCTTGATGTTATGCAAGATCTGCTGGTTGCCACTTTCATAGCCGACCAGAAGAAGGCGTAGCCCGTTGTCGCGCAAAACCTTGAGTGTGTCCCGTGGTACGTTGGCCTTGGCGTTGCAGGACCATGTGACGCCGAGCCTCCCAAGCTCTCTTGCGATCGCCTCTGCGCGCGGCAGGTTGTCGGTGAACGTATCGTCGTCAAAGAATAATTCCTTCATCTGTGGAAAGTAAGCCTGGATCTGGCGTACTTCCGCGATGACGTGTTCGACGGAGCGGGTACGATACCGGTGCCCCCCAACCGTTTGGGGCCAAAGACAGAATGTGCAGCGCGATTTGCATCCGCGTCCGGTATATAGAGATACATAGGGATGCATCAGGTAGCCGATGAAATAATCCTCGATCCGAAGATCCCGCCTGTAAACGTCTGCAACGAACGGCAGGCTATCCATGTTCTCCAGGGTTGCTCGGTCTTTATTGTGGACAATTTGGCCATCCGAATTTCGGAACGAGATGCCGTCGATTTCTGCAAGCGGAACGCCTTCAGCGATTTCTTTGATCGTGAAATCGAACTCGTTTCGGGCAACGAAATCGACGGGGGCAGCACGTTCAAGGCTTTGCTCCCCCTGAACGGCAACTTTTGCCCCGATCATGCCGATAAGGGACCGCGGATTCTCTTTCTTGATGTTTTCAGCAACTTTGACGTCATTAGCGAAGGACGGGGTCGACGTATGAATGACGATGAGCTCCGCAGCTTTGGCATGCGGAAGGACGTCGGCCATAGTCAGGCGGGCAGGAGGGGCATCAATCAGTTTCGAGCCTGGGATCAGAGCGGCAGGCTGGGCAAGCCAAGTCGGATACCAGAAGGACCGGATTTCACGCCTCGCCTGGTAACGCGAACCGGCCCCTCCATCGAAGCCGTCAAAAGACGGCGGCTGCAGGAACAGAGTTTTCATCATCGCAGTTTTCCTCGTGCGGCGGGTCGACCCAGTATAGCGTTCGTTTCGCATATCGGGTCAGTTGGTGCAAAGCTCAATGAAGAAGGACGCCAGAAGCCGATTTTCCGTGGTCCGCCTGCAACTGATAACCTCGCCATTCGACCGTATCGCTGAAATAGCTGGCCACGAACACGAAGGCGGAGAAAAAATCGCGAATGAGCAGAAGCCACGGCGTTGCGACCCTGGGCACGTCGAGTTGACGCTCCAATCGTCGTGCGGCGGCATAGCGAATCACCACAGCGGTCAGGGCCAGCGCCCAGCCGGATGTAGTGAATCCGGAAAGGAGGAGCCCCAAGGCGGCCCAAAACAGCGGGAATTGGAGAACAAGGCTTGGATAGACAGCAGGAACGAGAGCGCGGATGGTGCGGGCCCAGCGAAGCTCATGATGTGCCAGCTCTCGAAGGTTTTGCTCTGCCACGCTGGTTGCCGGAAGAACCGGCGCGAGCCCGATCTTCTTTCCACTGTCAAGGATCAGGCGGCCAAGAACATTGTCATCGGCAAGATAGCTGACAAGAGACCCAAGACCTCCAATTGCCTCCAACTGATCGCGATGCAACGCCATCGTGGCGCCAAAGCAATCTTGTCGACCCAGTCGTCGGGCAAGTGCAGCGCCCGGGAGAAAGGCATGATTGATCTGAGCGGCGCCCAACAATGCGGGCAGCCGGCTTGTTGCTGGTAACCCGGTGTAAAGGCTTGTCACGAGACCAGTGCCAGTTTCGGCAAGAGAGGCAACCACCGCTTTCAGGTAGTAGGCTGGCACGTGCATGTCGGCGTCGGAGATAACGAGCACATCGTGTTTCACGGCGGGCAACATGTTGATTAGGTTACCAATTTTTCGGTTTGGACCTAGCGGATCAGGGCCGATAACGATGGTGGTGTCAACCTCCGGATAGCGGGCACGAAGGCGTTCAATGATGGCGAGCGCGGGGTCTGCAGGGTCGGCAACGCCGAATACAAGTTGCAAGGCCGGGTAATCGAGGACAAAGCATGACTCCAGCGCAGTTTCGAGCAGCGGTTCGCTTCCATACAAAGGTTTCAGCAATGACACGGGCGGCAAGGCGATGGGTGCCTGCGCCATTGCCGCGGTAATTTGCGGGACCAGGGCGCTCCCGATGACCTGATGTGCCAAGCCTGCGACCGCGACGAGACTGGCAAGATCGGCAAGTATATCGGTCATGTTAGGCGGATGGCTGCAGGACAGGCATGGCGGGTCTATCCAACCTTTAGCGCGCCGTCGGAGAGAGCCGTTATTTTCTTGCGCAGAGCATCGATCAGTCGTGTTGCGTTACCTGGTTCGACGAGCCCGCTGAAATCCGAACGCTGCGTTGCCACTTTGCTGATCGTGCCGTCGAAGAGCACGTCGGTGATTTTCCAGGTTCCGCTGCTTGGGGTCATCACATAGTCGAGCCGCGTCTTCTGTCCATCGGCAGCAATCAGGTTTGTCGTGACGATGCGTCGCGCTCCAAGGGAGCGGACGGTTGGTTGAATTTCGAAACGCTGGCCATTGAAATGATCAAAACTCTTTACGTAGGTCGCGACTGTGTATTCCGTGAAAAGCGATTGCAACGTTGTTTTTTGCCCGGGAGGAAGTGTTGACCAGAACATGCCGACAGAGATCGCAAGGATCTCCGGCAGATCGTAGACACGTTCCAGTACCGGCTTAAGGGTATCGAATCTTTCGGCGAAACTTACTTTCGCGTCCGCTG
>JAJZBH010000171.1 GCA_021799015.1 Pseudomonadota bacterium
AATCCGTCAAATCCCTATATCCCTGGTTGCGGCTGTGTTTGCCGATGGCGGCTATGCCGGTCCCAAACTCAAGGGACGCCTCACCAAAATCGGCAAATGGACCATACAGATCGTCAAGCGCTCGGACGCCGCCAGCGGGTTCGTGCTCCTGCCGCGACGCTGGGTGATAGAGAACCTTCGCCAGGCTCAGCAGATGTCGGCGCCTTGCAAAGGATTTCGAAGCCACCGTTACCAGCGCCACCGCATGGCTCTTCATCGCACATATCCGCTTGCTCACGCGAAAAATCGCCCGTCACAGATAGCCACACTACCATTCAGATTCAGGCTCTAATAGTTGTTAAATCAGAAGATATTGATTTGTCGGTGTTCGTTTAAATATTCATATCGTTTAACGGCCTCTGATAGAGATTCTGTATAGATGCGGTTCGCTTCTTCCTGCGTGAAATGTCGGGCCGCAATTTTGTGCCACAGCTGGTCATCTAGCCGAATTCGCTCGTTCATCGCATTGTTTTCAATATTTTGTAGTTGTATCGATAAAGGAACATTCATTTTCACCGCCGGTACTTTTGATGGGTTCTTTCTAATTGATTCATCCTGCCGCAGCGCGCTTTGCACGCTCGCCCAGAACGAGCGGCCATAATTTTCTTTCAACCATGCATTCAAACTCAGCTCCGTGTCCGGTGCTTCGATGATATTCACATAGGAAAACTGCTCCAAGGAACGTAGTGCCTCCGCAAGCAGATCGGAATCATGTTTGGGATCGATGAAGTCATCTTCGGGAATCAGAGGGTGCGGCCAGAGCAGCATGCGCAACGTAACGTTGTCGATCACGCAGGCAATCCGCCTTGTACACAGAAAGTCGTTGAGGTTGGATCGCGCTGACGCGATCGCGTCTCCCCAGGCGCCATATTTAGCCAGAATGTCGTCGGTATAGCCTCGCCAATAAAACCAATGGGACAGTAGGCGCGGTGCCGGTGCACGCATGAATGTGACGAGTTTGGCCATCGGATATTGAGCGAGGATGGTTTTCGGCGACAAGTGGCCGGCGATGATGTCAATCTCTTCCGGAATTGCACGGGCATGATCAAAAATGGTGGCACGCATTGCCGCGGGCATCGTGTCGAACGCTGAAAACGATCCGAATTGCGAGAGATCAAGACCATAGACAAATTTGCGTGGTCGCAGGCGTGAGTCGAGTTGCTGGACCACAGATGTCCCGGCAGCCTTGGGTATATGAACGAACCCAAGTGGCGGATGGAGTTTGCGGCGTGTGAGCCGATGCAGGAGATCGCTAAGCTGGATCATGACAAAGCGCCATGTCGTTGATGTCCCATACCTTTCTCAAACGGTGTGGCGTCACACCGTGCTTGACGAGCCAACCGGCACCGAACCGGCCGCTACCTTAGCGTTCTTCTGACAATGCGTCCCGCCTAGTCGGTCGCCCACTCGCGATCTTGCTGCCCTCGATTCAATTCGGTCATCTAACGTGCATTAATGCGCCGTATCACTTGAAAAAAGGATAATCCGGGGCGCTACCGAACCGTCGACGACTGTAATCCGCAATGCCGGCCCGGATCGCCCGTGCACCACTTTCGCGCGAAACCAGCCAGCGCAAGGGGGTCGCCGACTCGATCGCGGCTCGCCAATAGACGTTACGGCACAGTCGAAAGAGCCCGGGAATCGATCGGTCATGTTTTTCCCATAACAACAATCTGTTGCGCATGATGTAATAAAGTTTCCGCGGCGTCACACGGGCGCCGAAACTCCGCGATTCGAAATGGACGATTCTTACCGAGTTAAGGCAGTAACTGGGAATTGCGGCATTGCGAGCGCGGATAAAAAAATCCGTCTCTTCGAGTTGAAGAAATAATCTTTCATCGAACGATCCCGTCCGCTCAATTACCGACATTGGTACCATCAGGCAGGCCCCATAGACAAAATCGAGTTCATAGAGCCCGGGGTGATGCGGGACCTGGCATCGTGCCGGGTCCTGCGCCGGGTCGAGCTGGGCACCTTCGGTTGGGTCGGCATAGTCGATCGCAGGATGGAGCAGGCAGGGCTCAACCTGCGGGAGTACGGCAAGCATGGCTTTCAGCGTTGCGACGGGCGTGAGTGTGTCATTATTTAGAAGACACACTGCGTAGGCTTGTTTCGTCTGCGCCCATTTTATGCCGGTATTATTGCCGCCAGCCCATCCGAGATTATCGGTGAGGCCCAACGTGACGATATCCGGAAATTCGGCTTGGAGAGTCGCAGCAGCATTTGTTCCGGTTCCGTTGTCTATGAGCAGGATTTTCCAGTCATGGGGCAAGTCAGGCTGCAATGACTCGAGGCATTTCCGCGTATCTGCGATATCCCCGAAATGGAGGATGATGATGACCAGTCGCAAACCACTCTGGCTCATTGCAATTCAGAGATGACATTTTGGGCCACTTTTACATAGGTGCCGCGGTGAAATCGGTAGGACCCGATGAAATGTAGAAAAATCGCCCCAGTCAGTTCGTAGCTGATGTGGTGTACGGCATAGGTGGGAAACGGCAGCACGACGGCATCCCTGGTATTTGCCACCAGGAAATTCGCGGCAAATTGTTCCGAGCCGTATTCGATGAAGCGGCCGTCTGTAAGACGGTTCATCTCGGTGAACAGTGTTTCGGCGTCTTCGAATCCCACATGCCCGCGACCGAAACCGTAAAATCCCGCGGAGCCGCGGACATAACGGCGGGTTCCGGCATCTGGCAGGCCAGGCATCGCACGCTCGGAAACAGTCTGGATATTGTTCGACGGACGATTCGCAACTGCGGCGGCCCGTGCCGCAACGGTGTCGATTGCGAGGCACTCACCGGTGCCGAGAATGAAGCTCTTCCCGGCGCTTATTGTTTCCAGAACGGCGTCCGGTCGGGCAAGGGTCAGCGTGTCGGAATCAAGCTGGATGACATAGGCGCGTTCCGCGAGCTTGATGGACCAGAACATGCGTTGCCACATGATGTCGGCGGGCACCTTTCCCGTTTCGATGCCCTTGCCCAGGACAATGCGGAGTCCCGGAAGGTGCGTATGCAGGACAGCCTGGTCATTGGCGGTGAGTGAACCGTCATTCATCGCGACCACGCCGGATGGTGGGAGGAACCGCAGCAAGGATTTGACGGCAGCGAGATACATCAGCAAGTCACGATGCGATACGGCACTGAAGACCAGAATATTAGCCCCGTCCGCCCGAATGGGTTTCGTGGTCATAATGGGCCGCAGCGCGCGATCCAGTCTTGATCGGTTGAGTGTCTCACGAATGCGGTAGAGCATGGCGGGCCCTCGGCTTTGCGGCGTTATGTCAGGGATGACGGCGGGGAACGATCCAGTATTGCGCTTGAAGGGCATGGGCCATCGGGGTGGTGTACGGGGCGCCGGCGTGGTGGAGCCAGGCATAGGCGGCCCGAGCGCGAGTGGAGCCGGTGGCATTTATGATTCCCGCGAGCGCGGCGAGGCGAGTTTGCGCATAATAGCCATTGCTGTGCGTCCAGCCGCTACCATTCGCCTGCCCCGCGAGTTCGGTTGCCCGCCGGATAGCTTGCCAACTCTTGTAATGCTGCCTGGTTTTCGGATCATAAACTTTCAGATTATAGGCAATGCCATCGTGCGGATTGAAGCCCCGCGCAAGCGGGAGTAGCGAGTTCGCAAGAAAATGCGTCTGCCAGCGCAGCACCTTCCGCGCGCCGGCAACATGATGCTGCACCAGCATGCTCATCGTCGTCGCGAAAAAATCCTGCTGCCAGGGCGGCGTCATGCCGCTATTCCCATAGGCGCCTGGCAGATAGCCGTAGGCGTCGCCTTCGCGGGCCTTCCAGACCGGCAGTTTCCGGAGCAAGAATGCCATGTTGTTGGCGACCATGCGGGTGAAATACCGACGCATGGTGCTATGCTGCGGATCGATATAGGCCGCTTCTGCGATCTCGCGCAGATCCCAAGCCGCACCGCGAAGTTGATTTCCAGAGCCGACAACGATTCCTCTGCCACGATTGCGGGCCCCGGGTGCTGGCCAGAAATCGGTTTCGGCGAAACTGGCCTGGGCGTTCAATTGGTCGAGATAATAGCGGCGGCCAGTCAGCAAGTAGGGGATATAGGAAAGATCAGGTTGATGGGCGGCATCTGGTGTCCAGCCGGTATGGCCAATCTGCTGGGTCAGGCCGGTAGTGTAGGAATGAGGGCCGCCCCGCGAGTCGGTCCAGATATTCGGGAAATCGGCAGTGGTCAGGAAATTCCCAGTTTTGGGGTACCACATATGCCAGGGAACCGCACCGGCAGCGTCAGCTTGACCGATGGCGTATTCTGCAGCGATCGGGTTCTGGCTGATCAGCCAGACCGCGTTCGCGCGTGTGGTTGGGCCGATGCTACCGCGTCCACCGACCATCGGCATGTATCGGGTCACGCCATTGGCGGCGAGCGGAGCGTCCCAGTTTGGTTGCGTGATTGCGCGCCGATATCCGACCAGCACGCTGCGCGCAGCGCCCGGATGCAGCGCGTAATAGGGAATCGCGCCTAGACGTTCCAGCGCCGCGATGTCGTGCACCACGTTGATTGGCACTCGACCATTGGTGCGCAGGACAACGTGCCAGTCCTGGTATTGATGCTCCGTGAGCGGGCCGACACGATA
>JAJZBH010000172.1 GCA_021799015.1 Pseudomonadota bacterium
TCAGGCGGGAGATAGATACGCACCACCTCTGGACTTTTGTTGGCGACAACGTCCAGAAAGCCAGGATCTTGGTGAGTGAAACCATTATGATCCTGACGCCAGACTAGCGCAGTCACAAGCAAATTGAGCGAAGCAATTTTCGCGCGCCAGGGAATTTCGTTGATTTTCTCGAGCCACTTGGCATGCTGGTTAAACATGGAATCAATGATATGGATGAAGGGCTCATAGCTGTTGATCAGGCCGTAGCGGCCGCTTAAAAGATAGCCTTCAAGCCATCCTTCAACCGTATGCTCGCTGAGCATTTCCATTACCCTTCCGGCAGCAGCAAGTTCTCCCCCGTCGGCATCCTCCGGAAAGGTTTCTGCTAGCCAGACCTTCTTACCGACCTCGTAGACGGCTTCGAGTTTGTTCGACTGGGTTTCGTCTGGGCCAAAGAGCCGAAACCTCGTGGGATTCCGACGGACAACCTCGCGAAGAAACAGTCCAAGGCGAGGGACATTGCCGACTCGAGTTACTCCCGGATGTTCAATCTTTACAGCGCTTTCCGAAAACTCGGGCATGTCTAACGGACGGCGGTGTGCTCCACCATTAGCAATAGGATTGGCGCTCATGCGCTGCGTTCCTGTTGGGGCAAGATCTCTAAGTTCGGGAACCAGCCGTCCATTTGTATCGAAGTGACGATCAGGATTGTAGCTCCGCATCCAGGTTTCGAGCAGATTTAAATGGTCCTGATTTGTCGCAACATCGGTGATGGGGATCTGGTGCGCGCGCCAGTAGCCTTCAAGATAATGACCATCAACCTCACGAGGCGCTGTCCAGCCCTTTGGACTTCGTAAAATGATCATCGGCCAACGCGGCCGGAATGCGACCTTGCTCGCTCTCGCTTCTCGCTGGTAACGTTGAATCTCATTAACGCAGTGTTCCATCGTTGCCGCCATCGCCTGATGCATGGTCTCCCGATCGCTGCCCTCCACGAAATACGGGGTGTAGCCATAACCCACAAAAAGGGATTCGAGTTCCGCATGGCTAATCCTTGCAAGAATAGTCGGATTGTTAATTTTGTAGCCATTCAAATGCAAAATGGGCAAAACGGCGCCATCAGTGATGGGATTCAGAAACTTGTTGCTATGCCACGACGTTGCAAGCGGGCCAGTTTCCGCCTCGCCGTCACCAACCATCACCAGCGTAATCAGATCCGGATTATCAAGCACCGTGCCATAGGCATGCGAAATCGAATAACCAAGTTCTCCTCCCTCGTGGAGGCTACCTGGCGTTTCAGGTGTAGCATGGCTACCTATACCGCCTGGAAAAGAAAATTGCTTGAAGAAGCGCTGCATCCCCCGGATATCCTCGGTCTTGTCAGGATAAAGCTCCGAATATGAACCTTCAAGATATGCCTGAGACAGGACGGCTGGTGCGCCGTGGCCAGGGCCGGAGATATAAAGCGCGTTAAGGTCGTGCTTCCGGATCAGTCTATTGAAATGGATGTAGGTAAAACATTGGCCGGCATCTGATCCCCAATGTCCGAGCAACCGTGACTTCAGATGCTCACGCCGAAGCGGTTCGCGGAGTAATGGATTGGCCTGAAGATACAGCATGCCGAGGCAAAGATACAGGCTTGCATCCCAATAGGCATCAATCTTGGCAAGCTCCGCCTTTTCCAAAGGAGTCCCTGAAATAGTCGAACGCGCAGGCCCGTAGGCACTGATGCTTGTTCCGATAGTATTTCTGACATTGGAATTGCTCTTGTTCACAGGTGCCGCTCCTCGCTTGTCTGAGCATATCTGCATTTGTACTACCACATGCTGGCACGTTATGTTCTACCGCAGATGAGGGTCCGCGCAGATGAGGTCAAAGCTATATCTGCCCGCTACGAGACGTTGCATCAAAGAAAAATCTGGTTGGTTGGCTTTCATGCCCAGGACGCCTGTAGGCCACCATCTCGCGCAACATCGAATCATACAACGAAAATCTCGAATTGACCAATTCCAATTAAAGCGCGACCTGCAGAATGCACCACGAGCATAACGCTTCGTGCTTTTGCTGAGATGTTCTCGATTTTTGCGTTGGGAAGACACACCGGGCGAACGGTCTGGCGTGTTGCCATTACAGGGCGTTTGGCGTGCCGATCGCGCGGCAAGAGTGACGCTCTAGCGTTGCGAGGCGCGCAAAAAAGCAATTCAGTGTGACGGCACGAACGCCGATGCACCGGATTCATTGGCCGCTGCTGACATGGGCTCACGCGATTTTTTGGATCGTTTCCTCGTCGGAAGGCATCGCCGTGACGACGCTGACGAAAATGCGTGGAATTCCTTGCGCATCTGCGTGGTATCTTGAGCATCATGTCCGCTCCATGATGACGGACGCGAATTCCATCCTAACCGGCGTCGTGGCAATCGACAATTGGACGCGGGGACAACGCCCCAAAGGGGGCGAAAATCATTTCACGCTTACGAAAACCCGATCCGCCACCGACGAACCATGCAGGCAAACGCTGCCAAATCCCGGGTGCGCTCGGCGGTTGAGCATGTCTTCGCCCGGCAGAAGGGGCCGATGGGGTTGTTCGTACGCACAATCGGAATCGCTCGGGCCACGACCAAGATCGGCCTCGCCAATCTCGCCTATAACATGCAGCGCCTGGTATGGCTCGACAGGAGAGTTGCGCCCGCATGAGCGCCATAGCGGCTAGAGCCGCCGCAAAACGTCCCGCAGACCCCGGGAATCAAATCAAAACACCCTGCTCTGTCAAGCGAACTGAGGATCTGACCCCCTGGGTGCCCCCCTGGGCGAACTGAGGATCTGCTCCCCTGTCATTGTGCTGTGTTTTCGGTGGCACCAAGCATGGATCCGGCCTTCTGCAGAAGGCCGGATCTACGCTTTTCGCGAAGTCGGTAGCTGTCCCCCCGAATGGTGATCATGCTGGAGTGGTGCAGCAACCTGTCCAGGATCGCGGTGGCCACCACCGGGTCGCCGAACACGCCTCCCCACTCGCCCACCGAACGGTTGGAGGTGATCAGGATCGAGCCCCGCTCATAACGCCGCGACACCAGCTGGAAGAACAGATGGGCGGCGTCGGCCTCGAACGGCAGGTAGCCGAGCTCGTCGATGATCAGCAGCTTGGGGCGGCTCAGCAACCTCAGTTGCTTCTCGAGAGTTCCGTCCATGTGCGCCTTGGCCAGCAATGCTACCAGCGTTGCCGCGGTGACGAACTGGACGGAGTAGTTCTGCCGGATCGCCTCGCGCCCCACGGCCACAGCCAGGTGCGTCTTGCCAGTCCCCGGCGGCCCCATCAACAACGTCGCGTCACCGTGGGCGATCCAGCAACACGTCGCCAGTTCGCGGATCTGGCGAGGATCGAGAGACGGCTGGGCGTCGAACTCGAAGCCATCGAGTTCGCGCACGAACGGGAACTGGAAGATCTTGCTGGCCATATGGATGCGCCGCTCATCGCGCCGCGCGATCTCGCGGCCAACGAAGAACGCCAGCGCCTCGCGCAAGGTCATTTCCGAGCGCGCCGCCTCGTCAAGCTGGTCGCGGATTGCGGTCAGCTTCAGCCGGTCCAGCATGGCAACGAGAGCCTCGTGATCGACTGCCATCACCATGCCCCTCCCGCAACCGCCTCGTATTCGGCGAGCGGCCGCAACAGGGCCGGCGATGATGCCGGAGTGATTGTCGCACGCACCGGCGAGATGCCGACAAGACCAGAAAGATGCAGCCGGTCGATGACCCGCTGCCGGCGTCCCTCTCGCACCGGGGATGATCGGCCACGACCTCGCCGGCGTGACGGATGATCACACGGCCGCCGAGGACCACGACCTGCACCGTCGCGCCGACAAGACGCCATGGCACCGAGTAGCTGTTGGTATCGAGACCGACCGCGCAGTCCGATCGCACCTTGCGGACCAGGTCGCGCAGTTGGCCGAACGGGGCCCGGCCGCCAAGCGGCCGCAGCACGCTCGCCTCGTCGGCAAAGCGCATGATCGGCAACTCACCGGTGGTGCCGTGAACGCGCACGTCGGCGATTTCCCGGATCCACTGGTCAAGATGAGCAACCAACGCTCCCCAGCTCGCAAAGCGACGTCCGGCAATCGCGTTGCGCTTCACATAGCCGACACCACGCTCGTCCTTGCCTTTCGTCCGGGCCCGATACAGAGCGCACGCCCTCGGCCTGAAACCCCAGTAGCGCGCAAAGGCGTGGAGCCGGGCGTTGAACCGCACTTCGCGGGTCACGGCATCGTGGTGCTCGACCAGCGCCGGCGCATTGTCGAACAGAATCTCCATCGGTACCCCGCCAAACCGCAGAAACGCTCCTTCCATGCCTTCAAACCAGTCGGTCTGCCGTTCCCGGATCAAAGCCCGGATGTGCATCCGCCGCGAGTAGCCCAGCGTCGCCACAAACAGGTGGATCTTGATCCGCGCCTCGCCGATCCAGACCTTCGTGTCGCCGAAGTCGATCTGCAGTTGATGCCCAGGGCGCGTCTCAAAGCGCATCGGCGCCTGCCTCGCCGCCCCCAACCAGGGCCGCCACGGCTGAACCCTCAGCTCCACAGAGCGCAGACCAATCACAATTCCAGGCTCGCTGGCCAGTTCCTGGCGGATCACATCGGCATTGCCGTCGTGCC
>JAJZBH010000173.1 GCA_021799015.1 Pseudomonadota bacterium
CGGCGCGCCCTCCGAGCCGGCCCGAGGATAGGTGGCACGTCCCACAGAACCATTGGTCCGCAGGGTGGGGACCACAGCAAGGACCGCCAGAAGAGCGATAGCAACTACTGGGAGCAAGATTTTGGCGAACCATACGGTTCTGCTCCGGATGAGCAACATCACTGGGTCATGGCGAGCGGCACTCATCCGACCCAACCCCGCCTCACTACGATCAGCGCCACGCGAAATCAGCGTTTTCCGCGGCGTCACGCTATACCTGCACGCAACAGATCATGCATGTGTATGATACCCAAGACCCTCCTGTCATCACCTAGCACAAATAGGCTCATGATCTTTGGCTCTATGCCGGTCATGTCGTGTAACGCCTGCTCGGCCAGCGCATTTGGTCCAATCACCCTTGGCGCGCGCGTCATGACCTCTTGAACTGTGAGTGTGAGAATATCGGGTCCCATAGCTCGGCGAAGATCGCCATCAGTCACAACCCCTATCAATCTACCGGATGCGTCAACCACGCCAAGACAACCAAAATGCTTCTCGGTAATTTTTACAATCGCCCGATCCATGGTTAGGTCGGGCGAAGCGAGCGGCACCGCTGGACCGGTATGCATTAACTGGCTCACACGTTTAAGCCGGCCGCCCAAATTGCCACCAGGATGGAATATGCCGAATTCGGCTGGCGTAAAGCCACGTCGGGCCAAAAGCGCAATAGCCAGCGCGTCACCAAGGGCCATTTGCATCGTCGTGCTGGTGGTTGGAGCAAGCCCGATCGGGCCCGCCTCAGGCACTGGTGGCAACACGAGGATAATATCCGCTGCGCGCGCCAGCGTGCTCTCTGCCCGGGATGTTATGGCAACCAGCGGGAGATCAAAGCGACTGGTATGAGCAACAATATCAGCGAGCTCGGTTGCCTCACCCGAGTTGGAAAGAGCAATCACTGCGTCGCCTGGCACAATCATGCCAAGGTCGCCATGGCTTGCCTCTGCGGGGTGCACAAACATCGACGGCGTACCCGTCGAAGCAAAAGTGGCCGCGATCTTTCGTGCAACGTGACCAGATTTTCCCATGCCGGTCACTACGACCCGCCCCGTCACTTCAGCGACCAAGTCAACAGCTTCGGCAAACCGGGTATCAAGCGCGCCCGCAAGTGCGGAAAGCGCGCCAGCCTCCGCGACCAAAACGTCGCGGCCGACCGTCAGACAGTCTCGCGCGCGTTTAGCCGCATCTTTGGCCTCCGCGTCGGTCCGATTGGCGCTGCGGCTCGAATTCATGTCTTCTGTATGCGACGCTGCCCAACCTCGGGTCAACAAATACTCCCTAACGCAAATTGCTGTCGAACTAAAGCGACCCCTATCCGGCTCTGACCATTTTAGTGCTCGAAAAGGTCCGGATCGTCGTACCCCAAAAGGTCGAGAGTCGCGCGGGCCGGAAGGAAGCGGAAGCATGCGTCTGCGAGGGCGCGCCGCCCTTCCCGGGCCAGAAGAGCCTCCAGCTTCGCCCACAACGCATGCAGATGCAGCACGTCAGAGGCGGCGTATGCACATTGTTCCGGACTCAATTCCACTGCTCCCCAATCGCTCGACTGCAACTGCTTCGAAATCTCCACACCAAGCAATTCACGACAGAGGTCCCTGAGGCCGTGCCGATCCGTATACGTCCGGACCAACTTCGAGGCTATCTTCGTGCAGATAACCGGTCCGGTTCCTATGCCGAACGTTTGCCGTAATATGGCCACGTCAAACCGGGCAAAATGAAACAGCTTAACAACAGATGGATCCACAAGCAGCCGCTTCAGATTTGGGCAATCGCCGCCTCGCCCACCGAGGCCAGGAGGAATAAGCTGTACTAAATGCGCGGTACCGTCTCCCGCAGACAATTGCACTAGGCATAGGCGGTCACGTCTCGGGTCGAGCCCCATCGTCTCCGTATCGATCGCCACCATACCGCTGAATTTAGACAATATTGATTCGGGTAGATCGTGCTTGTGTAGGTGGATCGTTGCGCCCGCAGCAAATTGTGTCTCGCTCATGCTTGCTAGAATTCCGTTGCTAGGCGGCTGACAGCGACCTGGTCCAATAGCTCGTCGATTTCGGTCGCACAACAAACTGGTGCCCAGGAGAAGACTCGAACTTCCACAGCCTTGCGGCCACAGGTACCTGAAACCTGCGCGTCTACCATTCCGCCACCTGGGCTTGGTGTCGTCCATCGGTATAGTACATCACCAATTCCCGTCTGGGGTCTAGCGAAGCCCGACTCTGCCGTCAATCATCAGGGAACACCAGGACGATTTGGGTCCGAAAAAGACTCCCATATCACAATAGACCGTTCATACTGGCCTAGAAAAAGGCACCACAGTGCAATTCGACGACGCATGGCTGTCACTTAAGTGATAGCTGACGACCTCATCGATCCCTCTCGCCCACTCCGCAGCCGCCATCGCCGCGAGAAGCTGTTGGGCAGCGCGTCGTTCAGCGTCAGCCAGCGCAGCGTTGCATTCAGCATGCATTACAGGATTCGCCGACCGCTCGGGAATGGAACGCCGACGCAGTACTGAAACATCTGCTTGAGCCCGCCGCGCCTTCCGGCAGAGACCAATTGCCATGGCCATGGCGTCTTCCTGCATCCGGCGAAGCGATCTTTGATACAAAACAGGATCACAATCTTTAAGCGTCGCGATCAGCTCCCGGGCCTCGTCTTCACCACATTCAATAAAGTTGATCGTTGGGATTTCGATCCCACACCGGTCACAAAGCGCTTCGGCAGCCAGAAAGTCTGGTTCTTCCGCAATCAGTGCGTCTAAATCACACCGTCGCAGCTCGAGCGGAAATCGAACAATATTTTCCTGCAAGTTTTCGATCATCGTAGGTGCCATTTTCTATAACCTATATCGATTCCCGAACCAATGCGATCATTGTTTGGCAACTCCAACTTTAGTTTAAGCACGCCTTGAACCTCACATCAGATCTTTTTTTGATATACGGCCATTATCGGACTTTGAGCAAATGTAACCGTTAACGAAAATAACTGCTTATGGCACAATCTGCCACTTTAATCACGAACTGGCCGCTTACCCTTCACGCACCCAGCGGTTTGTGACACGATTCGGAACCCTTGGACTGACTAAGCGAGCTGCGATCGTCAGGACAGCGCACGAATATAGTGCTTCGTGCGCTCAATGAAATCTTTCCCTGTGAAAATGCGGCGCGGGCGTGACTGGAGAAAGCGCGCCGACAGCGGGAGCCAGAGTTTCCGCCACTCCGGGATGGTTGGCAAGGCTGTCTACAACCAGCTAAAATGTCCTGGCGTGCAGGCGTTCAGCGTCATCCCCGCTCGTACGGCCACTGCCCAGAGCTTATTTGCCGTTGCTCGCGTGGGCGTAGAAACATTTAGCCTTATCGTGTCCTCATCAAAGGGCGTCTCTGCATTGAAACTGAGCGAGCCTCCTCACGCTGCCAGGCATACGGGCATTCGCTTTTGTGGCAGGCTGGCCAAGGGCCTGTCCACCTCTCGCCACTGTCGTCGAGATCGACGAAATGGCCGCGCGGGTACGACGCCTTTGACGCGGACGAAGGATGTTCAACAGCTGATCCGGTGGGGGCACACCGCGTACCCGCGCTTGACAAATCCCTACTTCGGGGGGCGCCCAACCCTGGTTCGCATGTCAAGGACAAGGTTATTAGGGGGATTTGATGGTTGGCTGAAATAACTCGACGGTACCGGTACAATTCTCTGTTCGCTTCCCTTTCGGGGTTGACCGGTCAGGACGAAAATATCCGGATTTCTGATCTGACACCAAGGATTGAATCGCTGTAGCTTCTGCTACCCCACACCTTGCCAGAGAAGCCTGAGGGCGGGTGCGCGCCGCTTCGTCGGCCATGAACGAGACTTCGTGTCTTCTCCCAATTGTCGTCAAAGTGACCGCAGCCCTGCGCTCATCATTCGCAACAATAGTCATTATTGCGGACGCAAATGGCTTTCTCCATCCCCTCGTCAAACGCGATGGGCGGTTTGGCATTGAATTCAATGCCGATTCAATGCCAAAGGACTCACGTTAAAAACTCTGGGCCACATTATCCGGCTTTGATGGTTCAAATCGGGTTAACCAACGGAGAACTCCATGGGTTCGGGTAAGATTGCCGCCGTATTCGGCGCCTCCGGCTTTATCGGCCGCCACGTCGTCAAACGCCTCGCGGATCAAGGCTACATCGTCCGGGTAGCCGGGCGAGACACCGAGCGTGCAGCTGCACTTAGGCCTTACGGTGACGTTGGCCAGATCGTGCCGCTTTACGCGCCGGTCACGAGTGCCGGTGCAGTCCGCCGCGCGGTTTCCGGCGCCGACTGCGTGGTGAATCTTGTTGGCATTCTGAATGAACACAAGGCTGGAGACTTCGAACGCATCCATCACCTAGGCGCAGCACTGATTGCAACAGAAGCAGCAGCAGCCGGCGTTGCTCATCTGGTTCATGTTTCGGCTATTGGTGCCACGCCTGACGCACCGAGTCTCTACGCGTCCAGCAAGGCACGCGGTGAAGCAGCCGTACGCGCCGCGTATCCAGAGACGGTCATCCTGCGTCCGTCCGTCGT
>JAJZBH010000174.1 GCA_021799015.1 Pseudomonadota bacterium
CGGCAACCCACACCATACCCAGGTCACCATCGCCGCCTCCAAACATACAGCCTTCCAAAACTTCATCACCGTCATGGACGCCGCCCATAAAGCAGGCGTCACGAACGTCGGAATCGCAGCCCAGCCTACGGAGGAATGATGTCGCGACCAGCCACAACAACCGGCACTCAAATGCCGGCTATGCATGAACGCGACCATTTTGGTCGCGCCATTGCGGCTGCACTCCTTCTGGAAATTCTTGTCGCCGCGATCGTCATCCGGATTAGCACTCTCGCCGGACCTGTTGCCAACCACCGCCCGCAGATCATCAAGATTCAGATGCTCGAGCCGCCGGTAAAGCCGAAGCCATTGCCACCCCCAAAACCGATGCCAAAACCCAAGCCGTTGCCGAAGCCTTTACCTCCGCCACCAAAGCCGGTAGCGCCGCCAAAGCCGCCTCCTCCGGTTCCCAGGCCAATCCCCCACCCTCGGCCCAAGCCGGTGCCGCGCCCTGCTCCCGTCAGGCCAGTGCCACATATAGTACCTCCCGTACCGGCACCACCACCACAGCCCGCGATATCGGCAGCCGAGATCGAAAGTGCTACCGAACGTTACGCCGCACTCCTGCGTGAAGCCGTCCAAAATAACCTGCGGGTGCCCCGAGAAGTGGAAATGATGCATCTCCGAGGGACCACTACGGTCGCCATCAGAGTTGCCCCCAATGGCACAGTCCTGAGCGTTTCAGTTGTACATTCTTCGGGAGTGCCGCCGATTGATAAGGCCGCTCTCGCTACCGTCCGCGCAACACGATTTCCGGAGTTCCTGTCTAAAATGCCTAAGACGCCCCAAATGTTCGAGCTTCAGGTGAAACTGCGCGGGCGATAAAACATGGCATTTGAAATTGTTCCAAGTCACGAGGCAAAATAATAGCGCTTCACCATACACGTTTCACGGAAATTGAACGATCGCTTATCCCTGTCGGGTGTCGACGCCCAATATTGTATGCTGGTTCCTAAATATCTTTATGCGAATTTTGTTTTTACCGACTCCGCCGCTACGGCGCCAGAATTTGCAGCACGACTCCTTCGTCCGATTCCGAGTAATAAGCGCCCGTAATCGCGGATATACAAATTTCCTAGCACGCCCAGTATGAAGAGCAGACCCAATTAGCAATGTCGGTCATACGGCGTGGCCGGCGCAATGGAAAATGGTTCTGTTCGTTTCAGAGGCATTGAAGTTTTTCCTGCGCCCATGCAGAAAGTGCGTTGGTTCTTGATCTCTAATTCCTATGCATCGTGTATCTATGTGCCAGTCTCCTCTTGGCCTGAATTATTACTTCAGCTGTTTGCGACTGGAGAGGATGGTAAAGCGGGTGAGAAAAACACGGTTCTATGTAAAAAAGCGAGGACGATTTCTGGTCATCCTTCGTGCATGGCGCCTTGCAGCGAGATCGCGCGCCAATGGCGACACCGATCACCTATTGATCGGCGTCGCCGGGAGGTAAGCGCCCGTTAGAAAAGGATACCCGCCTCGAGTAATGCAGTTGCCTGATTGCGACTTGTACCATTCGCGCCATAGCCGACAGAACCCGGAACGCCAAGATCAGTCAAATGCAGGAGGCCGATGTCTCCACGAACAAAAAGATAATTTTCTTGCCAGGTTGGGGTAACAGATAGTCCTATCCCCTTTGCTCCGGGATTGAGGAACCAGAGATCCGGGCCGTTGCTGTTGAAATATTCGACCCATGCACCAAGCGAGTAGGGCGTCTTGCCAAAACTGTAGTCAGCGAAGAGCGCCGCTCCAAAGTTACTGGAGAACTTGGTGAGTCCGAGCGTCGTGCTCGGCTTAGCGTAGACGTACTGCACCTCCGGCACAAGATTCAGGTTCCCTTCGGTAAAGCTGTAATATCCTCCTATCATCGTGGAATTGATGTAATTTGCCCCATAGGTGCCAACGTTTGTCTGACCGTATGTAACGGCGTTCAACCCTGTCTTGCCGAGATTGCTGGCGGCAAACAACGACACACTGTTATCGCTGTTTGGGCTGTAGGTAACTAAACCCTGCAAGAAATTCCAGACGCCGGTATCAAAACCATCGCCAAAGGTCAGGGTCGCGGAAAGCAGTCCATGGCTATAGGTTGCAGAGACCCCGCGGCTCTGTGAGTTCTCCACGTAGAAGATATCCGTGTTCATAGCGTTGGCGTTGTTCCAGTCGATGGGTGATTCCCAGCCTTCCAGCGACGGGAGCTGACCTGCAGAGATCGTGAAATTGCTTGTCGGCGCAAGGGTTATGTAGCCGGCAAACAGCGGACCGGTCGGAAAATTCTGAACCGAACTGGGGGCAGGTTTAACGCCCAACGTCATTGACGTCGTTGAACCAACCTCGATCGTAAACTGCAGCGGTCCCGAAGGCTTCTGGACTTGGATCAGCCCATTGAGAAATTCCGCCCCGGTTGATTTGTCGGTTCCAAGCAGACCTGGACTCGCAGCATTGCCCGTTCCTGAGAGCGCATACCCATATCCGGTGGCTCCACCAGACAGAGCAAGAGATCCAAGCGGCCCACCATTGAACTTGATGCTACTCGGTCCATTCATGGCGACCGCAGACGATACAGCGCTTAACGCAGCTCCGACGCAAAAAGCAGTAGAAAGCCATGTTTTGGATCGATACGCATATTTGTTGGTCCGATACGCATATTTGTTGGTCATATAGCCTCCATATTGATCAACGCTTATGACCATGTGACTGGTAAATACGCTCTTCGCCTAACTTTTATCGCCTTTAGTCGGCTTGTCTTGTCGTCAATCAATGCAGGAATCTGGCCAAAGCTATAAAACTGGTCGTCTATGCAGCTTTCTGCCAATAATGAGTGAATGGTGTTGCCTTCTTGCAACGCTGCGAATGGCGGATCAATTCGTCGGTTTTACCTTTAGTTGCCTCGTCTCTATTCCGCTGTTCCGCCATCCAGAAATTTTGCCGTTGCCCGTATGGTTTCGGCCAGACCCATTGAATGAACCTCAACGCCAGGCGGAAAGGCGCCGTGGATCCGCGTTGGAAGGGCTCGGTCAAGCAGGACGAAGACACCGCGATCGGTGGCGCGCCGAATGAGCCGGCCAAATGCTTGCCGCAGCCTCAGTCGCACAATAGCGTCGTCATAGGCTTTGGGTGCCCCGCCGGACAGATGCGTGCGCCGCACCCGATGTAGGATATCAGGGCGTGGCCAAGGTGTGCGCTCGAAGACAACCAGACGCAGGGCATTCCCCGGAACGTCGACTCCGTCACGCATCGCGTCGGTACCAAGCAAGCATGCATGCTCTTCTGCGCGAAAGATATCGACCAAACTGGCGTTATTCATCGCATCAACATGTTGAGCGTAAAGCGGCAAGCCTGCTTCTGCCAGCGCGGGTGCAATCCGCTCATGTACTGCCCGTAGGCGCGCAATGGCTGTGAACAAGCCGAGAGCACCACCGCCGGCGGCGATGAGCAGCTCCCGGTAGGCCGTGGCCAGTGCGTCAGGGTCTTCGCGTCGGATGTCCCTCACAATAAAAACACGAGTCTGCGCCCAGTATTCAAACGGGGACAGGAAGCTTGCCCGGATTGGGGCATGAGGCAGGTGGCAAGCGCCCGTGCGCTCCTCCGCGCCCCGCCAGCCGGCATCGGCATCCCCAAAATCCACCCCATCGCGTAATGTTGCCGACGTGATTAAGACGCCATGTGCGGTAGCCGCGACATGATCTGCAAACGCGGTGGTGGGGTCCAGCATGTGAGCCAGCAAGGCAACGTCGCGGTCCAGCCGGATAAAGAAAATATGTTCTGGCCGGCTGCCCGGCTCCGGGGGTGGTGCCGTAATGGCGGCTAGTACTCGCCGCCAACCAACCAGACGGTCCAAAGCCCGGCGAGCAAGAGCGCGGCAGGCCGCTTCTATACGGAGCCGCTCGCGTTCTTCGATATTGCTGGCCTCCTTATCCAGGCACGCCAGCAGACGCTCGCGCAGCGCCTGTAACGGTGATTCCAATCGTCCCAGTGCTCGGGCAAAGCCTTCGGCCCGCTCTGCGAGTTCGGGATGAACCGGATAAAGATCGACTTCGAGTGTTGCGTTTCGGGAACCATCTCCGGCCGCACGGGCACGAGCCTGTGCTTCCAAGGCACCTAAAAAAAGCTCCGCCGGCCCAGCTCCAACGGCGTCCAATTGTCTCACGTCAGGGTAGCGCGCAAACCAGCTGGCACCCGGGAGGACACGCGCCGCAATTAGCGCTGCCTCCAGAGGAGACGCCAGTGTTTCGTCCATCGCCACGAGGTCTTCAATCCGTCGGGCAAGGCCGCGCGCTCGCGAACGACTGCCTTCGGCGCCGAGAAGCCACCGGCGCAGCTCTGCCATTTCGGTCCCGGACAGCTCAATCGAGAATGCGGAATCCGCTGCGTCAAAAAGGTGATGTCCTTCGTCGAACACGTAACGCGTCGGTACAGTGCTATCGTCGAGACCGCCCCAAACAGCCTGAGCCATGACCAAAGCATGATTTGCGATCACCAAGTCTGCGCCGCGCGCCCTGCGAATAACGTGTTCGATGGTACAG
>JAJZBH010000175.1 GCA_021799015.1 Pseudomonadota bacterium
CCACGACCCCCAGTCCCCCAGACTGATGCGCTACCAGGCTGCGCTACGCTCCGACAGTCATGCATCTAGCAACGGCCACGAACTGTGGCAATCCAGCTAAACTCGTTGCGGTCGAATAGGCCAATCACCCCCAATAATGGGCACTATCGAGTTAGTTCATTCGGCCGCCAGATCGAGTAGTGGCGTTGTTCTCGACACCCGCGCCGCAGGTGCCATCCGTCTGAAGCAGGGAAGCCCATCGCGTGGCAGCGGTAGCGTCCCTTCCTACCTCATCGGGTGTGCCGGCGCCCTTCGCTCGCCAGACCGGTGGGAGAAGCTCCACCGCCGGCCCGCGATCGTTCCATCCCTGTTTCGTGGAAACACACAACGCAGTCTGGATGGCAGGTCAGACCAGAGCATCAGATTTCGTGCTCACTATGTCAGCGTGATAGTTCCCCTCTCTACGAACGACGCTGGCACGGCGAGGAAATCACAGGCGAAAAATCCGCCACGAAAAACCGCCGAATGAAGTGTTCAGCATAGCGCCCCCTCAACACGGGCATGGCCTTCCCAATACGCTTCGGCATACCGAAAGCAGGCAACAGGTCTCTAGCACACACCTTCGTACAAGCGCTTCAGTCTCAATGTCTCTCCGATTTCGAGGCGCTTCGAGGCAGTCCGACATTAGCGGCAACTGTAGAAAAATGCAGTCATCCGTGTTTAAGCAGCGCATCACCAAACGGCGTGACGGCAGCGGACCGGACAAATCATCTCGCTAGCTCGCATGTAGTAGCACGCTAAAGATCGACTGGCCCAAAATCGGATCGGGAAACTGGCAGAAGCACCGATATACGCCGTGCTATCCCAGAGCCCCCGACGTGTGCATGCCTCTCCTCCGGAGAGGTTTTGCGATATGATCGCTCTATGGCAAAGAATATAGCGGTTTCGATACCATATCGTTCGCTCGTTTAGAAAACTTGGAAGAAATTACATGCAGTTCATCCTGATCGCTCGTGACAAGCCAGGCGCGCTTACCATTCGACAGGCGATACGCCCACAACACCTCGAATACCTAAAAAGCATTTCCGCTTACATCGCGTTCGCAGGTCCTATTATCGATAAAGCAGGCGAACCTTGCGGGAGCGTTATCGTATACGATGTGACAGACCGCGAAATCGCCACGCATCTGATCGAGAACGACCCTTATGCAAAAGCAGGTTTGTTTGGCAAAGTCGAAATACTTGCATTTCGTACCGTTGTTCGTAACGGAGTTGTTGCCGCGTGAAAACCTGGTTGGTAAAATCCGAACCTGCGTCGTTCTCATGGAACCAGCAAGTAGCGAGCGATGTCGAGCCGTGGACCGGGGTACGCAATCATGCGGCTAAGGCAAATCTTAGGGCAATGGCCGTCGGTGACCTCGCGCTTTTCTACCATTCCAACCTCGGACGCGAGATTGTCGGTATCGTCGAGGTAGTTCGAGAAGCTTATCCCGACCCAACAGCCATTTCAGGAGACTGGGTCGCCGTTGACATGAAAGCCGTTCAACCACTGCCTAACGCGATAAGCCTTGCCACGCTGAAGGCCGATCCCTTGTTCACCGACTTTGCGCTGGTTCGCCAATCACGGCTGTCCGTCATGCCTGTCAGTACTAAACATTGGCAAAAAATCATGATGCTCGCCGGCATCTCTATATAAGTAATTTTTGGACTGTTTCTCGCCAGAACCAATGCAGCTTTTTTTCCAAGGAGCTAATTCATTTTTGTGCCAAGGCCTTCGCGCCCCGTATGCGCGTCCACGAAAGTTGAAGAACACTGGAAGGACCACCGCCACAGGCCTCTTTCCGCGCGACCGAAGTCCAGTCGCCATCTCCAGGAACCCCACTGCCTTTGTATACGCATGATCACTCTTCAATGGGGTCTCTCCGCTCAATGGCATGCGTAAGGCGATCGAGGATTCGTCCAAATGCTGATCGCCGCCGCCCAACGCGCCACTCTGGATCCTGCGGACAAGTAGCAACCCTGTTCTGGCAGAGACCTCTGGCGTGGACCGGTCGCAGTCAGCGATCCACCGCGACGAATGCGGATACGATACCAGCCGCAATCTCAACGTCGCCCGGAATCTCAAGCGACTGGCCGCAAACTCCACCGGAAACAACCCTCGGCGACTCAGGTATGATCAGCAACCTCGCCGCCTAACTTTAATCACCGGAAGCAAGCTTGCGTAGATCCTGAAGAGCGGCCTCGACAGCTTGACCGTCTCCTCTTTTTTCGCGATATACCCCGCTACCTTGGCACGCTCCTGCGTCGTCGGGGTAGACGTTCTGACTTCAGGCTGACCCGAAATTAGTGAAAGTTTGCAATGACTAGGCGCTGTGACATCACCGGCAAAAAGGTGCTCTCCGGTAACAACGTGAGCCACGCCAACAACAAAACGCGGAGGCGTTTCCTGCCTAATTTGCAGGATTCTTCACTGCAATCAGACGCATTGGGTGTCCCTGTGCGACTTCGGGTGACGCCACGTGGGCTTTCCACGATCGAACACAAAGGCGGCCTTGATGCCTTTCTAATTTCTACCCCTGCCAGGAAATTACCTGCCGCGGCTCGCGCCCTAAAACGGCGGGTCATGCGCGCGCAAGCTCGCAAAAGCACGAAGGCTGCACCCTGACCGACATTGCAAGTCTGCCTCGCCTTCTATCAACAAAAAGCTCAACACTGCATTGCGGATACAAAGAAAACTCCGCTAGACTCCGATTCGCGACGTTCATGCCGCACAGCGCCTTGCCTGATATTGGCTTAATCTGCCTATCCGGTTGGCCCGACTGAAGAGGAGTATCGTGATGGCCGCCCTCGCCACGAACCAATCCGATCAAACCGCCAATCCACTGGATATCGTCGAGCAAGTTATTTCTAGTAATGACTGGCTCTTCGATCGGCGCAGTGATTGTGAAATCGCGGCGGAAGTCCCGGGTCGTTGGTGCGACTACGGTCTTTATTTCTCATGGTCGCGTGACATCGCAGTCATGCATTTTTCGTGCACGTTTGACCTCAAGGCACCAGAAAGGCGACGCGGCGCCTTATACGAACTGCTTGCGCGCGCCAATGAAAAGCTCTGGATTGGTCACTTTGGTATGGACCCCGATGATGGCATGCCGGTATTTCGCCATTCCGTCCTGCTTCGGGGGGTAACCAACGCCTCGGCCGAAAGTGTTGAGGACATGGTTGATATCGCTGTTACGGAATGCGAACGGTTCTTTCCTGCATTCCAGTTCGTCCTCTGGGGCGGCAGAACACCAGATGATGCTCTGGCGGCTGCCATGTTGGAGTGCATCGGGGAGGCATGACGGATCGCTCCACACGACTGCCACCGCTGCTCCTCGTTGGTGGTGGTCATATGGGAAGCGCGATGCTTTCCAGCTGGCGAGAATACGGCATGGCGCCAAGCGTGCTGATCGATCCGTCACCAACCACCGATGCTCTTGCAGGCGCCGATTTGCTTGTGGTCCGTGATGCAGGTCAAATTCCAGCTGGCTTCACACCTGACGCGATTATCGTGGCGGTGAAACCGCAAACGGCTTCCGACGCTCTAATGCCCCTCCGTCGCTTTGCCGGCTCATCTGTTTTTGTTTCGATAATGGCTGGCCGTACGATCGCATGGCTGCGCGCAACCCTCGGTGATACGGCTGCTGTCGTCCGCGCAATGCCAAACACGCCAGCGGCAATCCGTGCTGGCATCAGTGTCGCTTGCGTTGGCCCACACGTTTCTTTGTCGGCAAAAAACCTTGCCCAGCTGCTTCTTTCCGCTATTGGCCACGTGGAATTCGTCGTCGATGAAACACTGCTCAACCCCGTCACTGCGATCTCTGGCGGGGGACCGGCTTACGTTTTTCTGCTGGCGGAACTCCTAGAGCGAGCCGGTATCGAACAAGGTTTATGCCCAAACCTCGCCCGTACGCTCGCACGCCAAACAATAATTGGTGCCGCTAAACTTCTTGAGTCCACCTCTGAAGATGCCGCATCGCTTCGCCGCGCCGTTACCAGCCCGGCAGGCACCACTGAGCGGGCTCTCGCAATTCTAATGGCCGATTCAGGGTGGCCTCGTACAATTAGCGACGCTATCGCCGCTGCAACACTGCGTTCCTTTGAACTCGGCTCCTGATGGTGATGTAGGAGGCGAACGAGGCGAGACGGCATAAGCACCTTTAGCCAACCGCTGGGCAGCAATTAGCCATCATCGCCCGCGAACAAGGTGACAAGCCCGAAGTCAAGCGCCATCGGATCTCACTCGTGCCTACCGACCGCACGGCTTGCAGAGCACGCTACACCGATCCTGGTGGCAACACCGATTTGGAACTTACCTGTGTCCGAACCCTCGGTCACGAGAACATCCTGCTGACTTGCCCACGCGGACTGATGTGATGGTCCTAGGCGAGCAACAGTACCACGATGCTCCGACCCCGCTCCATGGTCGGCAAATCGACGCTCCGGTCGACACACCTGTCCTACGTCTCCAGGCATCCGCCATCTCCGAC
>JAJZBH010000176.1 GCA_021799015.1 Pseudomonadota bacterium
TGGGGGTAGAAGTCGCCCCGCTCAAGGTCTCCAGCCGAACCCCGCGCGAGGAACGCATCATCGCGGGCTTTGAGGACATCCTGCGCTTCCATCAAGCGCATGGCCGCGCCCCGCTGCATGGCGAGGGTCGCGACATCTTTGAGCGCCTGTATGCCGTGCGTTTGGACCAGATACGCAAGTTGCCGGAAGCGCAAACGCTCCTGGCCGGGTTGGATGCGCCGGGGCTATTGTCTGGCGCAGCAGCAGCTTCGGTCGATGTGGACGCGATGGACGAAGACACCTTGCTTGCGGAGTTGGGCATCAGTGATGGCCTTGCTGATCAGAATGACGTCACCGTGCTGCGCCATGTGCGTTCTCACGTTGAAAAGCGTGCGGCGGAGGAAGTGGCCGACCGCACGTCGTGCCCGGATTTTGATCAGTTCCAACCGCTGTTCGAGCAGGCGGAACGAGAGTTGAAGTCAGGTTATCGCATGGCGCAGCGCTTCGGACGAAATGCCAGCATTGCCAGCGGGGACTACTTCATTCTCGGCGGACAGCTTGCCTACGTGGCAGAAATTGGCGAAACCATCAAGGCGCCAAACGGCGAAAGCGACGCACGTCTTCGCGTCATCTACGCCAACGGCACGGAAAGCAACTTACTGCGCCGCTCGCTACAAAGGGCACTCTACAAGGATGACACCGGCCGTCGCCTGAGCGACCCAGGCATACCAGGCATAGGGCCGCTGTTTGGTGACGCGCCAGGACAAGACGATATTGAAACGGGGACCATCTACGTGCTGCGCAGTCGGTCCAGCCACCCATTCGTCGTCGAGCACCGCGAACTGATTCACAAGATCGGCGTGACTGGCGGCAAGGTGGAGACCCGCATCGCAGGCGCAGAAAAGGATGCCACATATCTGCTAGCCGACGTAGAGGTGGTCGCCACCTATAAGCTCCACAACCTGAATCGCACAAGGCTGGAAAATATTTTCCATCGCCTATTCGGTGCAGCACAACTCGATTTGACCATCGAAGATCGCTTCGGGCATCCGGTCAAACCAAGGGAGTGGTTTTTGGTACCGCTCCACGTGATTGACGAAGCGGTTCAGCGCATTCGGGATGGATCCATTACCGATGTGGTCTACGACCTGAAGAGTGCACGGCTGGTAGCGCAAAAAGCGCCTGATATTTATCAGTTTTAAGCAGAAAACAGCGTCAATATGGTTTACCCATGACCGGACCGATATTCCGTAAATTGTTTCAATCTATCAGTCGGTTGAGTATTCATTCTCAACGGAGTCGCGTGGTAAAAGTATAATGCTGACATATAAAAAAATGACGCTGATTAACAAGCAGCAAATAGCAACTAAATATTAGGAGACGAAATTGGTTGACTTCAAGAAGCGATTGGCAGGAAAAAAAGCAGAGCGTCCGACCGATCCGGTCAAACTCTATGACACTCTGGATCGTGCGCATGACAAGGGGCCATTGCGCCCCGCTCAGTTGACCGTGCTAGAGAACTGGTTTGCCAGCCATCGCGATGACCGTGACGTGATCGTCAAACTGCACACTGGTCAAGGGAAGACATTGATCGGATTGCTGATGCTGCAGGCACAGTTAAACAGCGGGAAAGGACCTGTAATCTACCTGTGTCCAGACAATTTTCTGATCGCTCAAACGATTGAGCAAGCCAAACAGTTCGGCATTGCCACCTGTCAGGCTGATCCTGAATTGCCAGATGACTTTTTGAACGGTGACAAGATTCTGGTCACATCGGTGCAAAAGCTATTCAACGGACTGACGAAATTCGGCTTGAACCGGAAATCCATACCGGTCGGCACTCTGCTGATGGACGATGCGCATGCTTGTGCTGATACGATCCGCGAGGCATGCCGCATTCGCATTCCCAAAGAGGAGCCAGCGTACGACGCCTTGAAGGCACTTTTCGCCGACGATCTTGAGCAGCAGGGCCTCGGCACCTTCGCGGACATCAATAACGACAAGCGCGATGCCCTGCTTCCAGTGCCGTACTGGGCGTGGATCGAAAGGGAAGCCGAAGTTGCCAAAATTCTGTCCGCCGGTACTGAACGTAAATCGATCAAGTTCGCATGGCCGCTGCTAAAGAACATTCTTGGACATTGCCAGTGCGTAGTATCTGGCGTAGCGATTGAAATCGAGCCCCACATTCCACCGCTGACGGCCTTCGGCAGCTACGCGGATGCATCACATCGCATTTTCATGTCGGCGACGGTAACTGATGATGCTTTCCTCATCAAGGGGTTGCAGCTCAAGCCTGAGACAATCATTCACCCGTTGACCTATGCGAATGAAAGCTGGTCAGGCGAAAAAATGGTGCTTCTCCCGTCGCTAATCCACGAGGAGTTGGGCCGCGAGCGCATCGTCCAAGGTTATGCTGTGCCAAAACCTAAACGTCGGTATGGCGTTGTTGCGCTGGCTACCGCGTTTGCAAGGGTCAAGGATTGGGAGTCCTACGGCGCGGTAGTAGCAGATAAAGAGTCTGTAGGCGATGTCATCGATGACCTCCGCAAGGGTGAGTATAAAAAGGCGGTTGTCCTGGTCAATCGCTACGACGGCATTGATCTGCCCGACGACACCTGCCGTATATTGATCTTCGATGGCAAGCCATATTCCGAGAGCCTGATCGACCTGTATGAGGAGACGTGTCGTCCGGACAGCGTGACCACGCTGATGCGGACCGTGCGCACAGTGGAGCAAGGGATGGGGCGTAGCGTGCGTGGCGAGAAAGATTATTCGGTGGTCATCATCGTCGGCTCTGACATTACACGGCTGGTTCGAGATCGGGAGTCCAGAAAGTTTCTATCTTCTCAGATGTCGCGGCAAATTGAGATTGGCCTTGAGATTGCGGAAATGGCAAAGCAGGATATCGAGGCAGGCGAAACGCCTGCCAATGCCTTCATCGGCCTAGTTCGGCAGTGCCTTGGGCGTGACGAGGATTGGAAGGCGTTCTACTTCGAGCAGATGGCCACGGTCAAGCCATCGGCGGCCAATGAACGCGTTCTTCGCGCGTATGCAGCAGAACTCGCGGCTGAGCAGGCGTACCGCGATGGAGACTACGCTACTGCGACCGAGTCCCTTCAAAACCTCTTGGACAAGAAGCTGGTAGATGGGCAGGACAAAGGTTGGTATATGCAAGAGATGGCGCGCTATCAGTATCGCGTTAATCGTCCTGAATCTCAGAGGCTTCAGATCGCCGCGCACAAAGACAATCGGCTGCTGTTGAAACCGTCCGACGGTGTGACCGTTGCAAAGTTGACTGTAGTCAGCCAAGGGCGGATCGAACGAATCACTGCTTGGGTCAGCAAGTTCGAGAGCTATGAACAACTCGATATTGCGCTGTCTGACATCTTGGGGCGTTTGGTGTTTGGTACCAAGGCAGACAAGTTCGAACAGGCACTGGATGAGATCAGCCGGGCCATCGGGTTTGCCGGGGAGCGGCCAGATAAGGAATGGAAAGAGGGGCCAGACAATTTGTGGGCGTTAGACGACACACAGTACATTCTCTGGGAATGCAAAAGTGAAGTTGACGTCAGTCGCTCGGAAATCAACAAGCGCGAGGCCGAGCAGATGAATCGCTCAAGTGCCTGGTTCGAGAAACACTATGCTGGCATGAAGGTCAAGCGCATCATCGTTCACCCAGCCCACACGGTAGCCAGCGCAGCATCGTTCACTCATAAAGTGGAGGCAATGCGGGAAGTTGAACTTAGACGACTTATTAAGCAACTGCGGGAGTTTTTCAAATCCTTCGAGGCATTCAATTTCAAAGATCTGTCGGCTACCCAGATTCAGAAGCTCGTAGACGCTCACGGCTTGTCGGCGTCATCGCTGCTGACCCAATCGACGAAAAAACTGAGAGATATCAAATAGCCGAGTCTTATGAACTCATCCGACGGACGTAGCAGCTCCAGAATATATGATTGAGAACAACCTACATCGCGTGTTGGAATACGCAGCGAAACACTTGCTCACGGCCGGATGGCACGCTGCTCGATGGCATGCCACGCACATTCTAATCTGGTCGCGAGCGCGGAAAGTCGCGCACATCTTGACTGCTAGGTTTGATCATGTATGATGACATCATATTTTTAATAGGACATCATATATGAATGAGATGCTAAGTTCCGAGCAAGTTAAAGCCGCCAGGGCCTTATTGGCGTGGTCGCAGCAGGAGTTGGCGACCGATGCACGGGTCGCGACATCAACTGTGGCTGACTTCGAGCGCGGCGTGCGGATCCCAATGGCGAACAACGCCCAAGCGATCCGGGAATCGCTTGAGGCAAGAGGCCTAGAATTCATCGCAGGCGGAGTTGTGGAAAAGGCGATGCTGCCGCCGCCGCCCCCAAGCCCGCATCCCGGCTCCTTGGTCCGGTGGGTCAACGCAACACACCTTTCCCAGT
>JAJZBH010000177.1 GCA_021799015.1 Pseudomonadota bacterium
CCGTCATTTTGGTATCAAATGTTTAGAGGGGCCTGCATTCCTCAGTCAGAATACTATAACATATAGTACCCTAGACTATTGTTGACAGTTCATGATAGAAACAGCTAAATGACATTCCCCGCGCGACGTGGAGTGTGCTTAGGGAATAATGGGTCCCAGGAGATTGGGGCGGAGAGCGGGGTTTAGCTAACACCTCAGTACTGCGGATGAAGATGGCCCCGGAGAGATCCGGGGCCTTTAGCGAAGCATATGCGGTCATCTGAGAAAGACGCTGCATCAACATGCCTACGATGGGCACGCAGACATTGCACTTTCATGCCACCACGTCACCGGGTGCCGACGAGGCAAGGCACGATCTACGCAACGACCGGGATCCGCAAGAAATGGAATCCATCCGAAGTTGTGGACCTTTAACCTCCCACATGTCCGCCAAAAAATAGGTGGATGCCGTATAGCTCATGCTAGGGCGTATATGCATGACGCATTGAGTCACTTGTACCAGCTAAATATGGGCGCATGAAAAAGCCCCGGATTTCTCCGGGGCTCAGACTGCTGACAAACCCCTGGCTTTTGCCGGGGGTTTTTGATTCACTGTTGGGATGTTGAGGAAACCTTTCTCGCCGCAGATGGCGCTTGAGATTGTGACGCTGGAAAGCCTGGTCCCGCCGGGCCATCTTCTGCGCAAGATCGAGGCTGTGATTGACTTTTCATTCATCCATGAGCTGGTGGCCGGGCTTTACTGCCCTGATAACGGGCGCCCGCCGCTTGACCCGACGTTGATGTTCAAGGCGCTGTTCCTTGGCTATCTGTTCGGCATTCGCTCGGAGCGCCAACTGGTGCGCGAGATCGAAGTGAACGTGGCCTATCGCTGGTTTTTAGGACTGCGCCTGACGGATCAGGTATTTGATGCCTCGACGCTGAGCCAGAACCGGCGGCGGCGCTACCAGGACAGCACCGTGGCGCAGGCGATTTTCGACCGGATCGTGGAGCAGGCCATCGCGCATGGGCTGGTGGATGGCACGGTGCTGTACACCGACAGCACGCATCTGAAGGCCAATGCCAACAAGAACCGGTACGACAAGGCCGTGATTGCCAAATCCCGTGCTGATTACTGGGATGATCTGGACGCGGCAATTGACGAAGATCGCGCCGCCCACGGCAAGCCGCCATTGAAGCCAAAGCAACGCCAGCCCGCGGAGAAGGAGACCAAAATCTCCCGTACCGACCCGCAAAGCGGCTACATGGTGCGCGAGGGCAAGCCCACGGGCTTCTTCTACCTCGACCATCGCACGGTGGACGGGCGCCACGCCATCATCACCGACACCTATACCACGCCCGCCAACGTGCATGACAGCATCGTCTATCTCGGCCGGCTCGACCGCCAGCGTGCGCGTTTTGGCTTTGACGTAAAAGCCGTGGGGCTGGATGCCGGCTACGCCACCGCCGGCATCGCCAAGGGGCTTGAGGACCGCAACATCCCCGGCGTCACCGGCTATCGCCGCCCCACCCCGCCCAAGCCGGGCATGCTGGGGCCGAAGGATTTTACCTATCAGGACGACCCGGAAGGCTATCGCTGCCCGCAAGGCCAAGTGCTGACCTACACCACCACCGACCGCCACGGCTACCGCCACTATAAATCCGACCCCACCATTTGCCGGAACTGCCCGCTGCTCGCCTCCTGCACAGCCAACGCGAAAGCCGAGCGCAGCATCACCCGCCACATCTGGCGCGATGCGCGCGAACGCACCGACGCCAACCGCCTCACCTCATGGGGCAAGGCCATCTATAAGCGGCGAAAAGAGACCGTCGAGCGATCCTTCGCCGATGCCAAGCAACTGCTCGGACACCGCTATGCACGGTTCCGAGGGATAACCGGCGTCACCTGCCAATGCCTCCTCGCCGCCGCCGCACAAAATATCAAAAAAATCGCCATGGCACTCACCAAAACACCAAGCCCAAGCCCAGCGTGAGGGCAAGACCACCTCACAAATCACACCCGCACAGAGCCAGCCGTCCCATAAAACAAATCCCCGCCCAAAAATGAGCGGGGTTTGTCAGCGGTCTGAGCCCCGGATTTCTCCGGGGCTCTCAGTTAACGAGATGTGTGTTTCGATCCAAAAAGGACCGTGCCCTTTTAACTTAAAGTTTAGTACGCTGGTGTTGCGCTGGAGTTACGCTTTGTTTGTTTTATGGCTTACCGAACGTGACATGGTCGCGGACAAAAAGAAAATGCTGACATCCCATGTTCTTTCGTCGCGGAGTCCAGGGCAGTGAGCGATGCGCATGGCACGACGATCGCGTCCGCTTCACAAAGTCGGTGTCGCACAGTCGGGCGCTCACGATTTAATCCGCAACCGCCTCATGATGTTGCCAGGAAATCAATAATGGCACTGTATTGCTGCTTGGATTGACGGCGCGTGGCTATCCCGTTGAATCCGCGCGAGGGCGAAGAGGGCGGCGGCGCCCAATGCAGGCGGCCGTGCATCGCTAGCAGCTCGCCAGCAATGTAGGGGCAAGTCTTTTGGGTCAGGCAAATCAGAATAGCACTGATCCGGCGTCGCGCAGCAGCAAGACGGCCCTAGAACGCCATCGCATAACGCCCGCTCGTTTGACGGCTTTTTTATACCACTGAACGCCTGCCCACCCTCAGCTGTGGGCGCACTATGCCAAATAATGCTGCAGCGTCCGCCATTCTGGGCTTTAAGCCCCAAACCAGAACACGCCGAACGTCGGACGAGCTTGGAGACATCAACCGAGTCCTGTAAGCGAGAGACATGCACCTCGCTCCATACGCTTCGGACCCGCAACGGCCGCACGGTCGGCAATTTACTGAAACCGCCAGCCAAACGCGGTCTCCCTTCCAGCGTGACCGTGATCGCGTCCTGCATTCTGGTGCCTTTCGAAAGCTGCAATACAAGACGCAGGTCTTTATCACCCACGAAGGCGATTTCTACCGAACACGCCTGACCCACTCGCTCGAAGTGGCGCAAATTGCCCGGTCGATTGCTCGTGGGCTTGGGCTCGATGAAGATCTGACGGAGGCCCTCGCCCTAGCTCACGATTTGGGACACCCGCCTTTTGGCCACGCCGGTGAGGCAGGGTTGAATGCGGCGCTGATTGACTACGGGGGGTTTGACCATAACGCGCAAAGCCTGCGAACTGTGACGCTACTCGAGCATCGCTATGCAGGCTTCGATGGGCTGAACCTGACCTGGGAAACACTCGAAGGTATTGCAAAACATAATGGCCCTCCGGAGGAACCGCCTGACTACATCACCATGTTTGACCGGGTATTTCCGCTGGATTTATCGCGACAGGCTTCGGCCGAAGCGCAAGTGGCCGCACTCGCCGACGATATCGCCTATCACGCGCACGACCTCGATGACGGCTGGCGTGCCGGTTTGTTTGGCGCCGATGACCTCGGGCGGATTCCCGTTGTCGGAGAAGCCCTTTCTGAAGCAAGAGCCGTCAGTGACGAGGTTCCCCGGATTCGAGCCCATACCGTACGGCAAGTAATCGGTAGCTTTGTCACTGGGACGCTGGCCGAAAGTCGCAGGCGTATTTCCGCTCTGGGCCCAACTTCTAGTGACGACATCCGCAGATCTGCCGGTCCTGTTATTGGCTTTGCCGAAGATCTTGGCCGCGCCAATCGGGCAATCCGTGAATTTCTCAATGAGCGAATGTATCGGCATTGGCATGTCAACCGAATGACGCGCAAAGTGGAGTTGGTCGTCCGGGACATGGCGCGGCTCTTTGTCGAACGGCCAGACCTGTTACGCGGCGACTGGCGTGATCGCGCTGGCCCTCCCGGGACAATGGTGACGGCAGAGATTGTACGGGACTATATCGCTGGAATGACCGACCGTTTTGCGCTCGATGAGCATCGCAGGCTCTTCGATCCCCATTCTACTGCCTGAGGATTTAAGATGGCTGAGAATCTGTTTGCCGATTTGCGCGAAATAGTGCTCGATGAAGTCGCACTTCTTTGCCCTGCACTCCGTCAGGATGCACTCGAACGCATCGAGGTCATACCGGCCCGCGACCCGACGCACGGAGACGTAGCAACAAATGCGGCCCTTATTGCGGCGAAGCCGCTCGGCAGCCCACCGCGTGAGATCGCTTCCGCCCTAGCTGCCCGACTTATGCTACGGTCCCAAATCGCCGGAGCGGAACCGGCCGGTCCAGGCTTTGTCAATCTGACGCTCGACCAAACAGTTTTGCAGAATCAGATCCCGATCATCCTACGGGCAGGAGCGGCGTACGGCGCAAGCACCCTCGGATGCGGCCAACGAATCAACATCGAATACGTGTCGGCCAACCCTACGGGCCCGCTCCATGTAGGCCATTGCCGCGGCGCAGTCGTCGGAGATGCCCTAGCAAATCTACTTAGCAAAGCTGGCTAC
>JAJZBH010000178.1 GCA_021799015.1 Pseudomonadota bacterium
TCTCCTTGAACTCCACCCACGAGGTCTCTGCCGGACGCTGAAGCAGGTCGTCGATCAGGGCCAGCGTGCGTTGCTCGCTCAATTAGCTTTCCCCCCTGGTTGCTTTGGCAGCAGGCTTGGCTTTGGCTGCTGCCGCTGTCATCTTCGTATACAGCTCAAACAGTTTTTCCAGCCGCTCAGTGTCGTTTTTGAAGCGGCGGCCGATGTAGATGCGCTCCAGCACCTCGTCGTTGCGCTCGTGGGCGTGGCGCAGGTTTTCCGGCATGGCGTCCGGGTCGTAGAGGTCGGCGATGGTGGCGGGGAAATGCGCTTCGCGCGCGAGCAGGATGTCTTCGGCGCAGGCGGTCAGATCGGCCTTGTTTTGCTCGGTGAGCAGTGGCACGGGGAAGGTGTTCCAGCCGAGGGTGTTGGAGTACGAAAAACGCATTTCAAGACGCACACAGACTGTGCCAATCCAAACCCAGTGTAGGCGAGAGGCGATGAGGGCCATGTTCCAGAGGGGGGCGTCGTAGAGGGCAAAATTTCGGTCCCCGATGATCGTATCTTTATCTTCCAAACCAATCGGCAGGTACTCCCGATTTTCTGAGCTGACGCGGGCGACGACCAAAGAATAGTTTTGGGCGACGGATTGAATTTGCCGGAAACGATGCGGAAACGATGCGGCTGGTCGTGTTTCGGCAGCCTTACTTTCAGTGCGCATCTTAGCTACCGCCTCAATACGCCGCTTCAATTCTGGTACGGACTCCGCTTCAGCGCGTTCGTCATTCTCCACCCACAAACAGAAACGCTGCTCACCTCGAATGAACTCTTGGGCACCAAGAAACCGCTTTATGAAGCGCTTAGCTGCCGGGGATTCCTGCAGCAACTTCGCGCGTTCACCAGGCGAAAGGAACAGATTACCCCCATCCGTTGGTTTGTTTCCCCATTCCATTAAACCCCGACCATCGTTTGGCTTTGCGATTGGCGAAACAATGGCATCAAGGCCGCCAACCAAATAGGCATTGATGAAATCCACCTGCTTTTCAAGCGTTGCTCCATCGTCAGCAACCGAAAATAGCCAGCGCATCCTTCCTGCTTGGTTGGTAATCGCAACAATTACAACGGTCACCCCAGCGTTGTAACTGGCAAGATTAGCCCATTTGAACGATGTATATGCAAACGCGATATGCTGACCGCTGGCAAAAATCAATGGCCAGAGAATCGGCACCTGTGAACCCTGACAAATGGAATTGGTGGATACGAATGCTGCGGCGGCATTGGTCTTGGTGCCGTAATCGGCGGCCTTCATGAACCAACCCGCCACATAATCCAGCGATCTCCAGTTCTTGGTGTGCTTGGCGAAGATGGCTTGCAAATCTGCCTTCTGCTCGTCTGTCTGCCAAGTGGAGCCGAGATACGGCGGATTGCCACAGATATAGGTTTCACCGCCTTCATTTGCAAAGTCCATTTCCGTTTGATCAAGCGGCGTGCCAAACAAATCATCCGACACCACCTTCACCCCCGTCCCGGTTGGTGGGCAGATGCTCAACCAGTCCAACCGTAGCGCATTGCCGCAGACAATCCAGTTCTGCGCGTCCAGCGGCAGAAATTCGGCTAGAGCATCTTTCTGCCCGCGATATAGTACGTCGCACTGGAACTCGGCGATGATGAGCGCCAGTCGGGCAATCTCCGCCGGAAAGTCGCGCAGCTCGATCCCCCGGAAGTTGGTCAGTGGAATTTCGCTGCCCAGTTGCGTTTTGCCCAAGCGGCGGTTGATTTGTGCTTCGATCTCGCGCAGTTGCTTATAGGCGATGACCAGGAAGTTGCCGGAGCCGCAGGCGGGGTCGAACACGCGGATGCGCGCCATGCGCTTGCGCAAGTTCAGCAGCTTGCGCTCGTTGTCACCGGCTTCGGCCGACCGCGCGCGCAGGTCATCCAGGAACAAGGGATTCAACACCTTCAGGATATTAGGCACGCTGGTGTAGTGCATGCCCAACGCGCCGCGCTCTTTGTCGTCGGCCACCGCCTGGATCATGCTGCCGAAGATGTCGGGGTTGATCTGTTTCCAGTTCAGGCCGCCGGCATGCAGCAGGTAGGTGCGCGCCATGCGGGTGAAGCGCGGTACTTCGGTGCGGCCGGAAAAGAGGCCGCCATTCACGTAGGGAAACCGATCTGCCCAGACCGGCAAGCGAGGCTGGGCATTTATGCGCTCGTCGGTTTTAATGTTCATGGCACGGAAGATGGTTTCCAGCACCTCATGGGTGTTGGCGCCGTCTCGCTCGCTCATTTGTTCTACCGTGCGGGTGAAAAGTCCCTCGTCATTGAAGATGTCGGTGTCTTCGGCAAAAAAACAGAACACCAGCCTGGCCATGAAGTGGTTCATGTCGTGGCGGCGCTCATCCTTGGCCCAGTCCGGGTTTTCGCGCAGCAGCTCGACATACAGTTTGTTCAGTTTGCTGGTGGCACGCACATCAATGGGGTTGTCCTTGATCTCCTTGATAGTGGAGATTCCAGCCAGCGGCAGTAAGAAGCCGAAGTGGTTGGGGAGGTCCGGGTAGGCGCAGGCGATGGTTTCGCCACTGGTCAGATCTTCGGCCTCTAGGGTCAGACCGTCGGTGGCGAGGATGAACTTGGCTTTGGCCTTGGCGGTGGCCGGGCTGGCGCGTAATGCCCTGAGGGTTTGGCCTACGTTGCCTTCTGCGCATACGGCGATATGGATGTTGTTGCGCTGGAGTACGCCGCCGGGCATGTCGGAGGCATTATTGTTGCCCATGCGCAGGCGCTTGAGGGCCGTGTCCTTATTGCCGAAAGCGGCCAGGAACGCGAACGAGAACTCCGCCGCATCGAATGGCTGAAAGGCGAGGTCTGATATGGCTGCTTCGATTTCCACTGCATTCATGGGGCACCTTGCCTACTGGAGTTTTCTTTTTCCATGGGCCTCAGACCCTGCTAACTAATAACATACTGAATCGCCCCACATCACGCACCAGTAGCTGATCGCTGGGCCATCAATGGGTTCCTTGCAATAGCAACCGCATGCCGGACACGCAATTGCAAGGACGTCTCGTCTCTGAAGGTATTGGCATCCAGCTCGAAAATTGCTCGGACAATCTGCCCCGTTTCCACCGGACACACTCCGTCGTGGACCGCTCCAAACCAAATGGCATCGAATCGATTTGGCCCGATGCCCATCAACAATTTCAGGTGGGTGCCGTCCCCGACGGGACGCACACTGAGGATCTGGCCTTCAGCACAGAAGACGGGTGCTTCCCATTGCCGACCGAAAGGCTCTAACACGGCGAGTTCTTTGAGCAATTCCAAACTTGGGAGCTGTTCGAGCTCACCATCGGTCAGTATCCGGGGTCCTGGGGTCCACGCTGCCAGGGCGCGGGTTGCGGCCGCATTGAAGGCTGTCGCGAAACGATCAAACCCCTCACGTTTCAATGTGACTCCGCCAGCACCTGCATGACCGCCCCATGCGACGAAGTCGCCAGGATATGATTCTGCAATCCCAGCAAGGGCGTTTCGTATATGGAATCCAGGCACGGTGCGCAGCGAAGCGGTGATGTGCTCGCTCTCCTGCTTGGGTGAGAAATAGGCAGCAGGCCGTCCATAGGCTTCCACCAATCGGGCAGCGCACACACCATGTACGCCCGGATGCCCTTCCGGATCGAACACGGTAATGGCCATACTCCCGCCCACCGCCTGCTGTTCCGCCAATGGAAGGATACGGCGCAGCATCTGGGATTGGACCCGCTTGCGCTCGCTATTGTGCTCCACCAAAACATGCGCCAAGCGTATCGCTTCCGCCTCGTCGTCGCACATCAACAGGTCGACGGCCCCCAGTGCGCAATCCAGCCTGCCCCGGGCATTGATGATCGGCCCGAAGGTAAAACTCAATGTCGCCGCTGTAATCGGGCCGGTGCAACGGGAGACCTTGTACAAGGCACGCCACACAGGTCGCGCCTCCGGCGCATTCATCAATGCGAGGCCGCGCATCAGCACCGCACGATTATTCGCCGAACGGGCCAGATCAACACAATCCGCCATGGTTCCCAGCGCAACCAGGTCGAGGAGACCACCCAGACGTGGCGCATTGGCCGGAAGGTGCCCCCAGTCGATGAGCCGTTGCCGTACAGCGCAGCAGAGTAGCCAGGCCACATGAACGCCCGCGATGTAGGGGTCGGCAAATGTTGAATCCGTGCGGACGGGATTGACACAGGCGATGGCGGCGTGCGGCGGGCCTTGCTCTGGAACCCCATGGTGGTCCGTCACTATTGTCGTCAAACCATGATCGCGGAGCTTCTCGATACGGTCATGGTCCGAACTGCCCTGGTCCGCAGTAATGACGAGTGCAGGACGAGGTGCCGAGTCCAGAATCCGCTGGGTGACGCTTTCCGAAACACCATACCCT
>JAJZBH010000179.1 GCA_021799015.1 Pseudomonadota bacterium
CATCGCTGGCTGGCTTCCTTGGCTCGGCGACGCACTGGGCGTTGGGTTTCTGAGCCTCGGCTTGGTATGGTCTGCAGCGTTGATCCTTGATCCGGTACGCTTTGAATTTCCGATCCTTTTGTTCATGTTGCCTTCGGTCGGCCTCTTCGCCTTTAAGCTCATTCAGATCATGGCGCTCTACAATGCCCGCGTACCATGCTCGATCGCCGATCGCCTTGGCGCGGCGATTGCTGGGCTTGCGCTGTCGCATACGATTGGAAAAGCTGTGTGGAAAGGATTATTCACTACCAAACTACCGTTTTTACGCACGCCTAAAATGAACGAGGCGCCAGCTTTAGTCCAAGGCCTTCATATGGCCCGCGAAGAATTGTTTCTTCTGTTGCTTATCTGGACTGCCTTGCTGGGTGTTGGCTTTGGTCACCACTGGGCAACACCGGAGACGAAACTCTGGTGCGTTGTGCTGTTCACGCAATCCCTGCCCTACCTCTCTTCGGTGGCAGTTTCGATCATTGCTGCACTGCCAGCGAAAGCAATCCATGCGGCGAAACCAATTGTGGTCGTTCCGCACCCCACCACACCAGAACCGCATATCAGCATCGCCGCCCGCTCGGCGGCCGGTGACTAGCGACCTTGTCCTTGGCATCCGAGCAGCAAGAGGCATCCCTCCGAAGGAGGGATTTCCCAATCGCCGATCGGCGATGGACTCTCTCCCGTTGCGTCGGGTGTTGAAAAACTCTTCGTTCCGTGAACCGGCGCCCGTTCAGCGAGCGTTGCCGCCTTCAACTGGAATACGGGGCTGACCAAGCAACGCACGATGTGTCCTGAAACCAACAAACATCGACGTGCATTCTGTTGCCGAGCCACGGAGCCACATCTGTCCACGCCGCCGGAGCATGCGCGTAGATCTGCGCCGTGTTTGCTCTTTGCTTCACCTAACCATGTTTGTGCTCTTACTTAATCAATTCACCCGCTCCGAGCTACGATATGCTGAACATTGCCTCAATTTCCACTGGAGCATTCATAGGAAGAGAAGCGACGCCGATAGTCGAACGCGCGTGCTGCCCAAACACCCCGAAGAGTTCAACTGCAAGATCGGACGCCCCGTTCATTACCTGCGCGTGATCCACGAAGCCCGGCGTCGCCGCGATGAAGCCGCCAAGTCGTATAACCTGCGTAATTGCCGCGACGCCTTGGGGGATGGCCGCATCAATCTGTCCAAGAACGTTGAGAAAGCAGAGGCGCGCCGCCATTTTGCCCGCTGCAATGTCGACACTCTCACCTAGCTTGCCAGTAACCACGATCTTTCCCTCCGCAAGCGGAAGCTGCCCGCTCACCACGACAAAGCCACCGGCAACCACAACCGGCACATAATTGGCCACTGGCTGCGCGGGCAGCGGTAGCGTGATCCCGAGTTCCTTAAGCTTCTGTCGGACGATCATCCGCGAACTCCGTTCGTTCATCTGTCTCGTTCATCCTGTGTTTTCATGTTGTAAGATGGCAGGCATGCTCATCGTTGACTTTCAGCACAGATAGCCCGAACATGGTCAACCTAAAAAGCTAGCGCGAAATCCCATCCGGTGGCATGCCGCTTGGCTGATTTGGCCGTCGACGTAAAACCGAAAAACCGGGCTACCACGTCGCTTGGTTAACGCTCAACGGAATTTCATGGCTTGCAAAGACGGAAATTGGGTGTAAAATGACAATACCGTCTATTTAAACGACGTATCATTCTTGACAGCGTGTATACAGTATGCCAATATAGTCTGGCTGGCTATGCTGTTTTTTATTCTAAGCAGCCAGAAAGCGTGTCAAACGAGGGAGAACGGGTGTGAAAATTTGCATCTTCGGAGCTGGCGCCATCGGCGCATTTATGGGCGTCATGCTGGAACGTGCCGGATGCGAAGTCAGCATGATCGCGCGCGGAGCTCACCTTCACACCATGCGCCAAAATGGCGTCCGTTTGTTAATGGAGAATAACGAGCATCATGCGCGCCCATTCTGCACAGACGACCCGTCAGAACTCGGCCCACAAGATTACGTCATTATCACCCTCAAGGCACACTCAATCCCGGCCGTGGTGGATCGAATTCGTCCGCTGCTTGGTCCCAACACCGCCGTCATAACCGCGATTAACGGCATTCCTTATTGGTATTTTTATCAAAGCGGAAGCCAATGGGATGGCACAACTCTGGAGTCGATCGATCCAGGCGGCGTTCAATGGACAGGGTTAGGGCCGGAACGCGCGATCGGTTGCGTGGTCAATCCAGCGACGGAGGTAATCGAACCCGGCGTCATCAAGCATATTTATGGAGACAAATTCCCGCTCGGCGAACCATCGGGAAACCGCACCGACCGCATCGTTCGTCTTGCCCAAGCTATGGAAACTGCAGGATTGAAAGCCCCCATCCGTGACAACATCCGTGACGAGATTTGGCTTAAACTTTGGGGCAATCTCTGCTTTAATCCGATCAGTGCGCTCACGGGGGCTACGCTAGATAAAATTGCACACGACCCCGAGACCCGCACACTTGCGCGTACCATGATGATGGAAGCAAAAGCGATTGGTGACCGCCTTGGCGTCCACTTCCGCGTCGATGTTGAACGTCGGATTGATGGTGCTGGTGCTGTGGTCGGGCACAAGACCTCGATGCTGCAGGATCTGGAACGCGGTCGGCCGATGGAAATCGATGCTCTGGTAACAGTCGTTCAGGAACTCGGAGAACTCGTCGGGGTTGCAACGCCCACGATCAACACTGTCCTAGCCTTGGTCCGCCAGCGTGCAGAAGTCGCAGGACTGTATGAAAGGCCAGCGCCATTGGCATCTGCTTCGACATCGTCTGCAAAAGCTACACCCGCAACCCAACCCGCCATGGCTAAATAATTTCTGGTTGGCGGGAATGCCTGATGGCTCTCGACCAAATTAGATGCCGTTTTTTCCTCCGGGCTTTCGACCTTACGTCGAGAAACCGGGGGAAAAGCAAGGCTCTGGTTCTTTATATTGAAGACACGGACAGATGACGCGTTCGGGCGCAAGCCCACAAAGCCCAATGTAGGCCAACCCGTCGGAAAATAAAACGTAGCAAATTAGGTTCCCCCATGATTCAAAACATGGAAGTGCGCCGCCTGAGCTGCAGACCCACACACGTCACGTGAACCATCGCGACTGAAGCGGTTCTTCTGCCCTGCCCCCCTCCCGAAAATGGCCCTTCCGACTTGGCCTGCCACCTTTCCGAGCAAGCGACTCATTATGAGACCTGTGTGCGGGTGGGCGTAGACAGGTGCGTTTATTGCTGATTCTATTGGCCTTCCAGGGTGGAGAGCAGCGGGTGGCCCAGCGGTCGATTGGTCAGGAGCGGTTTGGCTTTGCAAGGGGCGAGCGGGTGGCGTCATCGCTTGATACGCTTGTATCGCTCATAGACTGGAGGCCGGTCGCGGTACGTCTCGATCCGCTTTATCCGGCGGCCAGGGGCGAGCCGGCCTGGCCGCCGCTGGCGATGTTCAAAGCCCTGCTGCTGTCGATCTGGTACGATCTGTCCGATGTAAAACTGGCCGAGGCGCTCGACGATCGGGCTTCCTTTCGCCGCTTCTGCGGTTTTTCGGCGAACGACGCAACGCCCGAGCGCACCGCCTTCGTCCGATTTCGGAAGCTGCTCGTTGCGCATCAGCGTGACCGGACCCTGTTTGAAGCCGTGACCCTGCAGCTCAAACCGAAGGCGGTGCCGGTCAAGACCGGAACGCTGGTCGACGCCACCATCCTTGCCTCTGCCAGTGAAGGAAATGACGAGGCGCGCTGGGTGAAGCACAAGGGCAAGCGAGCGGTTCATGGGTTCAAGACCCATGTCGGTGCCGATGCCGATACAGCGTTGGTCGAGGAACTCTCGGTCACATCCGCCAACGTCAGGCAGGCCCTGACGCCTTACCTGGCCATCCCGGTGCGGTGTTCGCTGACAGCGCCTATCGCGGCAATCACTTTCACGATGCCGTCCGCGCCAAAGCCGGCATACCCCGGATCGTCGCCACCAGCATGTGGGGCCACGACGAGGAGGAGACCCTACGCAAGCGTCACGCATGGAACCAACCGATCCATCGCGTGCGCCGCCGGATCGAAAAGATTTTCGGAACCTGGAAGCAATGCTACGGCCTGCGCCAATCGCGATGGCGCGGCCTCGCCAAAGCCGCCATCCAGGTCCATCTCACCGCCATCGCCTACATTCCTAAACGCACCATGAACATTCTCGCGGCCCAAGCATGACAATCGCCACTGCCATGACCAGCACAGTCGCCATACAGGCCAATCACCACCACCAATCAAAAATACTACATCTCAGTGCCCAAAAGGTAACACGCACACAGGTCTCCTA
>JAJZBH010000019.1 GCA_021799015.1 Pseudomonadota bacterium
CTGTTCTGCTTCTGGTTTTCGCCTCCCTTAGAGCGGGAGTGCAGCTTGGTACGTAGACCGGGCAAATCCGTTGCCGAATCTCTTCCTGTGTCTGAGCATTAGATGGCATAGGAAATTGATGAATGCCCGCACCCGAAAACAGGATGACGGGGGCTGCTCTGACCATTGCGTGACTCTCGGGCATACTCACGCGGTTTCAAGCTCGTGCGTGGGCGTGGTTTCGCGCCATGGATTCATGCCGTTGGGGAAGACTGGTACAGGCTCGCCGGTGAGCAGGGCATTGTACCATTGGTCGCCCTTACGGACAGTTGACAGTGCAGGGTAGGGGCGCTGGATTGTTTCGTATTCTGGATAGATGGCGGCGAGCAGGGCGGTGTCGAAGCGGAGCTTGCTGTATGGGCGGGGTTCTGCGGCGACGTGAAAGCCGATGCGGCGATAGATTGGGATATGATTCCGCCGTGCGGACACGAAAGTGACGTCGGTTTCAAGATATTTGGTTAGGTACTTGGCGATGCGGAACAGGCCGGAGATGATCCTGAGGTCCTTGCGGTATTCGGGGAGGCAGACCAGGCGGTTTGCCTCTGCGGCGGTGGCTGGCTGGCCCGGCTGCCCGATTTTCACCAAAAAGTCGGGAATGACGTCGGAAAAAACCTCGAACGTCGGCATCGTTATCCGGCCACGAGCAAGCTGGTCGGTGTCGTGCCGACTGACACGTACGGATGCGACAGGAACGTCCTCGTGGTAGAGCACAGTGGTAATCGACGTGTCATCGTGATCATATTCATCCTGGAAAAGACCATCCGGTCGAGGGTCCAAATAACCTTGGGAGACATAACTATCATGACGCACCCGCCAAGCGTCATGTAACACCGCACTCGTCAATGCGAGCCGAGCGTTTAACTTTTCTGGGCAGAATGGTGCAACCGTGGCAGCCTGGAGTGCCAACTTGGGTTGTAGGGAGCCGACTGAAGCGTTCACTTGGATCTCCTTTTAGGGTGTAGAAGGCAAAGTATCATAAGCAATACATCTTTCGGTTGTGAAAGGGTATTTTTCATGATAGCCCTTCTATGGCGCAGTTTGTTCTGGAAGGGGCAGGCCGGTGGGATCTCTGCTCATCGGGCCCGGCGTTTTACTGCTTGCGTTGTCGGGTGATTGTTTCAGATCCAAATAGCGCCTTTCCCCCGCTCTGATCGCATTGTCCGCGGCAAGGGCTCAGGCACGAACGGTTACAATAGAAGCTTTGACCGGGTGTCGAACGGTGACAAAAAGGAAGGAGACACGGCGAAGTGCCTGGGCAGGGTGACCGAACAGAGAGAATTCCGCTCCTGCGAAAGCTAGGCCCGCTGCTCATAACAAGCCGCGCGATTCCGGACCAATATGTCGATAGCGTCAGGATGAGGCATCTCGACAGCTGGGCTCGCCAAAGTTTTGTTATGGTGCCAGCGGGAGTCTTGGTAGCCCTCGCTTTAGTATTTCAGCAGCCTCACGCACTAGAGCATGGGCTATTCTTACTTTGCCTAGGAGCGCTTGTATTCGCGTACGGCGCCAACTTGGTCATCGCCCAACGTTGGCTTTCCAGCCCTGATCAACTGGCCACTATGGGATCGACGCGGCGATGGCTTTTTATCGCAAGGCTCACGCTCGGGATTTTCTGGGCGATTTACCTGAACTTGGTGATGCGTTCGGGCGCACCTCATGTCGCGACGCTCATTGTCGGAGTTGAGGTGGCGTTGGTTGCCAGCACGGTCATCGGTGGTCCCATGACCTATGCTTTCGCTGTATGGTGGCCGCTTACACTCGGGACTTTGGCATCGGTAGCCTACCATTCCCCGGCCGGCTCTCTACCCATCGTCGTGTGCGTCGTTATTTATACGCTCTACACGCTCTATTCGATCCTGTCGCTCAACGCACGCATGATTGAGCGTACACTGACCATGCTTCGGCTCGAGCACACGAACGAGACAATTCGTATCCTGCTCCGTGATTTCGAGGAGAGTGCTAGTGATTGGCTTTGGGAAACCGATGCCCAGTTGTGCCTCAAACACGTGTCGCCCCGCTTCGCGGAGGTGGCCCACCGACCGTTGGAATCCATGCAAGGCAAGCTCATAGACGTGCTGTTTGGTAGTGCTGCTTCGGATTCTGTCGCTAGCCAAGCACGTTTCTTGGCGTGCCTTGAGGCGCGGTTACCCATGCGGGACATCGTCGTTCCGGTCCAAGTAGGGCCAGAACGGCGGTGGTGGTCACTGACCGGAAAGCCGATTTTTGATGGACCGAACGGGGATTTTTCGGGCTATCGCGGAGTTGGTTCGGATGTGACCGCCAGCCATCAGTCTCGGGAGCACATCGCGTTCCTGGCAACGCACGATATGCTCACAGGACTCGCAAACCGGGTTGAGTTCAATGCCGCCGTGGCGACCATGCTCGCGGGTCTGAAGAATTCGGCCGGTGCAGCCCTGCTCACCCTAGACCTAGACGCATTTAAAGCCGTGAACGACGTCTACGGCCACTCCATGGGCGACCGTGTTTTGCGTGCCGTTGCGCATCGTATGCGTGCGACGATCCGCGACCGCGACGTGGTGGCGCGTCTTGGCGGCGACGAATTTTCACTCCTTCTTGATACGGGTGACGAGGCCGAGGTGGCGGCAGTGGCGGAGCGGATCATTGATCGGGTAGCCCGGCCATTCAAGTTTGATGGTGTAACGATTGAAATCGGAACCAGCGTCGGAATTGCAATTGCACCGAGGGATGGCGCGACACCGGAAGAATTATACAAAAATTCCGATTCTGCCTTGTATAGAGCAAAAGCAGCGGGGCGAGGAACGTGGCGCATTTTCGACCCCCGACTGGACCGCAATCTGCGAGATGATCCGACGTTGCAGCGCGAGTTGCGGGACGCCGTGGCCAATGGTGGTCTCGTCGTAGAGTTTCAACCGATTATTGCCCTGCGAAGCCGAAGGGTGGTCGGAGTCGAAGCACTAGTTGGCTGGCATCATCCCGAACGTGGGCCGATTCCATCGGAAACATTCATAGCGATCGCCGAACAGAACGGCTTGATTGGGGCAATTGGAACGTTCGTGCTCAGCGAGGCGATCGACCTAGTGCGCCAGCTGCCTGATGGCTGCCGCGTTTGCGTCAATATCTCCCCAGTGCAGTTGCGTGATGCCCGGTTGGTTCGTGATGTGGCCAGCCTCTTGGATGACGCCGAGATTGATCCGTCGAGTATAGAGTTTGAAATAACCGAGTCGTCAATGCTGGAAAACGATGGGCGAAGCCATGAGAATTTGCGGGCGTTGCGCCTGTTGGGTTGTCGAACAGCACTCGACGATTTCGGAGCAGGTTATTCGTCGTTAGCAAAGCTGTATGATATTCCGTTTGACCGGCTCAAAATTGGCCGTCGATTTATTGCTGACTTGGAATCGGATGCGGCAAACGGCCCCGTCGTCCGCGCGATAATCGATCTGGCTCATGCGCTTGATCTCGACGTTACTGCCGAAGGCGTAAGCAATGACGTTCAGGCAGATCTCCTGAATGAATATGGCTGCGACGAGGCGCAGGGACCTGAGTTCTTCGTGCCGCTTTCAAAAGAGCAACTGCTGCAACAGCTGGAACGCTTCTTCCATAAAACTGGGCTAGCTGAACCTGATCCTGGACGTATGTCGGCCCAGGCCCCGCTGGAAGAGGCTTCCGGATCGCCGCTTGACCCGAGGGCCTGAAGGACCGGGGCATCGTAGCGAGCCCGGTGGTGCCCACGGCAGTTCCAGAATCAGCTTCAATTGCTGCCCCCGCAGTTGCGGAGTATCGAGCCCATCATGAAAGGGCAGCGGACTTTGCGATATAAAAGGGGAATAGTCGGATGAGCGCGCCAGCGGTAGAGCGTCTTACACAGATCATCGCTCGTCTCCCTGGACTGGGGCCACGAAGCGCGCGGCGGATCGTGCTACGGCTGCTTAGTGACAGGGAGCACAGATTGGTGCCATTGATTGCGGCGCTGAAGGACGCAGCGGAGCAGGTGCGGGCTTGCTCAACATGTTTTACCCTCGACACATCTGATCCGTGCATGATTTGCGCTGATGCGTCTCGGGAGCCGATGATTTGCGTTGTTGAATCGGTGGCAGACCTTTGGGCGCTGGAACGCGCAGGAATCTATCGTGGCCGCTATCATGTGTTAGGTGGACTGCTGTCGCCGATCACAGGCCGTGGCCCGGAAACGCTGCGTATCGCGCCGTTGCTGGCTCGGCTCGATGATCGTGTTCGGGAGATTATTCTTGCCTTACCATCAACCGTTGAGGGGCAGGCCAGTGCGCATTATTTGATGGATCGCCTCAAGGCGACGGGCGTTCGGGTAACTCAACTGGCCCAAGGCGTGCCGGTCGGGGGTGCGATCGAGATTCTTGACGATGGGACCCTTGCTCTAGCGCTTGCAGCGCGGCGCGATGCGTGACGATCCGCTCGATCGTCTCGGGAGGCGGGGCGTGACGGGGGGGGCATAGATTTCTGTCGTGGATCGCATTGTGCCACGTTTTTGGATTTGGATAGTGTCAAAGATCTTTCGCACATTTTGCCAGGTGGCGACGGCTCACGGGATTTGTCCCGCGCATAGCATGGCCATGTCGATGTATTTGTTTGTTGACCACTGCGTTCTGGTAATGTGACGGCAGCTGTGCCGCGGCGAGGTTCAGGCAAGATCGGGTACCCGGGAACGCGCCGACGACTCGCGTGCGATGCCGGATCGCTCGCGTGATCCGCTTGAGCGTATTGTTCGTTCTCAACTTACGCCAATGGCTGTTGGGAAAGGCGTGGTAGGTCAGGGTCTCAGACGTGCTCCCCTGAATGTATTCATTCAGAGGTAGAGTCGGTTTCTCCTTGCCATGCGCCTCGATCAGTTCGGCGGCCCGAGCCAAACGGTGCCTAGCCTCCGGCATCGCGATCTTCTCCTCGAGCAGCGCCAGCTCAATCAGCGGTTCGCCGACCCGTGTGCGCAGCACCTTGGTTTCCAGAGTCTCGCCTCTGGCCGGCTTGACGGTCAGTGCTGCTTCGCCCGCAGACAGGAAGGCATCGCGCCACTGGCTCAGCGTCGCCAAACTGATACGGAGATTGTGCGAAACTGTTTCCAGATTCTACCCTCACAACAGCCGCAGCACGGCGTCAATCTTCTGCTTGCGCGACGTTCGCCCGCTGCGGCCGAGCAACCTGTCCATGAGTTTGGCGCAGCGGCGCTCGGCCGCCCCATCGTCGTCAATCCTTATCAGCCATCATACACCTCCAGAACGGACAGCGTCCGCTTACGACGTGTCCCGATCAACCGTGCGGCGAGGGAGGGGGGAGACTGTCCAACCGAAGCTTGGAGTCTCTCAGCACAACAGCGTGCGCATGCCGCCCCGTGATTCCGCACGCGCTCGTCTATTCGGTACAGCCTATATATCGATACTTTGCGTCAGTCCCGAATAATCAAGACGGCTTCAGCGGATAACCTAAGTTGTGTCTCAGATGGCGAGCCAGCGTCCGGCGGATGTAGGCGCGATGACCACTGGTTACGGCCAGATCCTTCTTCGCCTGCGGTGTCGGGATCACTGTTTCCGAAAAAGCAGGATCGAGCGTAGCTTTCATCGCGTCAAGGCTCGCATAGCGTAAGGCTGACTTAATAGAGTTGTCTGTTAATCCGATGTTCCATTGCGTTGCCGTGGCAACCAGCGCAGCCTTCGGGTCATGCTGCAATTCCTCGTAGCGTAGCACGAGAACATTGTCAGGACGACTTTCGGCTATTGCGCCCCAACGATTAAAGAAGCGAATGTACCACCAAATATCCGCCTTGAATCTCCGTGCGGTTGGGTCGCCGCGGAGATAGTCGTCAAATGATACTCCATAATCATGTTGCCACTTTACGTAATGTGAAATCAGGGCTTCCTCTATGTCGCGCACGAGCACGACTACCGGAGGATGCTTCAGTAACCGGTTGAGCCAGGGCCAAGTAAACGCAATCGAGGGAATCGTGTGAGAACTCGCAATGCGCGGTACGCCTGGGGGAGGCCGAGTCGTGCGCGGGTTACCAATGATGTCGTGCGCCATCTCTCCTGATGAAAACGCTGGAGGAGATACAGCCCATTCATCGGCGATTGCACAGCTGAGCATGTATTTCAGCCAATGGGTACCGGAGTTCTTTCCCGTGATCAGAAAGCCACTGACATTACGGAACTCATAAAGAAAGAAATTGCTGACATCGACGCGCCTGTCTCGAAGAAACAGAGAAATCTTAGTCCTCAGAAGATCTTCATTGTTCCCATCAAGGGACACTACTTTTTTCAGAAAGGCGCGCATCATGACCATAAACAAATGGTAATGCATGCTACGTCTGGCGTAAAGAATAGACGTTTCCGATAGACCAGACCAGCCGTATCCGACTTGCTTTGAACACGACACGAGCGGTCTCGTCACTGGCATTGCCACCATCCACGAAGGCCCGTTTGCACCCAAGGGGCATTTGCGACTGCCTGCAGCAATGCGGAAAGGGCGTCGCGATCGTGAAAATCGGCGGTAGTGACGGAGCAAGCGATGGGAATGCCCAAAAGGACCGACGGCGATTTGCCGTTGTGTCGTTTCACCTTCTTGCCCGCGTCAAAGCCCTTGCCGCGTCCGGCCCCGGTAGTCTTCACTGACTGACTGTCGGCGATCACCACCGATTTTTGTGGACTACAGCACGGTACGATATTCTGGCGCTATGTACGGTTCGTAACTTTGCACCGCTTTTTCAAAAATGGGCAATAACTTAGGAAGAGGATGCTTGTGGCAAGCCGATTCGCTCCATTAGAAGGAGTGTCATGAACAGTATGGCCCCTGATATCCTTGTTGCTCCAAGTCTGCTGGCAGCCGATTTTGGGCGCTTGGCTGAAGAAGCAACTGCCGTCGCTGCTGCCGGGGCGGACTGGCTGCATCTTGATATCATGGATGGGCATTTCGTACCAAATATTAGCTTCGGCCCGTTGGTCCTTCGGGCATTGCGCGATCGTGTGAGACTCCCCTTTGATGTCCATCTGATGATTACACCCGTCGATCCTTATATCGCCGCCTTTGCGGATGCGGGGGCGGATCAGATCATCGTCCACGCGGAAGCTGGGTATCACCTTCATCGCTCGTTGCAAGCTGTTCGTACAGCCGGCAAACGGGCAGGGGTTGCGCTTAACCCTGCTACCCCGATCGAGGCGATCAGCCATGTCCTTGACCTTATTGACCTTGTTACGGTCATGACAGTCAATCCCGGTTTTGGTGGCCAAAAGTTTCTGGTGAGCCAGCTGGAAAAGGTTACCGCACTCCGACGGATGATCGATGTTTCGGGCCGTGCGATACGGATCGAAGTCGATGGCGGTGTTGATGTTGCCACGGCGCCCGCTGCAATTGCCGCCGGTGCAGATGTTTTGGTGGCGGGAACTTCTGTGTTTGGTTCTCCGGACTACCGTGGAGCGATTGCCGCGCTGCGGGGTTTGTCCGTCGGGGAGGTACGTTGATGGTCGGGGCGCGCGAATGGATCTCTCGGCTGACCGGTTTTCGGGGGCCGGCAATCCCTGATGCTCCGACACTGCCGGTTCGCGACCCGTGGCCCGGCGATCCTGGTCGTGGCGCTCGGGTTCTAAAAGGAGAGGTTGAATACCTTGGGACGACCCGGGCTCTTTTGCCGGGCGGATTTGGGTCGTCGCAGGGGACGGCACTCATTCATGACTACATTCATGGATTTTCGTGGCTCCGCGATCTGCGTGCGCTTGGATCCGATGCTGCTCGGGTCCGTGCCCGAGCCTTGGTCAGCGACTGGATCAACTGCTCGGATGTCCCCAGCCGGGCAATGAGCGCGCCGGTTATTGGCGCTCGCGTTGCAAGCTGGCTTGGACATTATGATTTTTTTGCGTCTTCCGCTGACGATGAGTTTCGGCAAGAACTGATGGCGCGGCTGGTGTACGATGCACGGACTCTTGCGGCGTTGTTGCCAATCGAAGCGCGTGACGGCTCAGCATTGACCGCCATTAAAGGGTTGACCGCGGCTGCTGTCGCGATTCCGGAGCACGCGCCGTTTCTTCAACGGGTTTTGCGATTTCTGCCGCCGGAAATCGAACGCCAGATTCTTCCGGACGGCGGCCACGTTGAGCGGAGTCCGGCGGCGCATCTCGCCTGCTTGCAGGATTTGACCGAAATTCGCGCATTGCTGCAGGCGGGGCGCATTGAGGCGCCAGCGAGCCTGCCCGGCACGATTGAACGTATGGCCGTTGCACTGCGGGCATTGAGGCACGGCGATGGTGGCCTTGCATTGTTCAATGGGTCCCGTGAGGATTGGCCGAACCTGATCGACCTGGTGCTTGGTCAGGCCGGCCGCACTGGCCGTAGTGTCACGACATTAGCGGATACAGGATTTTACAGGTTGGCTGCAGGCAGAAGCGTGCTGCTTGCGGATGCCGGGGCACCACCGCCTTCCGGTGCTGACCGCTTGGCCCACGCTGGGACATTGTCGTTTGAGTTTTCTGTCGGCCGCGAACGGTTGGTTGTCAATTGCGGTGCCGCTCCGGCATCGCCCGGTGACTGGCGAGATGCCCTACGCGCTACGGCTGCCCATTCCACGCTTGTTATTGCGGACGTCTCGTCGTCGGAGCTTAGGTCGGGTGGGTTGGGTCGGAGGCCCAGCATCGTCGAGGCGCAACGCCAGGAAGCCAATGGCGCTCATTGGCTAGAAATGAGTCACGACGGTTGGCGTCCTGTATTCAACGCGATCCATCGTCGGCGTCTCTACCTTGCAGAAAGCGGTGAGGATTTGCGCGGAGAAGACATTATTGAGTCCGATGAGGGGCAGCCCTTTACCCTTCGCTTCCATCTGCATCCTAATGTTACAGCCAGCTTGCAACGTGATGGCGCGGCTGCTTTGCTGCGGCTGCCCGGAGGGCAAGGCTGGCGGTTTCGTGCTGACGGTGCGGCCATCCTGATCGAGGAAAGCGTTTATCTAGGTGGTAATGAACCACGGCGCGGGGAGCAGATCGTTCTGAACGTGTCGCAGGATGGCCCTCAGCAGATCAAATGGGCCATAACCAAGATGGGCTGACAGGAGCCTACCATGACTGTTTTTTGGCGCTCCCGCGTTGGAACAGACCGGGGCGCCAATGACGGCATGGTTGGTGAAGTGGCAAGATCCCATACTGGCGAATCGAGGAATCTGGGTCAAATGGCGCGCATCTTGCTGACAGGTGGGGCTGGATTTATTGGTTCGCACACAGCGGTCGTTTTGCTGGAGCGTGGCTACAACGTCGTTCTTCTCGACGATTTTTCCAATGCGGATCGGGGTGTCCTTGAGCGGATCCAGCGGATCAGCGGAATAGAGATTCCCGTTATTGAAGCGGATATCCGTGACGAACTTGCACTAACCCGGGCGTTTTCCACCTTTCCGGTCGATGCGGTGATCCACTTTGCTGCGAAGAAGGCAGTCGGGGAAAGCGAGGTGGAACCGCTCCTTTATCTTGATGTTAATATTGTGGGAACGGTGCGTTTGCTGGCCGCGATGCAGCGTGTGGGAGTTTCACGTATCGTGTTTTCATCCTCTGCCGCGGTGTACGGTGAACCTGAGATCTGCCCGATTACGGAGGCCGCACCCGCGCATCCGACCAATGTTTACGGCCGTACGAAGCTGGTAATGGAGGGTATGATCACTGATCTGGTCCGCACCGGCGCCATCCAGTCGGCGGCAGTGCTGCGGTATTTCAATCCGGTTGGTGCGCATCCCTCCGGGTTAATCGGCGAAGATCCGCGTGGTGTGCCGGCGAACCTTATGCCGTATCTTTGCCAAGTGGCGCGGAGGAGGCACCCTTTTTTGCGTGTTTTCGGCGATGACTATCCTACGCCTGATGGCTCAGGTATACGCGATTACATTCATGTTATGGACTTGGCTGAGGCCCATGAATTTGCACTCCGGCGCACGCTTGGGCACGGCGGGATTGTCACGGTCAATCTTGGCACCGGAACTGGATATTCGGTTCTGCAACTCGTGGCGGCATTTGAAGCGGCCACGGGCAAAAAAGTGCCGTATTCGATCATGCCCCGGCGTCCCGGTGACGTTGCCGAGTGTTATGCTGATGCGTCTCTGGCCGCAGAATTACTGCAGTGGCGAGCCACTCGGACGATCGAGGATATGTGCCGCGACGCATGGCGATGGGAAAGTAGGGCAGCATTTTAAATCGTGCCTAAGCATCTTGTCTTCTTAATCGGCGAGGACTGGTTCTTCGCATCGCATTTTGTTTCGCGCGCCCGCGCGGCGCGTGAGGCGGGCTGGCGCGTAACCGTTTTGACGCGCGTGGGACCGGCGTCGGCTTCGCTGCGGGAGGAGGGGTTTGACGTAATCGGGGTCGATTTCGTCCGGGCTCGGATTAACCCGTTTGCTGAATTTTTGCTGTTTGCGGATATTGTCAGGCAGTATCGCTTATTAAAACCAGATGTGGTCCATCACGTCGCCTTAAAGGCAATCGTCCTCGGGACGTTGGCAGCCAATATTGCTGGCGTGAGATCCGTAGTCAACGCTCCGGTGGGACAAGGGTTTGTGTTCGTGTCCAAGTCGCTGAAGGCGCGCCTGTTACGCCCTTTCGTGCAGTTGGCGCTCCAAACCGCGATCGGCGCGCGCGGGGCGTTTGCCATTTTTGAGAACTCGGAGGATCGGACGACAGCTGTGGCAAGCGGCGCGATTCCGAACGAGAGAGCTATTCTAATTCCGGGAGCCGGTGTCGATCTAGAGCGTTTCCGACCGCACCCGCCTAGTGCTGGCGTTATCAAAGTCGTGCTCGGCGCACGGATGCTGCTCGACAAGGGTGTGCGGGAATATATCGAGGCGGGAAAAATCCTGCATGAACGCGGCAACTTGGCCGACCTAGTCCTTGCCGGGACACCAGATCCCGAAAACCCTGGATCGCTGCCGGACAGTGTGCTGAGGGGTGGATCTCCCGTGCGTTGGATTGGCAGGGTCGATGACATGGCCGCGCTACTGCGTTCGGCCCACATTGCTTGCCTGCCATCATATCGGGAAGGGCTACCTTTATTTCTTCTTGAAGCAATGGCTTCAGGGCTGCCGGTGGTGGCCACGGATGTCACGGGGTGCAGGGATGCAGTTGTTCGCGACCGGACGGGGCTTCTAGTTCCGCCGCGTGATCCCGTGGCTTTGGCCGATGCCTTGGCCAAGCTGATCTTGGACTCCTCGATGCGCGCAAGCTTTGGGGCGGCCGGAAGGGCCCGCGCTGAGGCGTTGTATGGTCAGTCTGTTATTTGCAGCGCCACGCTCGCCGTTTATGAACGGGCCATCGGCGAAGGAGAAAAGTGATGAATTGGGTTCTTTGGGTAGCGTTCGTTCTAGGGTTGTCGGTATTGGGCGTTTCAGCGCGGGCCGACACTATTATCGGGTCGGTGTCGACGGATTTCCGCCTTATCGGGGCTAACAACAAGGTTGTTGTCGAACGTCTGGATGATCCGAAGATTCCCAATGTTGCGTGTTATGCCAGTTTCGCCAAGACCGGCGGTATCAAAGGCAGTCTCGGCGTGGCCACCGACCCGTCACGTTTTGCCCTGTCGTGCCTTGCAGACGGGCCAGTGAAGATTCCTGCCAATTTACCGGCGAGGCAGGAGATCGCGTCAATTTCTGCATCGTTCTTGGTCAAGCATTTCAATCTTTTCCGCTTTGTCGACCCCGACCATAAGACTATCGTCTATTTGCTGATCAGTACGAAGATTATTCATGGATCACCAGCTAATGCCATTTCGGCTGTGCCGGTGACCAGTTCCCATTGAGCAGGGGTTTTTGTTGATGACCGACGTGGTAAACATCAGGCGCGCACTGATATCGGTATCCGACAAGACGGGCTTGGTCGAATTGGGTACGGCATTGGCAGCAAAGAAGGTAGAAATCCTCTCAACTGGGGGTTCAGCTCGCACCTTACGTAATGGAGGCATAAACGTCACAGAAGTAGCTGATTATACGGGATTTCCAGAAATTCTCGATGGACGAGTGAAGACCTTGGTGCCCAAAATTCATGGTGGTTTGCTCGGCCGTCGCGATTTGCCTGAGCATCTTATGGAAATGAACCGGCATGATATTTTTCCGATTGATCTGTTGGTAGTCAATCTTTATGCGTTCGAAGCGGCGGTTGCCCAGGGAGCCGAGTTCGCGGGGTGTATAGAGAATATTGATATTGGCGGGCCGGCTCTAATTCGTGCCGGCGCCAAGAACCATGATTTTGTTACGGTATTGACTGATCCGGCCCAATATCCCGATCTGATCGCCGCGCTTGAGAGCGGCGGTACTACCCTTGACCAACGTCGCCGATTCGCATGCGCGGCGTTTGGCCGCACCGCCGCCTATGATGCCGCGATCGCGTCCTGGTTTGCCAGCCAGGTCGGTGAGCGTTTCCCAGAACGGCGAAGCATCGTCGGTACTAGGCGACAAATTCTGCGTTATGGCGAAAACCCCCACCAAGCGGCGGCTTTCTACATAACCGGAAACCGGCCGGGTGTAGCGACAGCGCGGCAGGTGCAGGGGAAGGAACTCTCGTATAACAACATTAATGACACCGACGCCGCCTACGAGTGCGTTGCTGAGTTTGATGAACCGGCGGTTGTCATCGTCAAGCACGCCAATCCATGCGGCGTGGCCCTGGGTACCGGTCTTGCCGACGCTTGGCCTCGTGCTCTAGCCTGCGATCCGGTCAGCGCATTTGGCGGCATCATCGCAGTCAATCGTATGCTTGATGCGGCAGTCGCAGAAAAGATGGCGGACCTTTTTTCTGAGGTGATCATCGCGCCAGATGCGGAGCCGGAGGCAGTTAAAATTCTGGCTAAAAAGAAGAACTTGCGGCTACTGATCGCAGGCGCTGTGCCTGATCCGACTGCCGCCGGAACCATCATTCGCAGCGTTGGTGGTGGTTTTCTTGCCCAGGATTGCGACTGTGGTCAGGTCCACCTCGATGACCTGAGAATTGTTACCCAGCGCCGCCCAACAGAGACCGAACTCGCTGATTTGATTTTTGCGAGCCGGGTCGCCAAGCACGTGAAATCGAACGCTATTGTCTACGCGAAATCTGCTGCGACGACTGGCATTGGCGCGGGGCAAATGAGTCGTGTCGATTCTGCACGCATTGCCGCCTCTAAAGGCGGAAAAGCAATTGCAGGTTCGGTTGTTGCTTCCGATGCATTTTTCCCGTTTGCAGATGGCCTTGAGGCAGCGATCGAAGCGGGCGCGACCGCGGTTATCCAACCAGGCGGTTCGATTCGTGATGCAGAAGTGATCGCAGCTGCGGATAAAGCAGGAGTGGCCATGGTCTTCACCGGCATGCGGCACTTCCGGCATTGAAGACGCCGGCAGAGCAGCGTAACGTCGGTCAATGACTGGAACGACGCGCTGTAAGCAAGCATGGAGCATCGCCGATCCTGGGTCGACGACAGGCTATGGCTATGCAGGAGAAACGTCGAACGAATATTCTTCGTTTTTTACTTTTTTCGGAACGTGCGTGCAGAAAATGGATCCGCGAGGTGCAGACATATACGAAAACCGCCGCTCGCAGCGGTCGTGGACGAACTGATTGGTGGTGCCAGCCGTGTTGCAGCCTGAATTGCTTTTCAGCGAGGGTCCGGTGGCATTATTCAGATTCTGGTAGATTTATCTGGTTTAATGATGAGGAGGCGCGCTCGGCCCTCCGAGCCGGGATACAGTTGTTGCCGGTTGGTACTTGACTCGGAAAGCCCGGCAGTTGTGCTCTTGGAAGATATAACGTGAATCTGCCGGCTGTTCAGCCGAGGATGGTGAGCATGAACATTGTGGTGTCGAAATAACAGCTTTTTGTGGACGTTTTTTGTTGCGTCTCTCGGAGGCAAAGCAGGTTTTTTTTGGGAAAGTCGATCATGTGGTCGGATAGACGCGCCCGCTACCGTGTTTACATGTTAGGATGAACGTCGCAGATGATAACCGGTAGATCGAACCCTCTTTTGAGTCGCCGCAGGAAAATGGCGCCACTTTCCTTTAGAGACACCCGTATTCCACAAAAAACGTACCCTTATTATGGATCAATACAAATTCATGCGAGGTGCGCGCTTTGGTTTTTTGTCTCCGGACACTGGGACGTTGTCGGCGTTCATTAATCCAGCCCAAGCTATCGCGCCCGGCTTCTCGAGGCCTCTGGCTTGCTCAAATTAAACGACGAATTTTTGTTTTAACAGAGTTTTCAACAACATCTGGGTATGCTCGCCTCAATAATGAGTGTAGTATTTTGCGTTGGCGCGGCTCATCTACGATCAGCCATTGCAGGGCAGGCTTAGAGTCTCGTCGTGTATTGCAACGAAAATAACGTGTGTTAGGAGCCCTTGTTTTGCCGATAGAGCTTGAGACTTGCTCGCCTCAACACCATCCACAACGCGGCCCCGGAGGAGAAATGTACGTCGCGTCCGGACGCGGTCACCGAATGGAAAATGGATGCACGGAGGCCGGTGCAACGCAATCGGAGGGATGTATCCAGTTGGCAGACAAAGCGTTCAGTTGGTTCGTTAGGTGCCGCGATGTAAGAACATGCGCGCGTGCGTGTTTTTGGCGTAACACGCAACACGCGAAATAGTCGGCGGGGGTTTTTTGCCTTTTCTTTGGATCTACAGCTTTTTCCGAAAGCCAAAAGTCGAGATGCTCATGCCTTGGCGGAAGTAAAAGCGATGTGCGCGTTCCCTCTGTACCCCCGAACTAAGAGCCATGTACGCGCAGCCCCGTGAACGCGCTTGCGCTTCGCACCATTCAAACATGGCTTTCCCGTGTCCGCCGGTTGGGCTTGCAGAATCTGCCACAAGATCATCGATATAAAAGCGGTAGCCATCGAATGTATTCAAATAACAACGGAACATCACGAGCGCACGGGGTATGGTATCCTCATGCAGGAGGGCAAGTTCTGCTCCACCTGCTAATATTTTCGCGATCTGGTCTGCGTATTCGGCAGGAAGGTCGGTGCGCAGCTGGCGGTGCAGCGACTCACACCGTGGTAGCCAAACGGCGAGTGCCGGATCGCCGGCCCGAAAATGCACAATGTCAGCCATGATATTTCGTTCCCTTCAATCATGTAAATGGGGAGTATATTAGAGTTTCTAGCCGTTTGGCTGATTGGCTGCCGAAGATCAAGGATCGCGGCGGATCGGAAGAAGAAAAATTTGACCGCTCACGCATGTCCGAGCGTGGAGGCTCTCATATTGACAGTGCCCAAGCCGCGGTCGGGGTAACACACCCGGCCGGCGAAATCGAAGGGGCGCCGTCTTGTGCTCGCTTCCCGATGCACGTGGAGACACTTTGATCTGGCGGTCATGAGGGCTAGGGCAGCTGGCGGCTGCACGCCGGGGCATTTTTGCGGCAATCCGCGACTGAGCTGCAAAGGCACAAAATTGGATGAACCGCAGTTACGCGGGAGGGATGGCCACTGCGTTCTGGCTCTGTCTGTGGCTCTTCGCCGCGTATACTGGTCTGGCGCCGAAAACGATATTCGAACTTCTTTTTATGCTCGTTCCATGCTGTTTACGATGGATTTTTGGTCTATAAGCAAAGCTTTGGATCGCGGCAGCAGGTCTCAGTTGCGCCGGCTCGTCGTTCTGTCTAGAGAAACGTGATCATAATAACGACAGGAGAACATCATAGCTAGAATTCCGCTGCCACCGGCCCCGCCTAGCCGCGAAGGTCCACGGGTCAACGATGATATCCGAGTGCCGCAAGTCCGACTGATCGATGCGCAGGGCGAGATGATCGGTGTTCTTAGTGTGCGTGAGGCCTTGCGCCGCGCTACCGAAGTCGGCCTCGATTTGGTCGAGATCAGCCCGAACGCCGAACCGCCGGTCTGCAAGCTGCTTGATTACGGCAAGTTCAAGTATGAACAGCAGAAGAAAAAGAACGAGGCCCGCAAGAAGCAGAAAGTCGTCGAGATCAAAGAGATCAAAGTCCGCCCCAACATCGATGAGAATGACTATCAGGTGAAGTTGCGTGCGATGAAAAACTTCATTGATGAAGGCGATAAAGTTAAAGTGACGTTGCGCTTTCGCGGCCGTGAGATGGCACACCAGGAAATCGGCGTCAAAGTCCTCGAACGTATCCGAAACGATATGGAGAGCGATACCAAAATTGAGCAGATGCCGCGGATGGAAAACCGTCAGATGGTGATGGTGCTCGCGCCGCGTTGACGGATCCGACATTCAACGCAGGTTTTGTCACAGGGCTGGCAGCTGAAGCGGCCCTGCTTGAACCGTATGACGTGCCCTGTCGGGCTGGCGGCGGTGGGGTCACTGGAGCCCACGATGCAGCCGTCAAGCTGTGCAATCTTGGCGTTACGGCACTGATCAGCTTCGGGCTTGCTGGTGGTCTTGATCCATTGCTTGCTCCCGGGACCATTCTGCGGCCGCGTGGCGTTAGTAGCGCTGGGTCGCAGTTTGCGGTAGATCCCGAACTTCTCGATGCATTTGGCGGCGCAAATTGTGAGACCGTATTGGCGGGAGAACGGGTCGTGTGTTCGGCGGCCGAAAAGTCGAGCCTTTTTACGGCATCCGGAGCCAGTGCAATTGATCTCGAATCCGGTGCCGTTGCTCGCGTTGCTACGAACGCTGGATTGCCGTTTGCGGTTCTGCGCGCGATTGCAGACCCTGCTTGGGTGAGCCTGCCGAACATTGTCGAAAGCGCTCTTGATAGCACCGGCCGTATCCGCTTCGGCGTCATCCTTCGCCATGCGATTCGATCACCTCGGGACGTTTCTGCGTTTGTTGCTCTTGGCAGAAATGCCGCGGCGGCCCGCAAGAATCTGCGTGGGGCGCTCAAACGCTGCGACTGGAAACGCCTGCGCGCGGATTGACATGTATGGCCGCTGATTCGGCGGCTTCAAGCGTACGCAAAAAGTTACCACCCCAAATTTGCTCGATTGCGTCTTCAGGATAGCCGCGCGCCCGCAGTGCGGCGGTTAGCGCGGGCAATTCTGCAGCACTCGCGCAGCCGGCGACGCCACCACCTCCATCGAAATCCGTTCCGATCCCAACATGAAATATACCGATAATGTCAATGACATACTGGATATGATCTACAACGGAATTGACGCTGACATCGGCAGCCTTGGCATTGGGACGCAGGAACCCTGGAACCAATGTGATCTGTATGACACCACCAACATCGCGAATGGCTCTAAGCTGTTCGTCATCGAGATTGCGAGGGTGGTCGCACAGAGCGCGGACGCATGAGTGAGTGGCCACTACTGGTGCGCGGGACAGCTTGGCTGCCTGCATCATAGTGCGCTTCGAGGCATGGCTGACGTCGATCATGATCCCATGATCGTTCATACGCTTAATCATCATTCGGCCGAGCGGGGACAGTCCGTCATGCTCTATGTCAGAGTCGCCAAGGTCGCGGCGGGGGATAGCAGAGTCGGCTAACGCATTATGCCCGTTATGGGTCAGCGTGACATAGCGGACACCAAGGGCACTGAATTTCTCAATCAGGTCTGGGTTGCCACCTAGCGCTGTTCCGTTCTCAACCGCTGCGAGAACGGCGATGTCGCCGCGGGCTGACGCGGCGCGGATTTCGGCGACATCCGTCGCATACGCCATTCCCGGCATTGCCGCCATTGTCCGGATTTCCTCGAGCATCGCCAAGGTGCGTTCGCCCGCGCGCTGGGTCCCAGCTGAATTGCGAGGGCCCTGCGGAACATATGCGGCGAAGCAGACGGCGTTGATGCCTCCACGTTGCAACTTCGGGATGTCGACGGCCCGATTACTGTCGGCACGGAAGTCGTTTCTACTGGGCCATGGAATGTCGACATGAGAGTCGAGGGTAACTCTCGGCTGAACCATCTTCGCAGCACTCACGCATGTGATAAGATCGGTCAAGATCCCCGTACCGGCGACGTCATCAGTCCCAACGCACGGTATAGCCGAAGACTCCACGGCCAAAAGTGACTGATTGGGTCACGTAGCAAAACAATCAAAACGATTATGAACGAGACTGCCAGAATTAAAGCGATCCAGAGCACGCCGGCACCTGCAGCACGCGAAACGACCCTTTGCGATAATGCTGGCGTGCGTGCAGAGTATTCCCCAATATGTGGGACGGCCGGCTGTTTTTCTGTTTCGGCGATCGGGGCACGATGTAATTCGGCGTCCGATTTTGGCTCGGTGAGACGGTTCAGTGTCGAGTCTTTCATACCCTCCGCTTTCGCGGTATCGGCATGAGAGGCAACGGAACCGAAATTCGCCAAATCAGACTGGCCGGACGCGCCCGAAACAGTATCTCTAGCGCCAGGGTCAGCGACTGACTTAGCATCGGGTTGTTCTGCCGCCGGGGCGCCTGCGGTACCTGTAATTGCCGATTCGTCTTCTCGTGCTGCAGTCATGTGGCTGCGGCGTCGTTGCTCGCCGCCGCCGCTGCCCGAGTCTAAAGGCAGATCGACTTCAGGTGTGGTTAGAGTGTCCACCGGCGCTTCCGCGGATTCGGGTGCCGGCACAGGGGGGGTGGGGCCGGGTTTCCGTAGGAGCTCCGAAGCTGGATTGTTTGGCGACCAAGGCTGTGGCGCCGGAGGAACGGCGAGAGATGTCGTGCTGGGAGCAGGCTCCAATGGATCGGCGGTGACTCGCCATCGTTGCTTGCACTTCGCACACCGGAGAATAGCGGGCAGCCTGCTAGAAACGGTTTCCGGCAATCGATAGGGCGTTCGGCAATAGGGACAGGTCACACGCATGTCTTATCGATGACATTAATGCAGAAAATGCGCAACAATATGAGGATTAGGCTGCGAACGCGTGCACATCGCCCTTGCTCTTGAGCGGATGATCGCGGCAGAGACAAACCTATGATCCGGTTCTTTGACGTCGGTCTGGATTATCGGCACATTGCCTCGCCTCTTCGCGCCCAGCATCCAGCGGACGCAACCGCATTGGCGAGCGTGAGTTTCGAGATCGAGCCCGGAGGATTTCGTTGGTTGACTGGCGCATCCGGGGCAGGGAAGACATCGCTTCTCAAGCTGATGTATTTGGCGCTTCCGCCTACCACGGGTCGGGTAGAGTTGCTCGGTGAGGACCCATCACGACTGAACCGCCGACGCAAGGCGCTGCTGCGTCGGCGGATCGGTGTCGTCTATCAGGATTTCCGGCTGCTGCGCCATTTGTCGGCATATGACAATGTGGCGCTTCCTTTGCGCTTGGCACGGCGCAGTGAGCGGCAGCTCCACGCCGACGTGACCGAATTGTTGCGTTGGGTCGGGCTAGCGGGGCGTCTTGAACATCGACCGGACGAGCTTTCTGGAGGTGAGCAGCAGCGTATTGCAATCGCGCGCGCTGTCGTCGCCAGGCCTTCGATCCTTCTGGCCGACGAACCGACCGGAAACTTGGACGACGAACAGGCGGATCGTCTTTTACACCTGATTACGGCACTGAATAAGCTTGGCACGACGATCGTTGTGGCAACGCATAATCATGGATTGATCGCACGGTATTCGGCGCCAGTCATGGAATTGCGTGCGGGACGGCTCATACGTCATGGTTAAGCGGGGAATTTCCGGAAGAGCAGATCGAATCGGGCTGCGCGGAGCGATGTCCGACCGCCTGCTGCCATTCGTAGTGGCAGCTATGAGTTTTCTTGCTGCGCTTGCGTTGACTGGTAATTTCGCCGCAGGGCAGCTCGCTGTTCACTGGCTTGGTGGAGCTCGCAAGCTCTTGATTATTGAAGTTCCGGATCCAGGTGCGCCAGCCGTTGAGGCCCTACCGGGAGCACAGAAAATTTCACGGGTCACTGCAGCAAAGCGGCTACTGGACTCGTCGGGCAAGGTCATCGACGCACGGATCCTTTCAGATGCGGAGCTGGCCCATATGGTCAAACCATGGCTTGGCAGTGACGAGGGAGCGACATTTCCGATTGCTCTGCCGGGCGTAATCGTCGCCCATTCCGTATCCCCGACGCCCACGATAGCCGCCTTGACGAAACAGCTATCAGCTGTTGCACCAAAAACCTTGGTTGAGTCAGGCCAGCGGTGGTCCGGCCGCCTTGTGGCCCTAACAAACTCGTTGCGTGCATGCGCTTTCGCCGTTCTGATCCTGGTCGCTCTGGTGGCTGCTTCTGTAGTCATCGTGACGGTGCGTGCCGGTCTTGCGCAGCGTCGGGAGGCAATCGAAATCATCCATGGCCTCGGAGCGCAGGACGCCGACATCGCACATCAATTCGCAGCACGAGCAATGCACCTGACCGCACTTGGCGGGCTGTACGGTGCTCTCGCATCTCTTCCCGCCTTAATCTGGCTTGGTAGTCTGGCTGCTGGCTTTTCTGAGTCTAGCGGGTTCCCCCATGCTGAAGGCGCTCTATCGCGATTGCGGATAACCCTCGACATATTGCCGGCTGTATTCTTGGCAGGGCCATTGATATTCACCGTTGCCGCGGCGATGATCGGCTGGGCTGCGACCCAGGTAACCGTGCATGGCTGGCTGCGTCGGTTGAGTTGACATGCGCGCGTGGACACGGCGCCGGCGTCGGCCGCCATATTTACGCCGCACCCGACTCGTGACGCGAGGATTAGCTATCGCGGTTGGTGTGCTGGCGATGGCCTGGTTCCTTGGCTTCCTCTGGTTTGCCGGTTGTGTTGCCATGGAAGGGCCAGTCGTGCCGATGCCTCATGCAGATGGAATAGTTGTGCTGACGGGGGGACGTGACCGGGTTAAGCTTGGATTGGAACTGCTTGTGGCAGGGGCAGCACCGAGGTTGCTTATTTCCGGGGCTGGCGCCGGCACGAATCTTGGCGATTTTACGCCCCGCGACGGGATCAATGCGGTTGCAGATGCTCCACGAATCACGATTGGCCACGATGCAGCCACGACTCGCGGCAACGCTCTGGAAGCAGCCGCATGGGTCTCGCGCTACCATCTCCATTCGCTAATTATCGTTACGGCAAATTACCACATGCCTCGCGCGCTGCTGGAGTTCCGGCGGCATCTGCCCGGGATCCAACTCAAGCCCGAGCCGGTTCTGCGGGTGCCACCGGTGGACAGTTGGCAGATGTTGCGTCTACTCGTTACCGAGTACACAAAATATCTGACGGTGCGCGTTGGCCTTGGCGGGTTTGCTGCGCAGAATATCAGGATATATATGTAATGTTTCTGATTGGGTCAGTGGTTTTCTACATTATTCTGTTCGGTAGTGCCGCAATCGGCAGCGTTTGGGGGCACGTACTAAGACGATTTGCTCCCGACCGGTTGTTACCGTACGGCCAGGCGTGGGCGCGCATGGTGCTAGCTGCACTGCGGCTATTTTGTGGTATCCGTGTCGAAGTTGCGGGACTTGAGAATATTCCGCCCGGTGGCGCCATTCTGGCAGCCCAACATCAGTCGGCGTTCGATACGTTGGTATGGCTAACAATGCTTGAAAAGCCAAGCTATGTGCTCAAAGAGGAGCTGACAAAACTACCGCTCTTTGGCCCGCTCATTGTTCCGTCCGGGCAGATCGCGCTGGATCGTACCGGTGGAGGCAAAGCGCTCCGCCGTTTGGTCGAGAAGGTGACTGGTGCGCTGAAGGCAGGACGGCAGATCGTCATCTTTCCCGAGGGTACGAGGGTCGCTCCCGCGACACGCGGCAAACTGCAGCCGGGAATTGTGGCGTTAGCACGGGCAAGTGACGCCCCGGTCGTTCCGGTGTCGACTGACTCCGGACGGCTCTGGGGGAGGAAGGCATTTCGTAAACGACCAGGAACAATCCACATCAAGGTGTGGCCACCGTTGCCAAAAGACCTGGATCGTGAAGCATTGATCACCAATCTGGAAAAGGCGTTTTACGAGGCCGGGTTTTGACAGGGGCTATGTCAGAGGGCCGATGTGGGTTGGAGCTAACTGATGGTACAGCAATTCGATCTCTTCGTTATTGGAGGTGGGTCTGCCGGTGTCCGACTGGGGCGTATCGCGGCCGGCTACGGAGCCCGCGTCGGAATCGCGGAGGGACGATTCTGGGGAGGAACATGCGTCAATATTGGCTGCGTCCCAAAAAAGCTGATGGTGATGGCGGCAGAATACCGCGGCGCTTTTGATGATGCGGTGGGTTTCGGTTGGGATGCGAGCGAACACTCGCATGACTGGACCCGCCTGATTGCAGCAAAAGATCGTGAAATCGAGAGGCTGGCTGAGATCTACCGTCATCTGCTGGATCGATCAGGAGCTGTGGTTTTTGATGACTATGCGCGGTTCTCGGATCCCCATACGGTGGAAGTCGGTGGCGAGTATGTTCGCGCAGATCGCATCGTGATTGCCACGGGCGCAGTGCCAACGCGGCTGGATGTTCCGGGGGGCGAACACGCAATCGTGTCTGATGATCTTTTTCATCTTCCCGACCGGCCAGAGCGGATCGTGATCGTTGGAAGCGGTTACATTGCGGTCGAATTTGCCAGCGTGTTTGCAGGATTAGGATCGCATGTTGAGCTGGTATACAGGCAACCTATGCCGTTGCGTGGTTTTGATCCGGATCTTCGTAGCGCCTTGGCCGAGGCCATGGTGGCAAATGGCATAATTTTGCACCCATCTGCGCAGCTGGCGTGGATCGAGCCTCTCACAGGAAACCGGCGGGCAGTTGTCCTGACAAACGGCACGCAAATCGAGTCAGATTGCGTCTTGATGGCAACCGGCCGGGCACCCAATGTAGCCCGGCTGCGCCTCGAGCGTGCTGGGGTTGCAGTTACGCCGAGTGGCGCTATCCCAATTGATGCGCGGTACCAGACCAGTGTCCCACATATTTTCGCCCTCGGCGACGTAACCGATCGGTTGAATCTCACACCTGTCGCTACCGCCGAAGGGCATGCACTTGCCGATACGCTCTTTGGTGGCAAGGCCCGCCATGTTTCGCTCGCTAATGTGCCGACCGCGGTTTTTTCGATTCCACCGGTTGCGACGGTCGGCGTAGGCGAAGATACGGCTCCGTCCGGATCAAGAATCTTCCTGACGCAGTTCACGCCGATGCGGCATTCGCTTTCCGGGCGAAAGCACCGACGAACGATGATGAAACTTGTTGTGGATGGTGATAGTGATGTCGTCATCGGTGCGCATATGATAGGCGAGGATGCACCAGAGATTGTTCAGGGTCTGGCCGTGGCTATGACGGCAGGTGCCACGAAGCCAGATTATGATCGGACACTCGGCATTCATCCGACTGCGGCGGAAGAGTTTGTCACACTACGCACGGAGACGCGGGTCGTTGGCGGACGAAGCGCGGGAGAAGAATGATGTGTTTGGTCCGATCCGCGCTACAACACGGAATTTGGTAGAGACTCGCTTCATTTGGCCGACCATTAGAAGCTTTCGCTGAACACCCGTCGGGGGGCGCTGATAGTCTGAGTCCCAGAGATTCGCCGCGTTGCCCCAGCAAGAGGCATTGCTCCTTCTGCCGTCTGAGCCCGCAGTAGCATCATCAACACATTCGGCGCTATACCTGCCGGCTGAGGAGTATATCATGGGCGTAGAGACTCAAATCAACTCATCAGATCTTGCTTGGACGCCGGATTCGTGGCGTACGAAGCCTATCCGGCAAACGCCTTCCTATCCCGATCAGGTGGCGTTGAGAGCAATGGAAGCACGGCTGCACGGTTACCCGCCACTGGTTTTTGCTGGCGAGGCGCGACGGTTGAGGGCGTCTCTAGCACTGGCTGCCGAGGGAAAAGCCTTTGTTTTGCAAGGCGGCGATTGTGCGGAGAGTTTCGGGGATTTTAACGCGAATATCATCCGCGATACATTCCGCGTTCTTCTACAGATGGCGGTGGTGTTAACCTTTGGCGGTTCCGTGCCAGTGATCAAGCTGGGTAGGATGGCCGGACAATTCGCCAAGCCGCGCAGCTCGGACACCGAGACCGTGGGTGATCTGTCTCTGCCCTCGTATCGGGGAGATATTATCAATGGCCCGGAGTTCTCGGCCGGTGCGCGCGTACCCGATCCAGCACGAATGGAGTTCGGTTACTTTCAGTCCGCGGGGACATTGAACTTACTCCGAGCCTTTGCCTCTGGTGGTTACGCCGACCTGCACGAGGTGCATCGGTGGAACCTTGATTTTGTTCGCCGCTCACCGCTGGCCGAAAGGTACCAGGATCTCGCGTCCCGAATCGACGAGACGCTGCACTTCATGGCGGCGTGCGGCATGACCAGCGAGTCGACGCCGCAAATACGCGAAACCGATTTCTATACAAGCCATGAGGCGCTGCTGCTTCCATACGAACAGGCGTTGACGCGCGTGGATTCGACTACGAATGACTATTACGCATGCTCCGCCCATTTCATCTGGATCGGAGATAGAACTCGGCAGGTTGACGGAGCCCACGTAGAGTTCATGCGCGGGATCAGAAACCCGATCGGCCTGAAAGTCGGGCCGAGTGTTCAGGAGGATGATCTTCTGGGGCTGATCGAGAGACTGGATCCCGGAAATGAAGCTGGCCGCCTGACGCTCATTTCACGCATGGGAGCCGAGCAGGTGGCGGCGAAATTGCCGAAATTGTTACGAGCGACGAAGCGGGAAGGGCGGCGGGTGTTGTGGGTGTGTGATCCAATGCACGGCAATACGATCACGACAGCAGAGCGAGTTAAGACACGACGCTTTGAGGCGATCCTGGCGGAAGTCCGTGGATTCTTTGATGTCCATCAAGCTGAAGGCACGGTACCGAGCGGTGTTCACGTGGAAATGACTGGGCAGGACGTTACCGAGTGTACCGGCGGCGCGCGCCAGCTTTCGGAGGCGGATTTGGCAACCCGGTATCACACATTTTGTGATCCACGACTGAATGCGGAACAGGCGCTCGAACTGGCATTTCAAATCGCTGCGGAGTTGAAGGCACGGCGCATACCGGAGCGTAACGACATCGCGGCGCAGTAAGCGGGATGATAAAAGCCGCAGAGCGTAGTGGCGACTACGCCGTTGCCGCACGAACAGACGCATATTTCAATCGCACCAAGGAAATCGTCGCGCGGTTTGGCGACAGCACGGTCACCTACGCAATTTTCTTGCGTCGTCCCGTCCTTTCCGCACCGTGGCTAATGGCCACGTGGCTTGATGAGGTTGGCACCGCACGTGGGGTGCAGTTTAAGCTGGACCTGCCACGCGCTGAAGGAGAATGGGTTGGTGCTGGTGAGCCACTCGCGTACGTCACCGGCAGCTTCCTTCAGTTGGTTGATCTTGAGACGATTCTTCTCCAAAAGATCGGCGCCGCGTGTGTGGCCGCTCTGAATGCGTATCAGATGTGCCTCGCATTACCGGGCACCGGGTTTCTGGCAATGGATGCTCGGCATTGTGCGGGCGCGGAAATGCAGGAGATGATGGCGTACGCGGCATCTGTTGGGTCACGTGCTGCGCAGAAACAAGGGGCAAAAGGCTTTCTTGGCAACGCGAATGACTCGACCGCGCATTATTTTGGGACGTCCCGCGGTTTTGGAACGATGCCGCATGGATTGGTCGGCTACGCCGGTTCAACGCTACGCGCAGTGGAGATGTTTCACGAGGTGTTCCCCGATGAACCTATTGCGGCGCTGGTCGATTATTTTGGGTTGGAGATCAGCGATACCCTCGCTGTTTGCAGAAGATTTTCTGGTATGGCCGATAATGGCCTTGTATCGATCAGGCTTGATACACATGGCGGGCGGTTTATGGAAAGCCTAGATCCTCAGGCTAGTTATGCCGTTCTCGAACGGCACGTTCCGGAAGTGATGCGGCGGTACCGAAGTCCAAGCGAGTTGCGAGCCTTGATTGGCACAGGCGTTTCTGCCGCGGCAATCTGGCGGCTTCGTGAGGTGTTAGACGAAGCGGGGTTCCCGCGGGTAAAGATTATCGCGTCGTCTGGATTTGGCGTTGAGAAATGTACAGTCATGGCCGATGCGCATGCGCCGATTGATGTTGTCGGAACGGGCAGCTTCCTCCCGGAGCAC